>DASWLV010000160.1:0-57149 GCA_036400075.1 Pyrinomonadaceae bacterium
ATAATTGCAACTAATTCGTCAAAACTTTTCATAACAAAACGATTTTGAACTAGATTTCGGGAAAATGCTAAATTTGAATTATCAAAAAATATTTTTAGAACGGAAATTCAATATGGCTGAAGAAAATTTAAACGAAGAACCGATTTTCAAGATCGCCGACCGCCGAAAATTTAACGCCGACGGCTCTCTGCGCGAAGGCGTCAATTTAGAGGAGGCAAAACCTCAAACCGAAGCACCAGCGATGACTGCAAGCGCGGCTCAACCTGCGCCGCAAACGAAACCGGCGGAAACGCCGCAAATTATTACCGAAGAAATTCCCGAAACATCCGTAACGGCACCGGAAACCGCTGGCGAAACGGAAGAAGATTTTGACGAAGCTGAAATTCCGGGCGCAGAAAATCCGGCGAGCTTTGCCAATTTCCTGCTCTCGCTCGCTTCGCAGGCGGCAGCCGCAATGGGATTGGCGGAAAATCCGATGACCGGCAAACGTTCGGCGGATTTGGAATTGTCGCGCTATTGGCTCGACGTTCTCGGAATGCTTCACGAAAAAACCAAAGGCAATCTGCACCCGCAGGAGCAAAAACTTTTCGATGGACTTTTGGGCGATTTGCGAATGCAATTTGTCCAGCTCTCCCGAATGGCTGAAGCGCAAATGCGGAAACAGGAAGAAAACCTGATGAAACAAGCCGCACAGAAATTTTCCGGCAAAGATATTCTTGGGAAATAGTTCGTTGTTCGTTGTTCGTTGTTCGTTGCAAATCGCTTTCTGCAACGAACAACGAACGACTAACAACGAACAACGTTAATGAAATTAACTTTCTTAGGGACAGGCACTTCGACCGGCGTTCCGTTTATCGGCTGCGATTGCGAGGTTTGCACTTCGGAAGACCCGCGCGACAACCGTCTGCGGGTTTCGGTTTTGATCGAACACGCGGGAAAACGCATTTTGGTTGATGCGTCGGCTGATTTCCGGCAGCAGGCTTTGCGTCACCGCATTCGTCGGCTCGATGCGGTTTTGATTACGCACAGCCACGTTGACCATATTTTCGGGATGGACGATTTGCGCGCGCTAAATTTTCGTTATGGCGCGCTGGCGATTTACGCCAACGCTGAAACCTGGGCTGATTTGCGCCGCGTTTATCAATACGTTTTTCAGCCGAAGCACATTGGAGGCGGATTGCCGCAATTTCTGCCGCACATAATCGAATTCGGCGCGCCGTTCTGCTTCGCGCCGGATTTAGAAATTACCCCGCTTGAAGTCATTCACGGCAAATTGCCGGTCGTTGCTTATCGTTTTAACGATTTTGCTTACGCGACGGATTTAAATTTTATCCCCGAAGAAACGATGGAAAACTTGCGCGATCTGGACGTTTTGGTAATTGACTGCGTTCGTTTCAAACCGCACTCGACGCATTTCGGACTCGAACAATCGCTCGCGCACATCGAAAAACTAAAACCGAAACGCGCGTTTTTAACGCATCTGAATCACGAATTTTTGTATAAACGCGATTCAAAATTGCTTCCTGACAACGTGCAGTTTGCATACGACGGCTTGATTGTCAGCGATGAGGAGAAATAAATGGAAAATTTAAAAGTAATTGACAACAAAGAAAAAGAACGTTTTGAAATTGATTTGGACGGAAAAACCGCTTTGATTGATTACAGCGAACAAAACGGCGTTGTTGCAATGACGCACACCGAAGTCCCGCAGGAATTCGAAGGCAAAGGCGTGGGCAGTAAATTAGTAAAAGGCGCGCTCGATTTGGTCAAAAATGAAAATAAGCGTATTCGCCCGCTCTGCACATTTGTCGCCGCCTATATCAAACGTCATCCCGAATACGAATCGCTCGTCGTCTAAATTTTTATGTCGGAAAATCTTCATTTTCGCAGCGCAACAGTTGCCGATTTGCCGCAAGTCGTTGAAATGCTCGCCGACGATTTTCTCGGAAAACAGCGCGAACGCTTCGAAACGCCTTTGCCGGAAAGTTATTTACGGGCGTTTGAGGAAATTGATCGCGATGAAAACAACGAGCTTGTAGTCGTCGAACAAAACGGCGAAATCGTCGGGACGCTTCAGCTAACTTTTATTCCTTCAATTTCTTTTCAGGGCGGAAAACGCGCGCAGATCGAATCGGTTCGCGTCGCCGCAAGCGTGCGCGGGCAGGGAATCGGCAAAAAAATGTTTGAATGGGCGATTGAACGGGCACGCGGGAAAAACTGCCGGATGATTCAGCTTTCGACGAACAACGACCGCGCCGACGCGCAAAGATTTTACGAAAATCTCGGTTTTAAAGCTTCGCACGTCGGGATGAAACTTTATTTATGAAAATCTTTCACGGAACCGAAAACGCCGGAATTTTGCGCCCGACAATTCTGACGCTCGGCGTTTTTGATGGTTTGCATCTCGGTCATCAACGAATAATGGAGACCGTCGTTAATCGTGCGAAAACAATCAACGCCGTCCCGACCGCAATCACTTTCGATCCGCATCCGCGCGCCGTTTTACAGCCCGAAAACGCGCCGCCGCTTCTGCAAACACTCGATCAGCGGCTCGGCGCGTTAGAAGTTTTGGGAATCAAGCAGACGATTATCATTCGCTTTTCCAGAGAATTTGCCGCGACAAATGCCGAAGATTTTTTGCGCGATATTATCCGCGAAAGACTACAGGCGAAAGAAGTTTATTTGGGAAAAGGTTTCGCATTCGGCAAAGGCAGAGCCGGAAACATTGGACTTTTGCGAGAGAAAAGCAAGGAATTAGGCTTTTTCGCCGATGAAGTCGAAGAGGTGCAATTGCGCGGTCAGCGCATCAGTTCTTCGCAAATCCGGCGGCTTCTTACAGAAGGAAAAGTGAATCTGGCACGTCGAATGCTTGGCAGACCTTATGGCGTCGAAGGTCGCGTTGTTCACGGACAGCAGCGCGGGCGAACAATCGGTTTTCCGACGGCGAATTTGATGACGAACAACCGCGTGATTCCGCGCGCGGGCGTTTATGTGACGGCGACTTTGATTGAAGGCGCGTGGCGGCGCAGCATTACAAACATCGGCGTCCGCCCGACTTTTGAACAAGAAGCGCAGCCGACAATCGAAACTTTCGTTCTCGATTGGAACGGCGATTTGTACGGCGATGTGATTCGCGTACGGTTTTTACACCGCGTCCGCGACGAGCGGAAATTCGGCGGAATCGAAGAATTGAAAACGCAAATCGGCAGAGATCTGCGGCGCACCGAAAGATATTTTGAATTGAAGGGCGTTCGGCAGAATTTGAATATTGTTTGAACCGAAACCGAAAATTTGAACCGAACGAATTGTGTGTTTTTTTCGTCAAAGATAAGTAGTCATGCAGAATAAAATGATAAGAATTTTTACCACAGATGGACACAGATCAAAGACGGATGTTTTTTTGATAAAGAGAATTTGATTTCTTCATCTTTAATTTATCGGTTTTTAAATCAGTGTTTATCCGTGATTATTTCTACAGATTTAATTTGCCCGATTACTTAAGTATTGAGTTGTATTTAATTTGTTTTTAAAAGCTGAATTTTATAATGCAAGATAATAAACAAGGGGTTTTAACTACAGAATTGCCGGAACGAAACGGCAATCATTTGTCCGATTCAAATTCAAACGCTCTGGTCAAAATTTCCGATACGAATGGAAACGGCAAAATCGCTTTGCCCGTAAAAAGCAAAGTGACGATTCCGCGCGCCGATGCAAAGGCTTTTGCCGCGTTAGAAGCTGCGGAAAACGCTTCGGCGAATACTTATCAAGGCTTGCGCGGCTGGTTTCGCCTGATGCTCGTCGCTTCGGTCGTCTGCAGACTCGCGCTTTATCTTTATCTCGACCGCTACGATATTTCTTACAAATATTATCGAGCGTACGTCGAAAATCGTTTTGAGCGCGCCCGCCAGATGAATTGGTTTGCGGTTTTGGGCGAATACATTCTGGAAGTTTATCGCTGGCTGTTCGATAAAACGGTTCGGGTCGTCCGCTGGTGGGTTTTTCGCGGCGAGTCAAACAAAGACCGTATTCAGGAAAAACAGGCAGTTTGGCTCAAGAAAACAATTATCAAGCTTGGTCCGACGTTTATCAAAATCGGTCAGGCTCTGGGAACGCGCGCCGATCTTTTGCCGCTCTCGTATGTCAAAGAACTCGGCACGCTGCAAGACGACGTTCCGGCTTTTTCCAATGAAATCGCTTTTGCCAGAATTGAAAAAGAGTTAGGCAAACCGATTCAGGAGTTGTACGGCGATTTTGATGTCGAGCCGGTCGCTGCGGCTTCGCTCGGACAAGTTTATCGGGCGCATCTTTTTTCAGGTGAAGAAGTCGCAGTCAAAGTTCAACGACCGAATCTGGCGGCTACGATTCGCGGCGACATTGATATTATGGCGAAAATCGCCAAATTCGCCGAGCGTTTTCCCTCGCTGAACGAAAACGCCGATTGGGCTGGAATGCTCAGGGAGTTTGACGAAACGATTCACGAGGAAATGGATTATTCCTCAGAAGCCCATAATGCCGAGCGTTTCAGCGATAGTTTCAAAGATTGGATTGCCGTTCACGTTCCGAAAATTTATTGGACGCACACGACGCCGCGCGTGATGACGATGGAATTTATTCGCGGCACGAAAGTTATAGAAGTCGAAGCTCTTAAGGCGCAGGGAATTTCGGCTGCGAAAGTCAATCGTTTGCTGATTCGGACGTATTTAAAACAGCTTCTCGAAGACGGATTTTTCCACGCCGATCCGCATCCGGGAAATCTGCTCGTAATGCCGGACGGCAGACTCGCGTTTTTCGATTTCGGAATGGTCGGGCGGATTGACCGGCGGCTGCAATCGAAAATGGTTGACGCCTTTTTCCACGTCGTCTCGAAAGACCCGCAGGGAATCGCGCAGGATTTGATTGACCTCGATTTTATGAAACCCGGAGGCGATCCCGAAAAGGTGCGCCCGATTGTCGAGAAAATGTTTTCGCTTCATCTCGATTTGAAGTTGAAAGACGTAAAATTCAAGGAAATGACTTACGAGCTGGCGGATATTATGTACGATTATCCGTTTCGTCTGCCGTCGAATTTCACTTATATTATGCGCGCGCTGATGACGCTCGAAGGCATCGGTTATGTGATTGACCCGGAATTTAATTTCTTTGAAACCGCGCGCCCTTATGCCAAAGAATTTATGCTCCGCCGCGAAAGCAAATATTTCCGGCAGATGATTTTCGACAAAATAACCGGGCGCGAATCGGAAAACGGCAAAATTGATTGGCAGAAAACCTGGAAGCTGGCGAAAATGGCGGTCAAAGCGTATCTTCAAAAATGATGCAAACGGTTACAATCGAACAGATTGAATCAAAATTAAAACGATTGCCCGAAGACAAGCTCGCGGCGGTTTATCATTTCGTTTCATATTTGGCGGACGGCGAATTAGATATGTCGGAAGTCGGTGCCCGCGAATTGATGCTGGCGTCGGAATCTTTGATTGCCAAAGAATGGGACACGCCGGAAGAAGATCAAGCATGGGCGCATTTATAAAAGGTGATGTCGTCGTTTTACCGTTTCCTTTCTCGGATTTAACGGCGACGAAAAAGCGTCCCGCGTTTGTCATTGCGCCTTTGAGCGGAGATGATGTTGTTCTTTGTTTGATTACGAGCCAAAAGCCTAAAGATAGTTATGCCATCGCCATTTCAAACGCGGATTTTATGAATGGCAGCTTAAAGCAAAACAGTTATGTCCGCTCAAATCGTTTGTTTACGGCTGATTCAAAGATCGTTCTTTATAAAGCCGGAGCTTTACAAGATAAAAAAGTTGAAGAAATTGTAAATAAAATAATTGAAATTATCAGCTAACCGAAATTTATTAGACATCACGCAGAATTGACCGGCAGAAAACCTGGAAGCTGGCGAAAATGGCGGTCAAGGCGTATCTTCAAAAATAACGCAAACCATTACAATCAAACAGATTGAATCAAAACTAAAATGATTCCCAAAGACAAATCGGCGGTTTGTCTTTTCGTTTTATAGCTGGATTGCCGCAATAAATATTTAAGAATAAGAGTCAATCGCTTTCTGTTAATTCAAACATTTCGCCCTAAAAATGTCGTCGGAGGTTTGTTTTCCTGAATTTGATTATTAGCTAAATAATAAAAGGTTGCCGCGCGGCAACCTTGTAATATATTAAATTTGTGATACTGAGCTATTAAACTATTCTGGCAGCGCATACGGGGCTCGAACCCGTGGTCTCAGCCTTGAGAGGGCTGCGTGTTAACCGACTACACCAATGCGCCCCTCGATAAGGGAATTTAATTATAGTCAGATTTTTATCCGTTTTGCAAGCCAAATAAAAAAAGCCTTGAAATCGCTGTTATTCAAGGCTTTTAGTTTTTAATATTTTAAAATGCAGCTTTTACGGCTTTATGGCTTGCTGCCTGAAATCCGAAAAATCGTTCCAGATTCTTTGTTTGGTTAATTCCGTGACGTTTGTGACGATTGCCTTTTCGATGTCTTCTTCCGAAAAAACTTGAAGCTGCATCTGGCTTTAAACAAGCATTTTTATAGGCTTTTTATATTCAAAGTGTCCTTGAATGTGTCCTTAAAAAGACAAAAAGACAATGGCAAAAGATAGAACTGGTTATGTCTATGAAGAAAATAAAAAATGGATTGCAAGAGTTACAACAACTGATGAAACGGGAAAACGCCGCAATATCAGAAGAAGCGCAAATTCTAAATCCGAAGCAAAGGAATTGCTCAAGCAAATTGTTCGTCAATTAGACGACGAAGGTGTTAAAGCAATTGATACCGCGAACTTAACTTTTGACTATTTGGCATTGCATTATGAAAAAAACTTTTTGCATCCGGCACAATACGTTAATGGACGAAAAATAAGCGGTTTGCGTGATGTTGATCGAGCTAAGCGAGTCGTTGTTCACTTCCGTTCATTTTTCGGCAAGAAAAAACTTCGGTTAATTACATACGGTGATGTTGCCAGCTACAAACGAATGAGGATGGCAACTCCTACCGTTCATAACAGACAGCGAAACATTGCCACGATGAACCGTGAATTAGTTGTTTTGCGGCGAATGTTCAATATTGCTTTAGCTCAAGATTGGATTGTGAAAAATCCATTTAACTGCGGCGAGCCTTTGATAACTCCGGCAGATGAAAGAATCCGCGCAAGAATCTTAACGGTTGATGAAGAAACCCGATTGCTGGCTGTTTGCGACATTCCGAGAAGGCAATATCTCAAATCATTGTTAATTACGATGCTCGACACAGCAGCCAGAAAGAATGAAGTTCAGCAGCTTACTTGGCAATATGTTGACTTCGATAATCGCTTAATAACTTTTATCGGACAAACAACTAAAACATTAAAAACTCGTCAAGTTGCTATGACTCAAAGGCTTTATTATGAGCTTTGGTCAATTTGGCATCAATCTGACAAAGACTTATCGGCTAAAGTCTTTGGTAAAAGGTGTATCCGAACAGTATTCAGAAACGCTTGCCGAGAAGCTAAAATTCCACATGGCGGAATTGATGGAATAACGCCTCATCAGGCAAGACATACAGCAGCGACGAGGCTAGTTAATGGAAATCTGCCAATCCAAATAGTGGGTAAAATTTTAGGACATACACAACCCCAAACAACTTATCGCTATTTAACGGCGAATGATGAAACTTTGCATCAAGCGGCATCAATTTTGGAAAAGCTACAAGAATTACCCGCTTCTTCCGAATTCATAAATTAATTCGGATCAATTCAAAATGTAGCTATTAAGTGGATGCGGTAACAATGGTAACGATGGTAACGGAAACATTAAATTAAAGTGAACCGTTACTGCCGTTACCGTTGTTAGCGTTGCTTTGTTGTTACACAACTAATTAAATTCAATTCTACTTACTCCCCTTTTGGAGAAAATGTAACGCAAGCAAAAGTATAAAATCCAAGGATACTTGCTTCGTTTCATATGGTAGTTTTTTGATTAATTAGCTTTGTTCAATTGCTCAAGCTCATATTCAAGCGCAGCTTGCGGGTCTTCCCAACGCCATAAGAAACGATATTTTTTCGGCTCTTTTTCAATTTTCGTAAATTTTTCAAGCCATTCTACTGCTTCCGTTTTGCCGCGCACCTTTTTTACGACTTCGTTTTGATCCGGATCAGCGCGCAAGTAACGAATAACTAGGGCGGGTGAGTTCTCCGGATGATGCTTTTTTTTCGCCATTATTTATTTTTTGTGCTATTTTACTCCCGTTTTCTAGCAATACCAACCAAACTTCTCTGGAGAACCAAATGAAAAAAGTATTTTCCCGTTTTACATTACTTATCACATTGGCTTTTTTCTGCCTTGTTTCGGCGCAAGCGGTTTTTGCTTGCGGTGTTGAAAGATGGGGCGTAAAAGTCGCTCAAGACAAGCACGTTAATTATTTTTTCAAGGATAATAGTATTTCAACCGGAAAACTTCAGCCCTTCTTGCCGACCACAATTGCCAAACTGCACCAGGAAGATTATCCGTTTGAGAAACTAACCGGAAAGCCGCCAAAATGGTCTTACACGCAACGCGCCGGAATAGCGGAATTTAGGATTTGGACAATTAACGCAATCCTAACTAAAAAGAAAAATGAGGCGGATGAAGATTATCATCTAGTTTTAAAAAGCGGCGGTAAATTTTTAGTAGCTGAAATTCCATCTGCGCAATGCGTCGAAGATACTGTTGAACCGTTAAAAGGCATGATTATTCAAGCCCGTTCAGATTTTGACGAATGGTTTTCCAAGCAAACTAAAAAGACGTTTAATCAAAAGGTGCGAATTACGGGAATTGGTTTTTTTGATCGTGTTCACGGGGCGGAAGGTGCATCTCCAAATGGAATAGAACTTCATCCCATCATTAAGATTGAATTTCTTCAATAATCGCGGCAGGATTAATTAGCGGATCGTCATAATTTCTTCCAAGTTTGTGGTATATCGCGGGCTCCGGCGGGCTGCTTTTCCGTGCCAAATTCCGGTTGGCTGAGCGGCGGCAAATTGAACTGTTCCGCGCCCAAATTTACGGTTAATTTCGTCCACTGCCCGCATTACGCGCCGGAATCGTTCCCATCTTTCGTCATTGAACATTCTTTCGGTCAATTTATCCGAAGGAACAAGCCCGCTGACAACGATCCCCGCTTTCCGATAGGCAAATCCGTCGCGGAAAATTTTTGATAAACAATTGAAAGCCCAAGTTTGCAATTCCTGATCGGCATCAGTGGGATATGCGGAAGAATAAGTTGCGGCATTTGAATAATGTTCCGGCTGCGGGTTGAATCGGTCTGTCCCGATAAAAACGGTAATTGAATGTGCCGCCAAACGATGACGCCGTAATTTTTCGGCAATCCGGCTTAAAAAGAACACAACAGCGCCCTTGATGTCTTTAAAGTTTTCGATTGTTCTCCCAAAGCTCCGCGAACACGTAATTGATTGTTTAGGCGGCGGAGCAAGCTCAAGAGGAAAACAAGGCGTTCCGCGCAATTCCATCACGATCCTTGCGCCCACAACCGTTAATGCTTTTCGCGCCCAACGAAGGTCAATTCCCCGTAAATCAAGCGCAGTGTGAATGCCGTGATAACGCAATGTTTGCGAATAAGATGAACCAATTCCCCACACATCTTCAATTGCCGTTTTTTCTAAGGCAAGCTCCTGATGTGGAGAACGATATAAATCAAGAACGCCTTTTGCTTTTTCTGACTTTTTGGCAATCCGGTTAGCGATTTTCGCTAAAACTTTGGTTTCGGCAATTCCAATTGAAGTTGGAATGCCCGTCCATTTATAAAGTTGTTCGCAGATTTCGCGCCCCAAAGAATCAAGATTTGCTTTTGCTGGATCAAGCGCCATAAAAGCTTCATCAATCGAATAAATTTCCACTTGGGGAGTAAAATCCCGCAAATGCTCCATCATACGCGCTGATATATCGCCGTAAAGCGTGTAATTTGACGAAAAAATCGCGGCATCGTTGTCGTCTAATAAACCTTTCGCTTTAAATAGCGGTGACCCCATCGAAATGCCGATTTTCTTGGCTTCTTCGGAACGGGCAACAATGCACCCATCGTTATTCGATAAAACAACAATCGGCTTTTTATATAAACTTCTATCAAAAACTCTTTCGCAAGAAGCGTAAAAGTTGTTGGCGTCAAGTAAAGCTATTGCCTGCGACATATCAAATTAATCTTGAACAGCTCCTCCGGTTTAAAAATTTCAATTCAATAATTTAAGCCGCCTGACCTTTAACCGAGCCGACTTTGTTCTTTCCGCGAAAGCTATGAATCGCGTGCAAAACAACTCCCCAAATCTCGAAATCATCACCGGAGCGAACTTCAATCGGCGGATATTTTTCGTTTTTTGACAAAAGCCAAATTCTCCCGTCGCTTCCCATCGAAAGCTGTTTGACGCACATATCCGCATTTAAGCAAGCGACGACAATATCGCCGTTTTGCGGTTCTTCAAGGCGATCAACCACGATAATCGAATTTTGCGGTATTTCGGGCTCCATCGAATCGCCGATGACGCGGATGTAATAAGTATCAAGCGGGTGTTTAAGTAAATCACGATTAAGATCAATTCTTCGTTCAATAAAATCCTCCGCAGGACTTGGAAAACCGGCTTGAATTCGGACAAGAAAAAGCGGTCTTGAAAGAGGTTTTGTAACCCGCTCCGCAGGGTAGATTTCGCCAAGCTCATTGGTTCTTTTTTGCATATCTCTTTAATGGTGCATCGTGCTATACTTGAAACAAGCGTATAACACCGAAAAATGGAAAATCAATACAATTTTTCTAATGCGGAGCGAAAGTAAACTTATAACCGGATAAAACAAAGAGGAAAGGAACAAACTTGAGATGTGCGGCAGATATGTTTTGAAAGCGGAAAAAGAAGCGATTGAAAAGGAATTTGACTCGATTGTCGAGCAAGCAAAACAAGCGGAACAATTAAACCATCCGCGTTTTAATATTGCGCCGTCGCAAATTGTTTTGGCTGTTCGGCAATTTGAATTTGAAAGGATCGCCAACGGTTTGAAATGGGGATTAATTCCGTCTTGGGCAAAAGAAGAATCAATCGGTAATCGGATGATTAATGCCCGCGCCGAGAGTATAACGGAAAAACCGTCATTTAGAAATGCTTTCCGCTCTCGCCGCTGCATCGTTCCCGCGTCGGGTTTTTATGAATGGAAACAAACCGGCGGCAAAGGCGCGAAGCAGCCGTTTTATTTTCATTTGAAGGATAAACCCGTTTTCGGATTTGCCGGTCTGTGGGAAACGTGGAAAACCGAGGAAGGCGAAGAAATTGAATCCTGCACGATCATTACAACCGAAGCCAACGCGGTGCTTGCTCCGGTTCATGACCGGATGCCGATAATTATTAAACCTGAAGATTACGAAGCGTGGCTTGATCCGAAAAATTTTGATACCGATGATTTACAAAAATTCCTGAAGCCGTATCCCTCTTATGAAATGGCATCACACGCCGTAAGTCGGCAAGTAAATAGTCCATCGTTTGACGGCGAAGAATTAATCAATCCAGTTGAAATTAATTCTCTTTAAGTTTATGTCTTGAATAAAAAACTAAGTTAATTGAAGGAAGCGCTAACAATGGTAACGGCGGTAACGGAAACATTAAATCAAAGAAAAGCATTACTTTCGTTACCGTTGTTACCGATGTTTCCCGTTACTTTGTAATTACACAAATCCGTAATTTCAATTTGCACTTCCTCCGTTTCGGGAAATATTTGAACAAAAGTTTTTTTTAATTAATCTCTTTGTTTCTAAACAACCTCTCGTCTGGATGATTCAAATAACCTTCCAAAAATGTTGAAACAATCGTAAGCGATATACTTACCGCCTTTTCATCCCATCTTTCTTCAAATGATTTGTTCCCGTGAAACAAATTATTGCGTATTTGATAAACGCATAAAATAACTTGTGCAAAATTCGTAATATCATCTATTTCAACAGTTCGTTTATTTTGTGGATCATAAACACCATGTTCTGCTAAAAGTAAAATCACATTTCTATAATTTTCATTGTCAGCGAGTAGATCGCTGTGTATTACCTTAGCTTCGTTACTTGCCGAAGCAAATTGCTTTAATTTACTCTTATCCCCCCCGTAGTTGCCATTTCGACAGAACCAATTGTAAAGCGCGTTCATGGCAACCCAACTAGCCATAAATTGAAAGAAAACATCAGAAATTTCAACCTTCTCGCCGGTTGAAACCTTGTGCCAATCTTTAATTAAATCAAATGCATCTATTTCAGTTTTCATACTTTAATAAAAAAGTTTGGGAATTATCTCATTGGCAATTCAAGTTTTCAATGACAAAAAATAGGAATAAAATAAAATACCTCAATTTATTTGTAAGATTGATTTTGTTTATTTGAAATTGAAGTCGGATTACTACTAATTATGTATTTTCTAAATTCTTATAAGCCGCTTTGTTATACCAAAGAAGGTCGTGAAGCAACTAAAAGATTTGAATTTCCTCCGTTTATTGATGCCTCCTGTCGGCGCGAACCTGATTTTCAATCCAAATACCCATCAATTTCCGCATTATGCCGGATTGAAAAATTTGTTCCTCGGCTGAATATCGGCGATTCGGTTGTTTATATAACCAAGAAAGGAAACTATAAACCGGAGAGTTTTCCGCATTGGCGATTAACGGCAATTTTAAAAGTTTTGCAAATGTTTCAATCGCACAAAGATGCCGCCCAATGGTATCAAGATCAAGGGCTGCCGCTTCCCTCAAATTGCATGGTCGCGGAGAATAAGTGTTTGCCGTATGAAATGACCGGCGGTGCATCGAAAGACTTTATGAATATACCGGATATCGAAGAACGCCTTCGGAAGTGGGATTTGGAATATCAAAGGCGCAGGCGGATATGCGGTATTTTTATTGCTTGCGAAGCCACTTTCCTGAAACTTTACGATCCGCCGATTTTAACGATTGAACAATTGCATGACATTTTTGGAAAAACGCCAGGAACTCAAAATCCGAAACAAATCACTGAGGAACAGTTTATTGCATTACTGCCCTTTTAAATCTGTTTTTTGATTAGTGGGTGTATTGTCATCTTCAATTTTTCAAACCATAGTTTGGAAAACACCCCCTTAGTTGAATTTATTGCCTAATACAAATAAGCCTTAAAACTAGAAAAACAAATCAAAGTCGCCAATGCTGCCTAAGTTTTTGCAAAATTTGAGTTTGCCTTTGTTCAATTATATTAGGAGTCCATTTAGATTGTTGTAGTACTTGGGTTGTCAAAGCAAACGGTGAAATACCATTCCTGGTTGCAAAATATTTTTCTTTTTTCTTATCAAAATCATAATTTTGCGCTTGACTATTTTTCTTACGGGAAAGTAAAACCAAATTTCCAATTTTATGAACATACTTGGCTTTATCTTCTGCCGTGAACCATCTGTTCCAAACACTATTAAAGGGAGGGTTTTGAGGTAAAACATGTTCTACGCTAATAATCGGATAATTATAAGTAGCTTCACCTTCAGATAATAAAGAATCTAAACGTAATAAAACATATTTACGAATACCTGTTATTTGGTATAAATTCCCTTCTAATGCTTGAATTATTTGTTTGCTTTCATCGTTGGATAACTGTAGTGGAGAGTCTTGAGATGATAAATCTAATTCCTGTTCAATTTTTGCCAATAACCTTCCATATCGATCATAACGGTAGTTTACATCAGCTCGCATAATCATCAATCCAGCAGCCAGTCTTTCTAAATCAGTAAAGAACTTTTTTAGTTTTTCAGGGCATTGGTGATTACGTGAAAGAAATAGAATCGCTGGAGGAAGCCAATCTGCATTATCAATTTGATTAAGCCAACTTAAAATCGAATTGATTGTTTCAGCGTTCTTGTCACTGTAGTATGTTGTGTTTTTAATCTCCTGAAATGCGTCAGAGTAGGGTTTCAAAATTTCATCAATGAAATTTTGAGGATTTTCCTTCGGCTTTATGTATTTTATATATTCATTAAGGATTGATTCTTTAGGTTTTGCTTTACGAGAAATCATGCGGATATGAGTAAATAATTCTTGAAAGGCTTCTCTCCCTAAATCTTCCTCTTCGTTTTCCCAAATTTTAGTGTACTTTTCTTGTTGTTCTTTAGGGATCGCCCCGATAATGTCGGATTTTAGTAAATCAGTTAATCCTAAATCTAACCCGCGTGCATTAAGAACAGAGAAAATTCGGTAAGCTGAATCAATATCAGGTGTAGAAACGACAACCAGGAAACAACGAGTCATTATGTATTGCAAAAGGCGAGTGCGTTGATTTTCGGGCAATTGCTTTAAAGCTTCAATAAAATAAGTTGCATTAGTCTTAATGTTTACTTGGCTGTCATTCAATTGTCCATTATCTAATAGAAGTAAAGATTCTAACCCCTTTTCATTTTGAACATAGTCACGAAAGAACTTTTCGTCACGTTCACGGAGTGTCAAGCGATAGCGATTTGGAGTTCCTTCAATCTTATTTCCCTGTTCGTAAATATATTTTGTAATATCCTCAGCTAAATCTGAGCTGACTAATGATCTAATAGCAGCAAGTAAAAGAGTCAATGTTGTTAACCGTTGCTGACCATCAATGACATCTGACGTAGGAGAACCTTCATTTTTAATAAGAACAATACTACCAAGAAAATAAGGATTTATTTCTGAAACTGGCTTCTCTTTGTTTCCCAAAAACGAAATAAGATCGCTTAATAAATCTCCTGCTTGTTCAGTAGTCCAAGCGTAAGGGCGTTGATAATGTGGAATAGAAAAAACAAAATCGTTGCTAAAAATTTTGGATAATGGCTTTTCAGTTGCGTGAATACTTACAGACATAGAAATAAGCTCGATAAGTAGGAATAATTTCAATTTAGCAAATTGAGAATTGCGTGGATTAAGATAGACCGATTCCCTTTCATTTACAAATCATAATTTGAAAGCAAATGAAATTCAGCGCTGAAGAGCCGCGAAGTATCAAATCGGAATTTTATTTTTCCCTTATGCCGCAGCAGATCTGCGGGGATTTAACCAATAAGGAACGATTAAATCAATATGCTTAACCCATTAAAATTAAAGCATTATCAACCATATTTATAATGTACCAGATAAAAAACCATAGCTTTACAAAGAATTCTTTTTTAGTTAAATTTAATCGCTTGTTTCCATAGCACAGACCTACGCAATCAACAAAATGGATTTGGCTAAAATTCAATTTATGAAAGAACTTTTCACTAAGCTTCTCAAGGCTAACACTGCTACTGAAGTAACAGATTTACTCGAAGAATTGATTGATAAATGCAATGTTAAATGGCTTCCGGTAGGCAACAGAAAAGACAATATTGCAACTATTAACATCGGTACTGACCCTGCAGCGGGTCTAACAGAACGAATTACCAATGCTATTGATGCCATCCTTGAACTAGAATGGCATATTAAAGGCAAACCGTTAAATCTAAACAATCCAAGAACAGCAGTTGAGAATTGGTTTGGACTTAAAGGCGGCAAATTGCAAAACGTGGAGAATGCTAGGGATAAAGCAATAGAAACTCTGGCGAGGAAAATCAAAATTACTCTACATGATTCCGAGAAAGAAAATAACCCAACTGTTGAAATCCGCGATCAGGGTATAGGACTTAAGGGCGAAGACTTTTCAAAAACAATTTTAGGGCTGCACAGTGGTAATAAAATTCAAAAGCTTTATTTAATGGGAGCTTATGGGCAAGGAGGTTCAACAGCTTTATCTTACAACAATTTTACAATTATTGCGTCAAAACCATACGGTCAAAATCATAAACAAGAGGCGGTAACATCGTGGACAATTGTTCGTGTTAATCCTGGTAACGTAGATATTGATAAACATGAGTGGTTTGAGTATTGCGTGGATGAAGAAACTAATCAACCGTTCTCTGTTGAGGTTAATGATGCGGTTTTTCCACATGGGACTTTTGTTAAGCACATCGGAATGGATTTGGGCAAATATAAAGCTGCCATGACTAATCCAACAGGTTCTCTTTGGTATTTAGCGCACCATTATTTATTTGACCCTGTTATCCCCTTTACGGTCTCCGATGAGAGACGTGGGCGAACAGGAGGTAAAGTTGAAAATCGAAGCATTTTTGGGAACAACAGGCGCTTGACCCGTGGAGGCGGTGATGAAAGGGAGCTAACACAATATTGGCAAAAAGTTGATTTAACTTTTCGTGATGGAAAAGTTGTTATTTATTATTGGGTGCTTACGCTTGAGGGCGACAAACCTTGGGATAGAATTAAAAACTATACGCTTGCTTCTCAACCAATAATAATTACATTTAATGGACAAAAACAGGGATATCTTCCAAATTCGATTATCAAAACAGACCTAAAACTCCCGTTTCTTGAAAAATACCTAATTGTCCAAGTCGAATGTGATCAACTTGATAATGAGTCTAAAAGGCAATTGTTCAGTAGCACAAGAGAATCCTTACGCGATACAACAATTCTTGAAGAACTAAGACGATTGACAATCGATACATTAAGAGAAGATGACAAGTTGCACCTTCTTGATAAAGAAAGAAGGGATCGTTATCTCAAAAAAGATGATACAGAAGTTCTAGATAGATTGCGAAAACGCTTAGCGAATCGCATTAATGCGTATCTAAGCGGTGGCGGGGGTGGCAAAAGCGTTCAGGCTACTGAAACAAAGGATACAGTTAAAACGACGAAACAACTTCCAATACCAGTTGTTGATCCACCTACATTTTTAGAAATAACTACGCCGCTAAATAAAGAGGTTTATATTGGTAAAACATTCAGCATTAAATTCAAAACTGATGCGCACCCAAGCTATTTTACAAATCCTGATGCTTTTTTGGCTTTCATTGATCCTCATTCTATTGGAAGTTATTCAGGAACAGCACGGGTAGTTGATGGTTACGGAATTGCATATTTCAAAATTAGGGAAAACGTTGAGGTTGGATTAACAGCTAAAATTATGTTGGAACTGAGACCCCCAAGACAACGAACCCTGACTGCAGATATTGATGTAGTTACTGCTAATTTACCTGAAGGAACTGAGTCTAGCAAACAAGGAGACAAAAAAACTCCAAACATTGAAGTAATAGCTATTAACGAAAATGATCCATATTACATTGAACATAACTGGAATAATGAAACAGTTGCAGAGGTGGCAGATACAGATGATGCTGTCTACATTTACATCAATGACTCTAATAGACATCTAACTAAGCTAATTGAAAGGGCGCAAAGGTATAGCACCGACACCGTAGAGTCCGTAAAAAATAGATATCGTGAACACACCGCCTTTTGTGCATTTATGATTAGTCACAATAAGGTTGAAGACCATCTTGAAAATGAGGAGGGGCAACAGCTTTCGATTGATCAGATTGAAATGGTTAAGAAGGCGGATTTAGAAAACGCTTGTGAAACTATCTGCGAAATGATTAATGACTTTTTCGATTATATTAGAACCGATGCTGCCTCGGAAGAATAATGAATAGTCTTGTGGATTTTCAAACGCCGTGGTCTAAGCTTTCAGCCCGAGAATTTGATTCTTGGCATTCTATGTGCTCGTATCTTGGGTCATTTCCCCCGGCATTAGCAAGCTACTTTATTAATTATTTTTCGGCACCAGGTGATTTAATTTTAGATCCATTTTCTGGAAGGGGAACAACGCTTTTAGAAGCCAGAATTCTTAACAGAGTGCCTATTGCGACAGATTTAAATCCAATTGCTATAGCATTAACCGAAGCCAAAAATGTCAATATAAGTCAAGAACAAGTTCTTTCGAGAATTGATGAACTAGAGCGAAAATACGATTATGCTTTGTATCAACCTGAAGCCATGGCGCAAGATGATGAAATTCATTTAATTTTTAATCCTAGAACTTTGGCACAGCTTTGCTATTTACGCAGAAGGTTACTCAAGTCAGAAAACGATATTGATAAATATCTAATTGGTTGTTGTTTAGGCATTTTGCATGGTTCAGAGAGAGTTGACGGAACTTCAGGTTATGCTTCAATAGATATGCCTAACACATTTAGCATGTCTCCGCATTATGTTCGCCGTTTTGTCCAAACCAAGCAATTAAGTCGAACATTTCGAGATGTTTTTGTTTCGCTTCGTGAAAAAACACAACGGCTTTATAAAAAACATAATGAAACAAGACAAAAAGGTATTGTTCTTAAGGGAGATGTAAAGCTACTCTCTGAAATTCCAGAGCTTAAAAGTTACTACGGGAAAGCCAATCTGGTTTTAACATCTCCTCCTTATTTGGGGATTGTTAATTATGCAAAACAAAATTGGATACGCTTATGGTTTTTAAATCAAAATCCTAAAGATATTTCTAATGACTTGGATGATGATTTAAACCTTGAAGAATGGCTAAATTTTTCAAAAACATTTATAGAGCAGGTTCAGTTATTTCTTAAAGATGACGGTGTGGCAGTTTTTGTAATTGGTGATGTAGCTAAATCAAAAACAAGCATCATTCCGTTAGCTAGAGAATTTGCAATGATGATTTATGAAAATAGATTCTTCAATAATGTTTGGTGTATTAACGATACAATCATAGACAAAACCACGCGAATTTGGGGGGAAACAAAAGGTAGTGCCACGGCGACTGATAGAATAATAGTCTTATCTAATATTAATCCATTTAAAAAATTTGAAAATAATATTTATGTTGAACCGCTAAATTACGAATTCGTAAAGGAAAGCACCCGTTTTTTTGTAGGAGAACAAATATTTCAGAATATGCTTTTTAAAAGCCAAAATGGGTAAAACAGCATAATACAATTGCAAGACATATTATAATGATAAGGTTATTATACTTATTTATACCTAGACAACACTTAGATTTATCAATTTGGCATATTTCAATATCACTAATAAATTCGGCTCTTTTGTTCCAAGTTCAAAACCGCTAATCAAGCTGCGATTTGATTTTTCAGCAAGTCCTAAAGCGCGAAGCATTTCGTTTTGTAAATATCCTAATGCAAGCCGAATTTGCTTAAGTTTTGCGTGAAAGCGTGCAGGCTTTGGGCGGGCTCTTTGCTTTGCCATTAGGATAATTCTCCTTTTGGCAGAGCCGATGATGTTTACGACTTGCGATTAGACCTAGCTAGGTCTAAAATATTGTTATTAAGCTTATTTGCCGGAAGCCAATTTTTATTTGACTTCTCGACGCGCATCATCCCCCGCGATGTGCCGCCACTTTAAACATTAACCGAGTCGGTTTCAAACTAACAGTTTAATATAAATACCAAAACTTTTAAGGGAAAAGTAGAAATGCCCGTACAACAAGCTAGTTTTTTTTGTCCAATTTGCCAACAACAACGACTTTTCACGCGGCAAGGAATGAATCATACTCCGCATATCATAGCGTCTGTTTTTCTATGCGGTTTGTGGCTACCGATTTGGGCTTTGATTGCTTTATCGTATAATGCCATGTTTCATTGTTCTCAATGTGGTCATTCTGATGCAGCACAGTATTTAGCTAACCCATACCTACGACAACAAAAAGCACGGCAGGCGGCTCCTATGACAAAGCAATCTGATTCCTTTGTTCATTCTTTTAGACACTGGTTTAATAATCTTCACATAATGTTGAGGGCGGTAATTATTACTTTCTCACTTTTGCTACTTACTAGCTTGAGCATACTTATTGAAAAAAGCGAGAAATCAAACAGACAGTCCAATTCACAAACCAGTACAATTAATACTTTGGAAGGATCTTCAAACAAAACGATAACGCCTGCCACGCCCTCAACTCCTTCGCCGTCAAGTTTATCGTCAACTGATAATCTCGCATTAGGCAAGAAAGCACTTAGTAAAGGAGACTTAGGCACGGCTAGAAGTCACCTTTCTATCATACCAAAAGAGGCAAAGGAATTTGCATCGGCAAAGCAATACTTGGCTGCCGTCGAGAGGCGTGAAAAACGCAAAGTTGTTGAAGACCAGTTGAACAGTGTTAAGAGCGACCAGGCGGGAGTGGAACAGATGCTAGATGCAACCGAAGATTTTGGTGAGCAAGCGGGGTCTCCTAAGAAGGCAATTTATTTGAATGCGTTGAAAAGAAAAGGACAGCTACAGTTACGACGGATAGAACTGGAACGAAAATTAAAGAATATGCCCTGATGGAAAAAAGGAAAAATTCAATAGTATCGAGATTCATTTCGAGCCGCTCAAATAGCAGGAATTTGGCGTTAGTAATTCTTCTGCTTACGGTGCTAGGCTGCGTATGTTCAAACTCGAAACGAGACAATCAAAACAATGGAATTGCGAATACGAACTTAACTTCAATATCCGTGCCGAAGGATAACCCGCCGCCCACACAGATTACCTCTCCGACACCTTTGATTGATGCCCTACAAAGTCCAGAAGCACAAGCCCGAATCACGAAAGGCGAACAGATTTACAAACGAATTGCATCACACACGAATCTTCCCGTAATGTTCGGCTGGCGAGCATCGAAAATGAGTTTGCTTATACCAATTAGCGACTGGAACAAAATGACGAAAGACGAGCAGATAAATCTTTCCTATTATGCGGAAAATCTTGTCCGTGAGATAAGGATTGACCCTGTGCCTTATGCTCGCCGCTGGTCGAATTATTACAAGCGAACCGAACAACTTGAAAGCGGCGGCGAATATGACGGTCTTTACGAATCGTCTTACATCGAACAAGTCGAAAATCTTTGCGATACTTGTTGGGATATTACAATAGGAAAGTTGAAGCGAAACGGATTTTACGATGAGGAAATTCCAGTAACGGGTGCGACGGTTCAAAGTTTCCGTGAAAAGGTAGAAAAGGAAACGGCAAAAACATACGAAGAAAAAGATGCTGATGAATTTCAACAATTTGCATCTTCGATGCCAGCCAGTAAACATTTAACTCAAGCGGAAGAAGCCATCAATGAGGGATATGATCCATCAACTGAAAATTTCGGAAACACTGAATTAGCACGAAAGCATATCAAGGCAATTCCAAAAAACGCGCCTGAATATGGCAAAGCCCAAAAACTACTGCAACAAGTAGCAATGCGGGAACGAGAAAGAAAGCAATATCAGGATGCCGTTATAAGAGAAATGAAACGACTAGCTGGCGGAAAATAAGTTAAACTAGTCGATATAATGACTCAAAAAAATCAAGCAACTCCTCAAAAAGGTAAGGTTAGAAATATAAGTAGATACACTTCAAATTTCTTTTTTGGTGAAGAAGTTAGTGACATTAATTCTTGTCATTGACGCTTCACAACAAATTTTTAGCTACAGTTATTCGGGCAAATTTTTTGTTACTTATAACTGTATCAAATATTTTCAGCAGCAGTTATTCGTAACGGATAATTGTTGCGTAAAACTGCGCGTGATTTTTTGCGGAAGTGTAGAAAGCTATTTATATTTTTTTTTACAGACAAAAAGGCGATTAGATGATTTTTTTGTATCGCGGGAGGAGGAAACGCCACGCAATCAAATTAACCTCTCCGCAATTAACTAAAATCCGTTACAACCACGAAAGATAAAACCCATCTTTATATAAACTTATAGATCGGATTTATTGGTTAATGCCGCCGAACAAATTTGCTATCCGGTTTATAATTTAGTCAAATTTTTTGTTTTTCCCGCCATGGACATTTTCATATTCGGTTTTATAAAAAGCCCCTCCCCATTTGGGAAATTTATTCAGGGCGGGGTTAATATTGCAGCGCAAAACAAGTCTAGGCTTAAAATTGCCTATTTGGGAGGTAAACTTTTATAAAGATGTTTGTAATCTACTGAATTCGACTTTGTAGTTAATATAAAATTTCTATCAGTTTCTATAAAATTATATCAAAATAAAAACACCCGCCACAAACCAGATGATTGCAACGGGTATAAAGTGAAAAATACTTACTAAAAAAACTTTCTATCTTTTGTGGAAACTGGAAAAAATCAGTGTAGGTTGTGTATGTTTGTGTATGATTTTTAGAAAACTTTTCCATGAAGATGAAATAAGAAAAAGTCTCCCAAAAATCGTACATCAACATACACAACCTACACGCTCAAAAATGTTCCGGTTCTAATTTCAAGCCATAATAGTTATAACCAGCCGCGCTCCGTTTTTTGCTATAACCGCGTTCCGACATAGATTGACCCCAAGTCCTATGTGAAAAGGGATGTTCACTTCGTTCCTGCGCCCATCGGGAATAATCCTTGTAAAGAACGTTAGCTTGAATCGGTTCAAGCGAATTAGGATTCGGACTTGTCCGTTCCTCAATCCATTGACCGATAGGATCACTTTCATGACGATATTCTTCGGTAGCCTCACTTATTGCTTTTGGTATCGGCAAACCATCCGCTTGCCATTTCCGCAGTCCCTCAAGCGCCCAATTTAGAATTCCAGGTAATTCAGCCAGCAATTTGTCAATCAGCGTTTTATCATCACGCTCATTTTCAAATGATTGTGTGAAAGGAATTAGCCGGATGCGGCGCCAAATGCCTTTATCCGTTCCGCGAATGACGGGTTTGTGATTCATCGCCATCCAGAT
Source organism: Pyrinomonadaceae bacterium (assembly GCA_036400075.1). Lineage (GTDB taxonomy): Bacteria > Acidobacteriota > Blastocatellia > Pyrinomonadales > Pyrinomonadaceae > JALZCH01. Next base: position 22,534 of record DASWLV010000160.1, read on the forward strand.
TTTGAATTCGGGTCGGTAGCTAAAAAATTCACCGTATAGAAAGCGGCACGATAATTCGTCTTGTCCGGTAACGGTTTTCACTTTCGCTTCGGCTAAGCGCCGGTCTTGATCTGTTTCAATGACAGTCACCAGCCGTTTCCCTTTAAGCGCGGCTAGATCATTACTGGCTTCGCTTCGTTTTCCGGCATCGAAAGTCTCGAAACTTGCCGTTCCAGCATAATCAGCCATCAGCTTTGACAATACTTCAAGAAACTTACTTTTACCGTTTGATCCGCCGCCGTGGCAAAGAAAAAACACTTGCTCTCTCATATCACCGGTTAGCGTATAACCGACGCAACGTTGAATATAATCAATAAGTTCCAAATCAGCCCCGAAAATTTCCTTAAGAAATTGCTCCCATCGCGGTGCTTTCGCGTCGGAGTCAAAAACCGCGCCAAACTGTTTGGTTAGATAATCTTCCTGTCTTGAAGCGCGATGAATACCAGTTCGAAGCTCAAGCGTGCCGTTTTTCGTTGCCGCTAGATACGGATCGGAGTCAAATTGTTCCACCTCGGAACTAAACGGTTCAATAATTCGCGCCATTTTCAACATTCCTTCGATCCGATTTGCATTCTCACTTGAAATACCCCATTTCGAGAGTTGGCTTTTCAGGACTAAGTTTTCAATGTTTCCGGCGGCACTATAGCGCGATCTAGCAGTAGTTACGGCGCAACTTTCAGCAATGCCGCGTTTATCAATTCTCCAACAGACCTCATCCCAATAAAGCCATTTTTTGCGGGTGTGATCGTACCGCAAAGAATCCCGATAAATTGAAGCCATACACTCGGCATTTCCAGTATCGGACAGTGGCGCTTTTACAAATATTGAATCAGAGGCGTCTTGGCTGTTTGCCTCTCCTTTTGAAAAATCGCCAACTTGTTCTAGCGCAGCCAAACCGAAAGATTTCTTGCCGAATCCAGCCTTAGCTAATACTTTTGCAGCCGCTGTAAAATCGCCGTTAAATTGCAAAAAAGTGAGCGCCGCAAACGGTGTATAAGCCGTTTTGTAATTAAGCGGATAAGCGTTTGAACTAAAAACGTAAAGCAAATTGCTTCCTTTATAATTAACCGTCGCGCTGATTCCTCGCCCTGTTTTGCCAGGTCTCCGCCAGTATTCAACATTCCGGCTCACAAATATCTTTTGCCACCCGTTTGAGGAAAGCAGGTCGTTCCAATCGGAAGTTGTAAATTGACGATTAAATTCGTCGCCTGGACGGTTGCCGGTGACAATACATTCGCCTTTTGTTGTTTCAGGAAGAGTCTTTTCTTCAAAGCACTCGTCAAAGGAACGCGCACAATCAAGGAGAATTTGGCGCTCTTCAACGGTAATTTCGGCAATTTGCTTGAAACTGCCGGAAAGCAATACATAAGGCTTGTTTTCCTCATGACACGCGGGAGGTGACGGCGGAACAAGCGCGTAGCCGCCTTCTCCGCGTGTTTCAATTAAAGTATCGCGGTTTGGTTTGCCGTTTTTATTCGTGCTCGGCTTTTCTGCTAATTTTTTATTTCCTTCAATTGTTTGGCAGCGATAATAAAGGTGATAACCGCCGCTTGGTGTTTGAACAATTGTTAAACGATCAAGAAGCCCTGGCGCTGTTTCGTCGACAAGTTCGCGCCACGGCTCGTAAAGTTCAGGCGCATCGTGGTCAAGAATTTCAAGATTGCCAGAAACTTTACCCGCAACAATTGCCAGACCGTTGCCCGATCCGAACCATTGCCGCAATTCTGCTTCACTAGCCAGCCGATTTTGATAAGGTTTCCATTCTTTGATTGCCGGTGCTTTGCTTCCGTCAGCGCGTATCGGAAAGATTGAAAGACCTGCTTTAACGTAGAAGGTTGCAGCTTCAAATACAGTTGATTTTTGCTCCTTGCCAAATGATTGACTGCCCGTTATTCCAGAGCTACCATCGAAGTGAAAAGTCGATATCGATTTTACAACTTCAAGTTCGTTTGGTTCGCCGCTGATCGTGATTGCCGTCGCCGTTGGCGGTGTAACTTTTTCTAGCATTGCCGTTCACCTCCACTTTCGACTAAATTGCGCCCAATTTTCTCTGCTGCAACTTGTTCAACTCGTTTAAGGTAGGAAGCGACAGCATCCTCCGCAAACATCGTTTTTGATCCGACGCGGTAATAACCGATTTCATTCTTTAACCGCGTTAATGTGGGGCGGCTAATCCTGAGTTGTTCCGCCGTTTGCTTTGCCGTAATTAATTTTAAAGACATACAAATTCACAAAAAAGAAACCGCAACTAACTCGAAAAACGTCTCGGAAACGTCTTTCTAGCCGGTGCGGTTTCTCTATTTGGAATTTACCAAGCTACGAAATTAAACGTATCCGAAAAATGAATTTAGTTCCTTTCTCGTGTTCGTATTCGTAGCCTTGCTAATCTTTAAGCTCTTAGTTCTCTGCCTGTGTACTTACGACAATGCGGCTCGACTCGTAGCGATAGAAATGCCTGCTTAGTAATATAATTATATTATAGTATGGATGAAACGATATTGCAACAATAAAACAAATTTAACAAAGATTGTATATTCGTTAAAAATTTTCAAATTTCTTTCCTCGCGGAGGAAGCGCGTCGATAAAAATCTTAACTTACTCGTTTTCCTTTGCTTCCTTTTTAACGGCAATTTGGTGTTTACAATACTTGACATGAGGGTAACTTATGCACTCGCATTTCCACTGACCGTCAGTTAGTTTAACTGTATAGTTGCGATCCTTTTGGCTTTCACTTGGAACGGTAAAAGTGTCATCCGAAATGCGTACAGGATGAAGTCCTTTACTTCTTTCTAAAGCATTCGCGTATTTTTCATCAAAATCTTCTCGTTTCACTTACTTTTCTCCTTTTTTAATCATTTTTTATTATTTTTGCAGATTTTGGACGTTCCGCCTTCCTATTTTCAACTAATTTTAAATCGCTTTCCTTTATCAAATAATCACGCCCAAATTCCTTTGCGGGAAAGCGGCTTAAGTTGGATTGAAATCTTATTGTTTTATTGACTCTCTATCTTAGAAAACCAAAAGTAGAAAAATAGATAAAAACTTTTTCTAAATGTCAAAAAAATAAAAAATCAGGATTTACCACGCACTTTCGTTGTAAAAGGTAAGCCCTGATTTTTTATGTGCTTGAGCGGCTTAAGCCTGTTATGAATTAGCTACCATAGATGCAATCTGGAATATCTGCTGGAGGTATTGAATAAATATCTTCCGCCGAGTTATCCTTCACTTTTGTTAAATTTAATTTCCTCTCGATATTATCGCGTACAATATCAAGCGCTCTAATGATCGTTTCGGAATCAAGATTGTCTTTAATAAAGACAATCACTGCCGCGTTCTCCATTAGATAATCCTTGGGTTCTTCATAATGTGATTCCAAAACTCCGTGGATATGGAGACCATTAAATTCAAAATAGGGTTTGTACCCTATGCTGAATTTGACAAATTTTCGCGGTTCCTGTTCAGCGTAATCAAACAACAAACCCATTTTAATTTCTTTTTCAGTCATTGCTCTTTTAACCTTTCTTTACTTTTTTATTTATCCCTTGGCAATCCATCTCGAAATACAAGATCGTTGTTTAACCAATCCTGATATTCGCTAACGGAAGCGCCAGCAGATTTTTATTTGTTCACCTCCTTTCGTTTTAAAATTAGCTGTTTGACTCGCTGACTTAACATTTGAATTTTTCCATTCTCATAAAAATTCTGGCAATCACCGAATTCGATTTTGAATGTCGGCTCCGATTCGCCACTTGAACTAAAAAACCAAAGAGAACTGATGCCCCTTTATATTGCTTGTCACATACTATCTCACAAGCTGCCACTGATTGCAAGTCATTGGGAACAAAAAGTTTAGCGTCAAGCAGTTGTTTTATATTTTTGTGTAAAAAATTGATAAAAACTATTGATAGAAATTCTGACAAGAAAATGACTTAGCTCGGAAAAAGCATTATCATCTGCTGTTTTTTTCATTTATCCTCGGCAGTGGAAGATACATTTTTTGATGGCTTCTTTCGCGGTCTTCCTGCTTTTCGATCCGCAACCAAATCCAAATCTTTCGGCTTAATTAAATAATCACGCCCAATTTTCTCGGCGGGGAGAGTTTTAGCTTGAATTAACGCAACAACGCGGCGGGGCGTAATGCTTAATCTAGCGGCGGCTTCTTTAGTCGTTATTAGCTTCTTTGAATAATCTTTTTATCGTAAAAACTATTCTTCTTAAAGAATAATTTCGTTTGATTGTCTTACCCAAGTAAAGTATAATTTAATCATCGCTTTAAGCGATAAGTATCTGAAAACTAACGACAAACCGAGACGGTGAGAAAATAATAAGTAACAATATTTCAATACTTATTAGGTCAAGCCGATTTGTTGTTGGGATACTCGGACAAAACTAAAAGAGCCTTCTAAAATTGAAGGCTTAGAAAACAAAATAGATTTTTGAAAATTTGGATATATTCAAGACATTTTGAGATAAATGTGTCCCTGAAAGTGTCCGTGAGTTGAGAAAGTGTTGATTTTGCTGAGTAAAATTGAAGAAAACGGAAGCCTTGAGAGGGCTGCGTGTTAACCGACTACACCAATGCGCCCCTCGATAAGGGAATTTAATTATAGTCAGATTATTATCCGTTTTGCAAGCCAAATAAAAAAAAGCCTTGAAACCGTTATTGTTCAAGGCTTTTAGTTTTTAATATTTTAAAATGCAGCTTTTACGGCTTTATGGCTTGCTGTCTGAAATCCGAAAAATCGTTCCAGATTCTTTGTTTGGTTAATTCCGTGACGTTTGTGACGATTGCCTTTTCGATGTCTTCTTCCGAAAAAACTTGAAGCTGCAACTGCGCGCATTTGCCCGGCTCGAAAACGTCGAACGGGTAAGTGTAAACGCCTGCATAAGTAAAGCGGGTTTTGACTTTGTAATAGCTCGGCATCGCCGCGCCGAATTCGACTTTTTGACGCCGCAGCGGCGTGACTTCCTGATTGTTGCAGAGCAATTTCATCTGATAAAAATCGGCTTTAAATTTATAATTCGGCGGAGTCATTATCATTCCCTGCGAAGCTACGCCCGTCAAAACTCCCAACAGCAATGATTTCCCCGAAGCAGCGACTTCCGGCAAAGCCAGAATCTCGACTGCCGGTCGAAGCTCGCCCGCGTATTCGTTCCAATTTCGCAAATCGCGGTAACGGTCAACCGTCGAGTTGGTCGTCGTGCCTTTGTCTTTGTTGCGTTTGTCGCGGTCTTTCATTGATTCGATCCGGTCTTTTTCCGACAGGTAAAATTTGAAAACCGGCGTCATATAATTGATTTGATAATCTTTGATGTCGTCTTTGTAAGGCTTTTGGTCGAATTTTTTCGAGGCTTCAATCCGCGTTTTGATGGTTTCGACCGGAAAAGTTCCTTCGGGAACGGTCGGCAAAAGCTCGGCGGTCGGCGCGGTTCTCGTTTTTAAATCTTCGCGCGCTTTGCCGAGCAATTCGGCGGCTTCTTCGATGCGGACGATGCCGGAAATTCCGGGTCCCGAACCGGCATCAACTCCGAACGTCGTCAAACCGATCACATCGCCGTCGAGATTAAAAAGCGGTCCGCCGCTGTTTCCCGGATTGATCGAAATATCCGAAATAATCGCGCGTTTTTCGACTTTGCTGACAATGCCGGAAGTTAAAATTTTGTCCTGAAACAACGGGCTGCCGATGGCGAAAACGCGCTCGCCTTCGACAATCGGCGGATTGTCCGGCGCATTTTCGGCGATTTTTAAAGCGCGGCAAGTTTTGCACGCGCTCAGGTTTGCGAGCAAAACCGCAATGTCGCGTTCCAGGTCTTCGTGGATAAGTTTGGCGCGAACGACTGTTTGTTTATCAAAACGAACGCGGATTTCGGTTGATTTGCTAATGACGTGCTGGTTGGTCAAAATCAAGCCCTTGTCATCAACAATAAATCCGGTTCCCGCGCCAAGCTCGCCTTCGACTGTGACAACGCCGTCGCGCAAAGTTTTGAACAATTCGGCTTCTTCCGTGATTCGTCGGCGAGGGGAATTGTTGGCGGCAACTGATGCGGTTAAATTCGTGATTTTCGCGTTGTCGTTTGAAAGCTCGACAATCGAATCTTTGCCCGCTTCGACTTTGAAATTGTGTTCCCAGACAAAACTTTTTTCCTCGAATTCGAGTGGTTTTTCTGAGCTGACCGTGTAACTTCCCGCCGGCAAAGCGGCGTTCGCAGTGCCTTCAACGGATGTCGAGATTCGTTGTTCGACAAAAGCCGAATCGTCGGTTTTGCGGAGGACAAGGGGAAATTTCGGAACGTTTTTGAGATTTAAGGTTTTATCAACGACCGCAACTTTGAAAATTACGTTCGCTGTTGTTTGCGCGTCGGCGAAACCGCACAAAACGAGCATAAACGCGAGCGAGCAAACAAACTGCGTTGTTCGAGACATAAAGGTTACTCCAATTTCTTTTGATTGTAAGGCTTACAGCTTACCGGAGACGCGGCGATGCGGGAGAAAACGAATCGGAAGCCGTGAAGATATTGAAACATTTACGGCGCAAATGTTCAAATCCTGCGCCGTATCTTTTAACTCTTTTGTCGAAACAGATTTACAAAACGGTTTTCGTTCCGGTCGGACGCGGGCGATAAAAAGAATCGCCGCGCTGTTTGAGTTCCGCCTTTTCGCCCAAACTGTAAATGACGGATTGCAGCAATTCCTTATCGCTCAATTTAAAGCTCGCCGTGCCTTGCACATCCGAATCGGGATCAGCAAACTGCACGACCAGATAACGTTGTTTTGTGGTAATAAAATTAGCGAGTCCCGCGCCCAAAATCGGCACCGCTCCGGCAACTCGCGCGGCGGTCGGCGTCACGGATTTTGAATTTGGATAAACGACGAGAAAAGATTTATAAGGCAGGGCGAAAATCTCCTTGTTTTCCTTATTGCGAAAAACGAGACGTTTGTTCAGTTCGTCGAAATTCAAAGTGCCGTCAGTTTTTTTGTTGAATCCGAATAAACCGCCTGAATATTTCGCGGGGAAAGTCGTCGGTGCGGGTTTCGGTTTCGGTAGATTAATCCCGGTTTGGGCGGTTTTGTTGTCGGTTTGAACGGTTGTTTTCGGGTCGCGAACTCCCTGAGCCGCCGCGTTCAGAGCAAACGCGGACGAAATTGCGAGAATAAAAAACGTTTTTTTCATATTTTCCTCTAATGTTTTTGGTTGCCGAGTGTGCGCTGCCAGGCGAGCGAGCTTTTCAAAACTCCAAGCCGTTTTTGGTCTTCCGCGCCGCACATCGGCGAAAGATTGTTAACAATTGTTTCGAGGAGATAAGAGCCGAAAAGGTTGGAATGCGCGAGAAGCTGCGCGTAATAATGCAGCCGCAATTTTCCGTCGCCGCCTGCATGAAACTCCAGAAACTCGTCGTTCGTCGTTCGATAAACGTCCGTGTTTACGGGAACGATGCAGCGCGGAACGCCGTGCCAGATTTCGTTTTTCAACACATCGCGCCAGCCGAGCAGCAAAATTCCGACGAGCATCCCCTGTTCGTTGATGTAATCGGGTGACAAAACCGCTAAATCCGGTTGCGGCGACAGACGCGGTCCATAAGAGCCGTAATCGGGATTTAAAAGCTGCGAATCATAAATCACGCCGACGATTTCGTTCATATCTTCGAGCGGAATCCGCACGAATTGCCCGAAACCGTAATCATCCGCAGCCGGTGGGTTCGCCGAATCGAGCTGGTCAATCACGCGACCGACGTAATCAATATGTGAGTTTGATTTAACAATCTTGGCGATTTTCATAAAGTTTAAATGTCGAAAAGTTCGTCCAAATCGGTCGCCCCGTGACGCACTCGCACAATTTCAACCGCTTCGTCCGTCGGCTGATAAAGAATAAGGTATTTGCCGCCAGGAAACGAACGCAGACCAATAACTAATTCATTGCGTTCCCTGCCGATATTCAGAAATTTTGTTAAAATCTCAAATTTTTCTTGAAATGTTTTCAGCAATCGCTCGGCGGCTGGCGCGTTTTCAGGCGCAATATGTTGATAAATTTCGATTAAATCTTCTTTTGCCGGTTCTGAAATGCGTAGCTTCATCGGCAATTAACCTTTTTGTGCGAGTCGCTCGCCGCTTTCGCGTCGAATGTCATTTATTAGGTCTTCGGAGGTTTCGTAATCGGTAAACTTTCCATTTTCGAGCGCTTCCAAGCCGTCCTGAACATCAAGCCGTAATTCTTCAAGCCGCCTTGATGTAAGCACCTCGTTTTCCAGAACTTCGCGCGCGTAATCTTCGGGACTTTTACCTTTACCTTTCGCAATGACGGCGAGAGCCTGAACCGTTTCGGACGGAAGCTCGATTGTTAAACTCATAAAGACAGCTCCATTAAAACCTTTTCAATTCGGGAATCAAATATAACAGCCACCACAGCAGAACCTGAATTGCGGTGATGATTGCGCCCAAGCAGATGCTATAAGTTGCGGTTTGCCGCCCGCCGAGCTGCGGTTTTTTATATGAAACCGCCAGACCGATTCCGCCCATCAAGATTGCACCCGGACAAAACAAGATTCCGAGATACGGGACAAGCGAATAAACAACAAACGCCATCGCCGTTGCCGCCGCGCCGTTGCCCGGTTTTTTAAACAATTCTTTGATTTCCTGCTGCGGTTTTTCTACTTTTTGAGATTCGCTGCGGCTCTGCAAATTGTACGAAGCCCAGAGCGCATCAAGCGGCGCATAATCCTGATTCATAATCTTGCCGCAGATGGCGCAGAATTTTGAATTGAGACGCTGCGCCTGTGCGCCGCAGGCGGAACAAATCAGGAACTCGGCATATTTTTTTAAACTCGTCTGCTCACTGCTCACTGCTCACTGCTCACTTTCAGCGTCGTCTCGCTTTGCTCATTTTCTTGTTTGCGACGCGAAAATTCAAGTTTTCCCGGCGGGCAAAGTCCTGCAAAGCGCGTAAAAAGATTTCGCGGTCTCTGGTTGAGATGACCGCAGTCGCGTCTGCGGTTTCCAGAGCATAAGGATAACCCAAACCTACCACGCATTCGGCGCGAATCGTGTCAACGATTTCTTCCAAAAGATTCTCTCGAAAAATCCAAGCCGGAACATCAACGCGCGCCGGGACGGAATCGCTCGCGGTCTTTAGATAAACGAATCCGACGGTTGATTCGCCGTGTTCATCGGTGAAAAACGCGCTCAAATTTTTGCGGCGGCTGTAAAAAAATACTGTTCGGTCGCCCCAATTTTTGAGCGTTTCGAGACTGAAAAGCCAGGCGTCGTTGATTCTATCGCTCGGAACGTGCAGACGATTTTGGCTGTAACGGCTGAAATTGTCGAGCAGATTAACCGCGTCGCGCGCATAAGATTGGTCAACAAAACCGACGACCGGAACGCGCACGGCTTCGGATAAACGAACAAGCTCCGCGGCTTTTGAGACATAGCGGTTTTGAATATTCGTTTGCGGCAGCGCGATTGAAAGCAGCATCGTGTTGTCCAAAAACGCGAGCGGCGCACGTTCGCCGCGTTCCTGCCAACCGGCTTTTGCCTGCAAAAATTCTGCGATGCGCTCGATTTCGGCTTCGTAACGCAAAAGCCCGACGAGCGTTTCCGGGCGAATCGGTTTTTCTTCCAACAAATCGCTCTCGTAAAAATCTTCCGGCGCGACGATTTTCAAATACGCTTGTTTGCGATATTCGCCGCGCTCGTTATGCCGGTTTTCAAAAGTCCCGATTTGAATCGCCGCCACGGGCAGAGAAATTTCACGCCCCGGCAGAATTTGGCTGCCATCGGCGGCAAAAGTCGTGCGGTCTTTTAAAATCTCGAAAGCCCAATGCCGCGCCGCCTCGTGATTTTGCCAGCGCTGTTCAAACTGAACGACGGCGGAGCGAAATTCGTCCAGTTCAACCGAAGGAAGCGCGCCCGTATCTTTATCACCCAGAATTTTCGTCGTTTCCCGGCTCGGTTTCTCGCCTAGCTCACGCAAAAGCTGCGAATAATTTTCCAGCTCGTCGGATTGCGATTCGGCGAAACGCCGAAAATCATTGCGCCGGTTGTTTAGTTCTTCGATGAGAAGCTGCGGAAAAAGCATATCCGAATTCCGGCTGCGATTGTACAGCTAAATCCTTAGATTTGCGTCATAAAAATTCGTCGTTTCGCCCGAAAGATGTATGAACGAGTGCTGATAAATCTCAGTTTTGATTAAAAGTTACTTCACCCGGCTCGTTCGCCGTTTCAGAAAATCCATCAAAACAAACTGAGACAGATTATTCGGATTGGCGAAATACGCTTTGCCGCGCGTCATTGCGGTCATTTTCTTGACGAAATCAACGAGATAATAATCGTCGGCAAGCATAAAAGTGTTAATCATAATCCCGGCTTTGCGGCACGCCTGTACTTCTTTGAAAGTTTCCGCCATCACGAACGGGTCATTGCCCATCGAGTTTTTGTAGAGCATCCGTTTGTCGCCGTATTCGCTCTTGTAGCGTTTGCCGTAACCGAATTGCGAGGCGTTTGACGAATCAACGAAAACTGCGGTCGGTTTGCCGTCCGTGACCATCACAATTTGCTTCATTTCTTTGCGCTGTCCTTGTAGGATGCGCCGCGCCAACTTCAAGCCTTCCGCCGTGTTCGTGTGATACGGTCCGACCTGCGTCATTCCCAATTTCGCCATCGGCAATTCTTCCGCGCCGTCGTGAAAAAGCACGATTTTCAAGCTGTCGCCGGGATATTGCGTGCGAATCAGATGAGCGAGCGCGAGCGCGACTTTTTTGGCTGGCGTAAAACGGTCTTCGCCGTAGAGAATCATCGAGTGCGAGCAATCGAGCATTACAACCGTCGCGCACGAAGATTGATAATCCTGCTGGTAAACGTGCAAATCTTTGTATTCGAGATTAAGCGGCAGACCTAAGCCTTCGCGCGCCAGTGCGGAGGAAAGCGTCGTGTTGATGTCGAGATTGATCGTGTCGCCAAATTCGTAAGGCTTAGAGCCTTGCGAGGCTTCGATTCCGGTATCGAGATTATTTGTATCGTGCCGCCCGATTGAAGATTTGCCCATCGAGCCGAGCAGATTTTTGAGCGTTTTATAGCCCATAAAATCCAAGCCCTTTTCGGTCACTTCAAATTTCACGTCGCGCGGCATCGGACTTCCGATCTCGCCCTGACCTTCACCCTGTTGATTTTGCAGATTTTGCTGCTGCCGTTCTTCTTTGAGATTGAGATAACCTTCTTCGACCAATCTTTCAATGAGTTGATTGATTAATTCTTCGAGCTGCGAGCCTTTAAATTTGCCTTCGTTCTGGTCGAGCATTTCCTGAACCTGTTCGGGCGTCACGATTTCGCGGTCAAGCAGAGCTTTGAGAAGAGCTTTGCGGAGCGCATCGAGCGAATCGTCAATGTCTTTCGGCTGCCGACGCCAGTAATAATCGTCGTCGAAACCGGAGTTGAGCAAATCCTCCGACATCGCATCCATCAAATCGCCCAAATCAATGCCGAACGGGTCAAAGCCGTTAAATTTTCCGTAGCGAGTGAACTTCATTTTTTATAAAAATCCCCTGATTTGTAGTCTTTTTACGATACTCGTTTTTCGCGCCCGGTTGCAAAAATTTCGCTCTTGTCAATCGGCAACCGATTTGGTTATATTTACATCTTGAAAAGCGCAAGCAGAAAAAACTAATTTGCTGGAAAGCGTTATCTCCCCGTTTTCTGCTCTCCCAATAACTTGAAAACTCAATAATTAGGAAGGGAAGAACTGAAAATGAGAAAACTGTTAGCAACACTCGTCCTGGCATCAATGATGTTAATCGCACTGCCTCTCGCCGCAGAAGCGCATCCCGGATGCCGTCGCCATCGTAGAGCTTCGAGCCGGAGCTACGCCTCGCAACGCTATTATGCTCAACAGAGATATGCGCGGCAGCGTTATTATGCTTCGCAAAGATATGCGCAACAACGTTATTACAGTCCGAGCTATTCGCAAGGCTATTACGTTCAACAACAACGTCCGAGCTTTTATCGTCGTCACCGGAATGTGATTAATATGGGAATTGCGACCGGCGCGGGCGCTTTGCTCGGCGGAATCATCGGCGGCAAAAGAGGCGCAGGAGTCGGCGCTTTGTTAGGAGCAGGCGGCGGCGCGCTTTACACTTACAAGATTCGTCCGAAAAGACGACGCTACTAAACCGTTTTTTTAACTTAAATTTCAAGCCAGCCGTGATAATGAGAGTTATCACGGCTGTTTTCTTATTCAAGAATTGTTGTTTATTCCATCTCGTATATTCGCGCCCGAAATTGTGCGGCAACGGTTCGGGTTTTAATGTTCATCTTTTATGGCGTAACGCAGTTTTCGTTACAAATAATAAGTTCTTTTGAATGGCACGGGCATTGCAAAAGAACAAAGCGAAGTGATTCGCAAAGAAAATTTAAGGGAAGGTAAACGAACAATGAAAAAATTCTTAGCAGCAATGGTTTTAATGACAATGATGACGTTCGCGCTCCCGCTTTCGGCAGATGCGCAAACCCGTCGCGGTAGAAGCTACAGAACGCGTACCTACTACTCGCAAACTTACCAAAGACCGAGCTTTTATCGTCGTCACCGGAATGTGATTAATATGGGTGTCGCTACTGGCGCGGGCGCTTTGCTCGGCGGAATCATCGGCGGCAAAAGAGGCGCAGGAGTCGGCGCTTTGTTAGGAGCAGGCGGAGGCGCGCTTTACACCTACAAAATCAAACCGAAAAGACGCCGCTACTAATCAATCAGTCTTTCTTAACTCCTTTAGTGAAAAAGCCTTGAGGCGCGCGCCTCAAGGCTTTTTTTTATTTTCATTTTTTCATTTCGGACGAACTAATTCGGAATAGGCGTGCGTTCCGACGGAAAAACCGGACGGGCGGCGTCAGGTCTATCCGGCGAAGTGTGCAGATGAACGGCTTTCCAGGCATTGCCGACTTTGCGAAAAACAACCGTCATCCTGCCCGAAGCCGATTCCGGGGTGCCTTTATATTCCTGCGTTTGCGTCCACAAACAGGAAACATAAGCGCCGTTCGTTCCGAGCATTTCAACGCGCACATCACGCACGTCTAATTTTACATTCGTCACGTCGGGATAACGCGATTCGCGGTTTTGCTTATCCTGTTCCCAGCCGCGCGTCACGGTTCCGTTATTGTTAAAATAAATCGTATTTGCGGAGTTCTGATAAACGCCGGTCACCATTTCAACGTCGGATTTGCGAATTCCGTCAACAATTCTGTCAAAAGCGGCGCGGACGGCTTTTGCATCCGGCGTCTGCGCCGTCGTTGAAGTCGCGGTCGTCACTGTTTTAGCGGTCGCGGTTTTGGTTGTGGTAGTTTTCGTAGTCGTTTGCGCGGATGCTAACGACGCTATGGCAAAAAGGAGAATTGCGGTAAAAATTATTTTCATCATCATAGCTTAACCTTTATAATTAAAAATCTTTGCAAAACTCGGTTGAAAAAAGAGTTTTACCTCTTAAGGCTAAGAATTTTCGGGCGAAAAATCAAACACGCGGAATTCGGCTGTACTTGTTCGGTTGTTTTCGAGTTAAAATAATTGAATCGAATTTTAGACTTTTATATTTATGTCAAAGAAAATTGTTTTATCTGCAATTCAACCGAGCGGCGAGCTTCATCTGGGAAATTATTTCGGCGCGATCAAAAATTGGGTGCGCCTGCAAAACGAAGGCGAATATAAATGCATCTACGGCGCAGTAGATTTGCACGTAATGACGATGCCTTATGAACCGGAAGTTTTGAAAAAAAATACCGAGCAAATGATGATTGACTTTCTCGCCTGCGGAGTTGATCCCGATAAATCAATTCTGTTTATTCAATCGCTCGTGCCTGAACACACGGAATTAACGTGGATTTTCAATTGCATCTGTTCGTTTGGTGATTTGACGCGCCAGACGCAGTTTAAAGACAAATCCGACCAGATCAACGAGAAACAGACGGGCGACAAATTTATTTCCGCCGGACTTTTCACATATCCGGTTTTGCAGGCGGCTGATATTTTAGTTTACAAAGGCAATTTCGTTCCGGTCGGTAAAGATCAGGAACAGCATCTCGAACTTTCGCGGACAATCGCCGAGCGGTTTAATTCTCGTTTCGGCGAGCTTTTCCCGCTTCCCGCAGTTCTTTCGACCGAAACGCCGAAGATTTATTCGCTCGCTGATCCGGCGAAGAAAATGTCTAAATCTTTAGGCGAAAAACACATCATCGGGTTGTTTGAAGAAGAAGATTCTCTCAGAAAAAAAGTGCGCTCTGCGGTCACCGACAGCGGCGAAACGACGGGCGAGATGAGCGCGGGCGTGGCAAATTTGTTCGAGCTTTTAAAAGCCTGCGGAAAAACCGAGATCGCTTTGTCTTTGATGGAAGATTACACGGCGGGAAATCTCAAATACAGCCTTCTTAAAGATGCGCTCGGCGACGCTCTAGTCGAACTCACCGGCGAATTCAGAAAACGCCGTGAAGAATTCGTCAAAGACCGCAAAGGAGCGATGAAACAAGTCCACAAATCTTCGGAAAAAGCGCGCGACCTTGCCGGAGAAACTTTGAAAGAAGTCAGAAAGCTCTGCGGTTTGCCAAAAAGGTAATCTTGCCTATTGCGATTTATTTGGAATCAGCGCAATTAACGAGCGCAGAGCTTTGTTTATTGAATCGGAATCAGGGAAATATTCACGCACGTCAGGAGAAATAGCGGCGAAGTATTCGGTCGAAACAGTTCCGTTTTCGTCATAAACCCGAACTGTGTAGCCATTTTTAAAGGCTTCATGATATTTCCCTCTAACCCCTTTTTTCCCTTTAAAATCGTATTCGCTTAACATTTCGTCATTCGCCTTTTTCATGGATTTCCAGAATTACTTTGAAACTCTGCGATAGCGATGCGTGACGGGGCGGCGTCTGCCGATGCCGATGGCGTTTTTGGAAATAATCAAAGTCGGCGGAAGCTGTCGCCGTTTGAATTCGTTCGCCGGAGATTCGACTTTGTTTAAAAGCTCGTAAACAAGACGCGCATCGTGACCTTCGCCGATTATTTCTTCGGGCGCGTATTTTTGCTCGAAATAAAGTTTTAAAATCGGGTCCATCAATTCATACGGCGGCAAAGAATCCTGATCAAACTGGTTCGGTGCTAATTCGGCTGAAGGTTTTTTCTTGATAATCGCGTTTGGAATTATCTCGCGCCCAGCACTGTCGTTAATGTGCTGGGACAAAGCCCAGACTTCGGTTTTGAGTAAATCGCCGAGAACCGCCAGACCGCCGTTTGTGTCGCCGTAAAGCGTGCAATAACCGACCGCTAATTCCGATTTGTTGCCTGTTGACAGCAGTAGACGATTTTCGGAGTTTGAAATCGTCATCAAAATAACGCCCCGCAAACGTGACTGCATATTTTCCGCCGCGAGAGCTTCGCCGCCGCGAGTCGGTTTGTGCAGATTTAATTGTTTTAACAAAACTTCAAACGCGCCGGAAATCGTTTCGAGTCGAGTTTCAATTCCCAAATTTTCAGCTAATTGAATCGAATCTTTGACGCTGCCTTCTGAAGAAAAAGGCGAAGGCATCATCACCGCCAAAACGTTTTCCGAGCCGAGAGCTTCCGCCGCCAAAGCTGTAACGAGCGCAGAATCAATTCCGCCGGAAAGCCCCAAAAGACATTTTTTAAAACGATTTTTCTCGGCGTAATCTCTAATTCCCAAAACCAGAGCCTGCCTGATCGTTTCGCATTCGACGCCCGTGATACCGCGCGAATCGGGTTTTGCGTCGTCAATTTCGACCGTTTCGACAAATTCTTCAAACGACGACGCCTGCAAAATAATGTCGCCTTCGGAATCGGCGACAAGGCTCGAACCGTCAAAAATAATTCCGTCGTTGCCGCCGACGAGATTGACGTAAACGACCGGAACGCGAGCGGCGCGGGCGCGGTGCGCGACCATATTGCAGCGAACGGCAATTTTTCCTTTGTTAAAAGGCGAAGCGTTCGGCGAAACAATAATCTGCGCGCCCATTTCAATCAATTCGTCAACCGGATCGTTGACGTAATTTCGCTCGCGCCAGAAAGTTTTGTCGTTCCAGAAATCTTCGCACACGGCGACGCCGATTTTTGTTCCGTTAATTTCAAAAAGCTGCCGTTTTTTTCCTGATTCAAAAAAGCGCGGATCGTCGAAAACGTCGTATTCGGGCAAGAGTGTTTTGTCTGCAAAACCGAGCAGCTCGCCGTTGTGAATCACGGCGGCGCAGTTGTAAATCCGGCGTCCGGTTTCTTCCATACTCGGACGAATCGTGCCGACAATCGCTGTAATTCCCATTGTGGCGGGAATGAGTTTTTCAAGTGCCGCAAGCGAGTGCAAAGCAATGTCTTTGTCCAGAAACCAGTCAAACGAAGTGTAGCCGTGCGTGGCGACTTCCGGGAAAACGATTAAATCCGCGCCGTCCGCTTTTGCTTTTTCGATTGCCGCTAAAATTTTGGCGACGTTGCCTTCCAAATCGCCGTTAGTCGTGTTGATCTGCCCGATTGTGACTTTCATTTGTCATTTATCATTTCGCATTTATCGCTTCTAATCAAGCGAAATGTTAAGCGTTAAATGTCTCAGGGCGTTTGACGAGTTCGAGACGATTTCCTCGTTCGTTGTATTTTACTTCGTCCATTATGTTGTACATCAAAAGAACGCCGCGACCGGAGGTTTTGAAAAGATTGGCAGGATCGAGCGGATCGGGAATTTGGGCGACATCGAAGCCCTCGCCTTCGTCTTCGACGGTAAAGCGGGCTTCTTTTGAAGAAACTTCGGCGGTAATGCGAACTAATTTTTCGTAATTGAAACGATTTCCGTGTTTGACGGCGTTAACGAAGGCTTCGTCCAGAGCGACGAAAACATTTGATTTTTCCGGGCAAACGACGCCCATTTTGGTGATGCGCTGGAGCAAATAATTTAAAATCGAATGCATCGGAGAAATCGCGCTCGGCAATTCAAATTCGATTTTCTCGCGCCAATTTTTGACGGCGCGCTCGTCGTCAACAAATTTTGATTTGTAATCGAGTGTGGTATCAACGATTTGTTTTAGCTCGGCTTCGTCAAAATTGCGGCGAAAATTCGAGGCGGAAATTTTAAATGCTTTGATAATTTCGTGTTCTTCGGGCGCACCGTTTCCGTTTCTGGCAAGCGGTCGCCAATCTTCGTCAACGTCGTCGAGATCAATTATCAAAACGTCATATTCGGCTAAATCCTCTTGTAGAATCGCTTCGTCGCGCGATTCGAGCGTTGTCACGCTGTGCCGCATTCCGGTGAAAGCCGTGCGCAGATCGCCCGCTAAATCGTCGTGGTCATCAACAATCAAAATTCGTCTTTGCATTATTTGTATCCCAAAATTTGGGGGAAAGCCCGGCAAACCAAAATATTATACGTAAAACCTTTCCGCCGCGTTTCGCGTATTTTTATCGAGCCGCGAATTTGGAAACGCTTTCGCTCCGGGACTGTATGTTAATATACGAAAATCAAAGTCTTTGCAATTATACGAACAAATGGAAGGTCTAAGCATTTATAACATTTTAATTTCGTTTGCGGGTGGCATTCTATCGTTTTTGTCTCCGTGCGTGTTTCCGCTCGTGCCGGGTTACGTTTCGATGATTTCAGGCGTGAGCATTGACAATCTGAAAGGCGACGAAGGCTCGACCGCCGCGGCAAAACGCGCCGTTGTCATTAATTCGCTCGCTTTTAATGCCGGAATTTCGCTGATTTTTCTCGCGCTCGGCGCAACCGCCGGATTCGTCGGCTCGGCTTTATTAAGTAACATTTACATTCGCATTATCGGCGGTCTAGTCATTATTGCCTTTGGTTTGCAGCTCATCGGATTATTAAAAATCGGCGCGCTTTACAAAGACACCAGATTTTTAAACGGCGGCGACAAACCGAGCGGAATCGCCAGCTCTTTTACTCTGGGCTTGGCGTTTGCGGCGGGCTGGACGCCGTGTATCGGTCCGATTCTCGGCGGAATTATCGGATTGGCGGCGACAAGCGGCGGCTGGCAAAGCGGATTTGTGCTTTCTGCGTTTTATTCAATCGGACTCTCTTTGCCGTTTCTGCTCGTCGGGCTTTTTATCAATCAATTTTTGAGTTTTTCGCGCGGCTTTAAAAAACATCTGCACACGGTCGAAGTCATTTCCGGTGTTTTGCTCGTCGCCATCGGTTTGCTCGTCGCTTCCGGTTACGTGACGGTTTTAAACAGTTCGAGTCTGGCTACGGCTCTGCCGAATTTTGAATCGTATATCAAATTGGACGAGTCAAAATCAGTCGCACAATCGCAGCCCGATTCTCAACAAAGTGCAATCCAAAAACAGGACTTTCCGGCAGCTCCGGCGGTTCAATTTGAAAATCTGGACGGAACAAACGTAAACCTCAGCGAGTTGCGCGGACAAGTCGTGCTTCTGAATTTGTGGGCGAAATGGTGCGTGCCGTGTATCGAGGAAATCCCGACGTTTAACGCTCTGCAAAAAGATTACGAAGCGCAAGGTTTGAAAATCGTCGGTCTGACTTATGAAGACGAAGCTCCGGCGGTCAAAGCATTTCAAAAAGAGCATTCGATGGAATACACGGTCGCAGTCGGAAAACAGCCGTCGCGCAGCGAGCTTTACGTCGGTTTGCCGACAACTTATTTGATTGACCGCGAAGGTCGCGTGCGTCAGAAATTTACCGGCATCAAATCGCGCGAACAGTTTGAAACTGCAATTAAATCGCTTTTAGAAGAAAAATAAAAATTATGAAACAGATTTTCGCCTCCGTCTTAATTTTATGTTTTGCCGTTACCGGATTTGCCAAATTCAGCGGTGATGAAACCGCGCATCTTGAACGAAAAGATTTTGAATACAAAGATTGGACGCTGAAAAATCTGCGCGACAATTCCGAAGTCAATCTGCGCTCGTTCGCCAAAGACAAAAAGCTCGTTCTCGTTGTTTATTTCGCCGCGTGGTGTCCGAATTGGCATCGCGAAATGCCGCTTGTCAAAAAATTGAGCGAAAAATATAAAGACAAAGGTTTTGAAGTCGTCGCGGTCAGCGAATACGCTTCGCTCGAAGAAACAAAGAAACACGCGGCGGACAATAATTTAAATTTCCCAATCGTCGTCGAATCGGAAAAATACGAAGACCGCGACAAAACGACGCATTATAAATATCGCCAGGCGGTCGGCGATCAGCGTAAATGGGGTTCGCCGTGGAATTTATTTCTCGAACCGAAAGAGATAAATAAAAAAGGCGATGTTTTGGGAAAGAAATTCGGCGTTGTAACCGGCGAGATGATTGAAACCGAAGTCGAAGCATTCATCCGCGAAAAGCTCGGATTGCCGAAAGAAACCAAACCGGCGGGACAAACGGTTGCGGGCAAAAACTAAAAACTGTAATTCCAATTAAACAAAAAAGGCAGACCAAATTGGTCTGCCTTTTTTGTTTTTCCATTCTATTACGGCATTTCCCGAAGAACATCGGTCAGTTGATTAACGACGAGCAGCATAGTGCGCCCGGCTTGGTTAAATTGCCCGGCGGCAGCTTGCTGTTCGGCTGTTCCGGCATAATCGGAAACACCGACAAGCTGCGATAAATACGGTCTCAGAGCAGCATTAGCGCGAAATTCGTCTTCGAGCGTTGCCATCGCGTTTTTGAAAATCGTAATCGCCGCAATAAACCCCCTTCTGCCTGCTTCGGCTTGCGTGCGCGCTGATTGCGAAGCCTTTCCGGCTTTAATATCTCTTTCGAGCGATTCAACCACCGCGACGGAATTTCCCAGCAAAAAAATAAATTGCGCCAAATTTTTTATCTGATTGCTGACCTTTTCGGTCGCCGTTAAAATCGCCGCGTTTCTCGCGCCAGGTGGCGGTGTTGGCGGCTTAGTATTTCGCGCCGCGGTCGTTCGTCTTTTCGGTGCAGGAGTTGTGCGACGCCTCTGCGCTTCAGCCGAAACTTCAAACAAAAAAGCGCACATCAAAACTGCTAAAACAATTTTAAAATTCAGTATTTTTTTCATCCAATTTTTCTCGCGTTTCCAAATTTTACGAATCTCGTTACAATTTAACTTGTAATTAATTGCAAGCAAAGATGTCAAAACGCCAGTTACAAGTTCGCCGTTTGGGAAGAATCGGCTATGCCGAAGCGCTCCGAGTGCAAAAAGAAACCGAGCAAGCGGTTCTCAAACGCCGTCAGCCCGACACGCTTTTGCTGCTCGAACATCCGCATACTTATACTCTGGGCAGGCGCGGCAATGCAAACGGAATTCTGGCGACGCCTGAATTGCTGGAAAAACTCGGCGTTTCGGTTTTTGAAACCAATCGTGGCGGAAAAATAACGTATCACGGCATCGGGCAAATCGTCGGTTATCCGATTTTCAACCTCAGCCCGGACCGCGAAGACGTGCATCGTTACGTCCGCGAAATCGAAGAAAGCTTGATTCGCACCGTCGGTGATTTCGGGCTGGAAGGTTTCAGAATCGAAGGTTTAACCGGCGTCCACACGCAATTCGGCAAAGTCGCCGCAATCGGCGTTCACCTCCGGCGCTGGGTGACGACGCACGGTTTTGCTTTAAACGTCAACACCGATTTGAGCTTTTTCAATTACATCGTCGCCTGTGACGGCGAACCCGTAGCTTCGATGAATCAGCTTTTGTCGCGCGAGCTTGAACTCGCAGAAGTTGAAGACAAAATAATCAATCGTTTTGCCGAAGTTTACGATTTCGATAATGTTGAAGAAATCGTTTTGCAGCAAATTCCTATTGCAGCTTGAAAATTATTAAGAAGGAAAAAATGAAACAAATTAAAATCGTCGGTTTATTTCTTTCAATCGCTTTTTTATCGGCGTGCGAAAACGCCAATACAAATCGAACCGCAAACACAAATGCGGCGAATGTTAACATCGCAAATGTTTCCGCTTCGCCGCAAACGCAAACGTTGTCGGAAACTGAAACGCCCGCACGGATTCGCGGAATGATTGAGCAGCGAGGCGAACAGGATGCCGCCGCTCCGACTTTGAAAATCGTCGAACCAAAGGAAGCCGCAACCGTCGGCAGCTCGACCGTCAAAGTCAAATTGGAATTAGGTGGCGAGTTAAAAGGTTATCAGCCGATGAAAGACCCGGTGACCGGAATGGGCAATCACATTCACGTCATTTTGGATAATCAGCCATACGAGGCTTATTACAATCTCGGTCAGGAATTTGAATTGCGGAATGTGACTGACGGCGAACACACTCTGCGCGTTTTCCCTTCGCGTCCGTGGCACGAAAGTTACAAAAACGAAGGTGCGTTTCAAATGGTGAGATTTACGGTCAAAAACGGCGGAGCCGATGCGGCGAAACCTGCAACCACAAATTCCGGTCAGCCGATGTCGAACACTAACGCCGCCGCAACGCCTGAAGGCAAAGAGATGCAGGCGACGACCGCCGGGGCGGTGGACAAAACCAAACCGCTGTTGACCTACAGCCGACCGAAAGGCGAATACAAAGGCGCTGATACGGAAGCAATTATGATTGATTTCTGGCTCGCCAACGCCAAATTGAAAGGTGACGGCGGCGAATATCGCGTACGCTACACTGTTAACAACACCGAATCGAAATTTATCGAAAAATGGCAACCCATTTGGCTTTCCGGTTGGAATGCGGGCGCGCACAAAGTAAAGCTCGAACTCGTTGACCAAAACGGCAATTTGGTTGACAACGGCGGCTACAATTCGACGACGCGCGAGATTACCGTTATCAAGTAAATCATTCGCGCCGACTTCAAGTTTGCCGCGGCAAACTTGAAGTCGGCGCATTTTTCTTTTAACCTCACAAGATTAAATTCAGCTTTTTAGAACAAACTATTTCAGGAGAGTTAATATTTTATGCGACGTGATACTACGTCTTGGTTTAGTCATAATTTGGGCGCGGAAATGCCGCTCGTTGCTTACGGACACGCGGGTTATCCGCTTCTGATGTTTCCGACCGCCGCCGCCGATTATCTCGAATACGAACGATTTTTATTGATTGATGCAATTAAGCCTTTGATTGAAAGCGGTCAAATCCGCGCTTATTCAATCAACAGCGTCAACCGCTACTCGCTTTTAAACAAAGAAGCGCATCCTGCTTGGAAAGCCGAATTGCTAACTCGCTACGACCGATATATTACCGAGGAAGTTTTGCCTTTGATTCGCAATGAATGCGGCGATGATGCCAAGCCTATGACAACGGGCGCGTCTTTGGGCGCAACGCTCTGCGCCAACGCTTATTTCAAACATCCTGATTTATTTCGCGGAACGATAGCAATGAGCGGCTCTTACGATATTCGGGGATTTTTAGACGGTTTTCACGACGATAACGTCTATTTCAATAATCCAATCGAATATATGCAGAACTTAAACGATGATTATTTTCTTCCGATTTTGCGAAAAGCCGATTCGATCGTGATTGTTACAGGTTCGGGAGCCTTTGAAGCGCCAGAGCGCAGCCGCGACCTTTCGCGCATTTTGCACTCGAAAGGCATTCCGCATCTTTTGGAAGTTTGGGGCGCTGATGTTCGCCACGATTGGGATTGGTGGCGCAAAATGCTGCCGTACTTTTTAGGCAGATTTTTGTCTTAATCGCGCCAGCCCGTTTTGCGCGCCCATTCTTCAAACGCACGCCGCCGCTCGTCTAAATTGTCGGGCGGCTTTTCGTTTGATTTTCTGACGGCTTCGTTGTGCACTTTGATGTATTCGGAATAAGGCGTTTCCAATCCGACGGCGGCGCGGCGTTCGTCTATTTTTTCCGGTTCGAAAATTTCATTCGGTGACATTGCGTCGCGCTCGTTCCAATCAAATTGGCTGCCGTAAATCTGCGGTTTGCCTTCAAAACTCAAAATTCTGTCTTCCAGATACGCCGCCTGCCATATAGGATTTTCACCGTGTTCCGATTGCTCTTTTAAAATCGGCAGAAATCGTCTTTGCAAATCCGGGCGCGAAATCGCGTGCTGAACGATGAGCCAGGCGGCTTCCGCCCCGTCTTCCCCGACCAGAGATTTACCGAGCCAGCCGTTTTCGGCGAAAATTTCTTCGAGCCGCGCGGCGTTTTTCAAATGAACCGCTTCCATCGTCGGATGATAACCATCGAAAAGCTCGCCGGTCTTTGCCAATTCTTCGCGCACGCGCTCGTCTTCCGCCCGCATTGCCAATAGCTCTTGCCTTAATTTTTCATTTGCCGCGCTCATAGATTTTTACCTGTAAATTTTCTTCGAGCGTTCGAGTTTCAGCGAGAAGAAACGAGTCGAGAAAATTCGGCGGCAGAAAAACTTCGGCGTCCGAGATTGTTTCGGGAATTTCGGTGACAAACCACCTTTCAATGTCATTTTTGAACAACTCGAAAACTTTCGCGCCGCCCGTGATGAACAAATCACAATTCAAATATTCCGCGAGTGCGAGAGCTTCTTCGCGGCTTCGCACCAGCAAAACCGAAGGCTGATTTTCAATTTCGTGCGTCCGGCTCAAAACGATGTTCAGGCGATTCGGCAAAGGCTTGCCGATTGAAATCCAGGTGTTCCAGCCCATCAAAACGGCGTTTCCAGTTGTCGTTTGTTTAAAAAAACGCAAATCGGATTTGTAATGCCACGGCAGTTTCCCGTTTTTGCCGATTGCCAGATTTTGCGCGACGGCGACAATTGCGACGATGCTCATAAAACAATTTTTTCGCCTTTGTAAACCGAAATTTCGGAACCGGCGGCAAACAAAACGGAGCGCGGCTCGGCTTGATTCAAAAATTCAAATCGTTCGCCGTATGTAGCGGCAAAATCAACCGCGATTTCGGTGTTTTTAATTTCTTTTAATTCCCATTTCGGATGCTCGACTTTGTATTCACCGGTTTTTCTGTCGTTCAATTTCGTATAGCCCCAATAATGCTCGATAATAAATTCCCCGTGCGAGTCGTTTTCCGGCACGCCGAGACTGCCGCCAAATTCTACTGCGATTTTATTCGAGCAATTGCCGCGCGTCCAGAAATAGCTCAAACGATTTTCGGTTTCTTCAAACCGCGTGCGCCAAGCCTCGTATTTTTCGCCGTAGAGCGTGTTGGCGACCAGACAAATAGCGCGACGCGGCACAATTTCCTTAACGAAAACTACGCCGCGTCTCGTTTCGTCGGCAGTTTCGCGCCGGACGTAAAACCGCAGATTTATTTCTTCAAAATTAACGTGAAAGGGAATGCGAAAACCTAAAACGGCGGTGTCCGCGAATTTAAAAGCTACAAGACTCGCGTAACACTCGCCGTTCCAGTAATCAATTTCAGTTCCGCGCGGGACAAATTCTCGCAAAACTTCGGGCGAAATTTCATAATTCGCCATCACGAGGTCTTGCCAACGCGCGGAGAGAAACCGTTTCATTTTTTCACCAGCACGACCGGATTTTGCTCGGCGGCGCGCACGGCGGAGAAAAAGCTTTTGACGGCTTCGTATTTGTCTGCCGCGACGGTCGTTTTATTGAGCGTTAGGCTGCGATGAAACAGCAGATTGCCCTCTTTGATTTCGTAAGTGACGGCAAATTTCCCGAACGGCGTTTCTAATTTGCTCGCTTCGGGCATTTCGTCAACGTCGAAACCGGCGGGCAGCTTGACTTTGATAGTTTCGGAATACTGGCTCGCATCGAGAAGAACCGGATGCACGCGCTTTTTATCGCTGACCGAAAGCTGATCGAGTCTGCCGACAAAAGCCGGTTTGAAAATCATCAATTTCCCCTGCATCAATTGCGCGTAGTTTTGTGCCGCAAATTCCATATCAATGTCAAAACGGCTTTCGGTCGGTTTATCGGTCGGAGTCATTTTCGACATTTTCGCGCCGACGACTCGATGCGTCAGCCATTGCTCCATCGCCGTTTTATAATTGCCTGCGCTCAGCATACGCGATTCGGCGCGATATTTCGACGCCGTTTGTCCGAAAGCCTGTTCACGAATCGCGCCTTGCAGCGAGCCGTCCGCCGCGAGAACCGCTTCGGCTTGGCGTTCGAGACGGCTGGCATCCGGCGGCAAAACCGGCATTTGAATCAAACCGCCGTTTTCGCCCGCCGCGACGAGCGCGTAACTGCCTTGTTCATGGTCGGGCAAATCGCCCAACAGCGTATAAGAATCGGTCGCGTCGAAAATCAGAAGGCGTCCGAGCTTGCTGTCCGTGACGACAGTCGGAGCGTTTGTTTCCGCGCTGACTTTGACGGCGATAATGCAGTGATTAAACTGTGACGGCGAAGCCCATTCCTGACGAACAAAAGTCGGGTCGCCCGAATAAATGAAAACCGGATACGCCTCGATTCCCAGCGTTTTGAGCATCGCACGCATCAGATTCGCCTTGTCTTTGCAATCGCCGTAACCGCGCTGCAAAACCAGACTCGCCGGGCGCGGGCGATAGCCGTTGCCGCGTCCGACGCCGATGTCAATTGAAATATATTGCAGATTTTGGACGAATCCGGCTACGGCGCGAATTTTATCCAATTCGGTTTTCGCATTCGCGGTCAAAGCACGTGCTTTGGCGGCGATTTGGTCATCTCCGGCGGCGTGCGGATCGTGCAATTCGCTGCCCCAGCGCGAAACGTCCTGCCACGAAGCGAACGCGCGATAAGCCGCGTTCGGCGTCGCGGGCGAATAATTGACGTGAATGCGCGGCGCAATGTTGCGAACCGAAGGGCTGCCGGATTCGGGCGGAATGGGCGCTAAATCGCGCATTTCCCAAACATAGCTCGTCCCGGAAACCTGCGGTTTTAATTCGTCGCGGTTAAACGTCACGCTCGCTGCCTGCCAGCCTGCGGGCAAATTAAGCGCGTAGCGCGAAACCAGAGTCGGCAGCCGTTCCTGAAACGACCAGATGTCCTGCGTGAACAGCGGGCGTTCTTCAACAACCGATTGAAAACCGAAAATCGCGCCCGCGTCGGCTTCGGTTTGCGCGTCAATTGTTTTCACCCGATACTCGTTATAAACATCGTCCGGGTCGGCGATTATATCAACGATTGTGTCTTTGTCGAAGTATTTGATCGTGCCGTTCGGACGAATCAGCCAAGCCTTTAAATCGCGGACTTTGCTTGAGCTTTGCAGATAAACTTCGGCGGCTTTGGCGAAAATTTTGCCTTCGCGATTGAGCAGGCGCACAGCGAAATTGCTCGTCATCGTCAACTGCCCGTCGGAGCTTAAATTAACGATTCGCTCGTCGTACAAAACAACTGCCGGAACGTCTTTGTCGTATGCCGGAACGTGCGCCGCCGCAGCTTGTGAGAGCCAAGCCGGCGCGGATTCGCCGACGGCTGCAAAGCCGTTCAAGACGAACAAGTTCAGACAAAACAATGCGATTAACCAGATTTTTTTAGTGTGAAGCATAAATTTGAAAAATAGTAACAATCTGTTGAGAATCGGCAAATTGCTCGCGCGCTTCTCAACAGATTGTTTGCCAGAAATGAGACGTCGCTTACTTGGTCGCGCTGGCAGTCGTCGTACCTTGTTTTAAAACCAGAGAGTGCGTGTCGGCTTTATGGAAAGCGTCGAACAAACCTTTTAAAGCGGCGTAGCTCTCAACCGGAAAATAAACGTTGCCGCCCTTTCCAAAATGGAAGGAGCGTTTGTAGATCAGCGTTTTCTGGTCCTTGGTAACCAAAATAGAAATATCGTTTTTTCCGATCTGGCTTTTGTCGGCAATCAATCCGGGCGAATCTGCGTTATCGAGAGCAAATCCCGCGGGCAATTCGATTTCGATGTCGTCTTTTTCCGACCACGGATAACGGAAGAAAATCGGATGCAGCCGGGTTGCGCTCGAAAATACGGGCGTGGAATTGTATTTAAAAAATCCGGGCTGCAAAAACAGGCGCTTTCCGGTTTTCTGAGCATAACCGGAAACGCTGACTTTCGCCGAATAAACGAGCGGCAGCGTGTTGTCGTTGAAATTTTCAACTCTGACATCCGTAATTTCCGCCGCGCTCATTTGTTCTTTAAGCTCATTTTTAAAATCGTCCGCGCGTTTTTGTTCGGAATCGTCAAATCCGCCGCTCCGGCGATTAATGGCGTTGTGTCCGGTGTATTCGATTTTCAAAGTTCCGGTTAAAGTTCCGTCTTCAAGCAATTTAAATCTGCCGGTTCTTTTTGCGGAAGTCGCTTCGACATCGGATAGATGGCTGCTGGAAATCAGGAAGTTATCTTCACCGATTAAAATCGTAGCCGTACCTTCTTCGTTCCAGAGCAGTTTTCCGTAAGAAAGATACGGAGTTCCGGGGTTTAAAAATTGCCATTTCTCGCCTACTTTAACGGCGACGCAGGCGAAATGGACGAAAGACATGTGAGAATTTCTATCCGGGTTAAAAAAGTATTCGCTGCGGTCGCCGGAAAGCACGATTCTGGCTTCCATTCCGGCGGCGGTCGCCAATGAAGCGAACAGCTTTTCGATGTCGGGCGAGCTTCCCATCCGGCGTTTGAGCGTGTCGCCCGGCTTTTTATTGTCAACGCTTTCTTTTTGTTCGGGCGTCATTGTCGAATCGAAAGAAATGTTTTTGATTTGTTTTTGAACGAATTCGTATATTTTCTTTAATTTATCTTCATCTGTGGCGGCTCCGGCGGTTATTTCGGCTGCGGCTTTTTTAACGTCGCCGTTCGGTTTAATCCAATCTTTCATTACCGTCGAAAACCGCATCGCAAAGCTCTGCCAGCGCTGCATATCAAAGAAACCCGAATAATAAATCAAAGCCCACGAGCGAACCTGATCCGGCGGCGGCATTCGCGGCTCTTCTTTAAACGCCGGAATGTTGGTCATCGTCGCCACTGAAAAACCGTCTTTGTCTTTGGAAAAACCGACGCCCGACGGCATATTGAACGATTCGGTCTGCAATAACTGACCTTCGTAGGGGCGAATGTAATAAGACATTCTTTGAATCGGAATATCGCGCTGAAAGAGGAGGCGTTCGCCGCTCGCCGAATCGTTTTTGAAGATTTCGCGGTAGCGATATTCCAAAATCACGCCCGGCTCGATTCCGGCGATGGCAAACGAAACGGCTTTGATTTTGAGTCCGTCCGCTTTAACGATTTCGCGTTCAAAAATATCGGTCGGTTTTAATTCGATAATCGTGCCGTCGGGTTTGACGACGCGGGCGGCAACGTCTTTGACTTTTTTGCCTTTGAGAAACGGAATATCGAACTTGCTGAACCGCTCGCGCCCGCGCTCTGTGAAAATCTTAACGCGAACGTAATGCTCGTAAGCCAGCGAACTGGCTTTTTTATCATCGAGCC
The DNA here is from genome assembly GCA_036400075.1 of Pyrinomonadaceae bacterium. Classification (GTDB taxonomy): domain Bacteria; phylum Acidobacteriota; class Blastocatellia; order Pyrinomonadales; family Pyrinomonadaceae; genus JALZCH01. Next base: position 50,781 of record DASWLV010000160.1, read on the forward strand.
GAACTTCCCAGAAAATGGCTTCGGCGTCGGCGTCTTTTTCGACTATCGGTGCTTTCGCTCCCAGCTCAGCCGGGTTGATTGGTCGCCAAATCGGCTCGTCGCCTGCTAAAACCGTAGCAGCCAGCAACGCCAATAAGAGGAAACTGAATACACTTTTACGGAGGAAAAACATACTAAATCCTTTCAATTTGGAAATCGGAAACTTAATTTTTTGTCTTTTTTTGGATGAAAATCTTTTCAGAAGGTTTAAGTTCGGGTTGGGGGCAACCCCAAAGATTTTTAAACTCCACCCGGCATAATAACTCCAAAAGCGACATTTAGCAATAGCTTATGCTGTCTTGCAGGCATTTTTTTTGTGTTATAATTTGTCTTTCTTTCGCAAAATTTGGATTACAGTTTTTAAATTAACAGGAGAATTAAAATTATGATGGCAGAACCGCGAGCTTCCAATATAAATTCATCGAAAATTCAAGAGCTGCTCGGCGCCGACGCCGACGTTTTACTTAATTATTCAACGCCGAAAATTTCCAAAGACCAACTGCAAATTCCGGGCGGCGATTTCGTTGATCGCGTCTGGGCTTTGTCCGACAGAACGCCCGCAACTCTTCGCTCATTGCAAGCGCTTTTCGGAAACGGGCGGCTGGCGGGAACCGGCTATCTCTCGATTTTGCCGGTTGATCAGGGAATCGAACACGCGGCAGGCGCTTCCTTCGCGCCGAATCCGCAATATTTCGACCCGGAAAATATCGTCAAATTAGCAATCGAAGGCGGCTGCAACGCCGTCGCTTCGACGTTCGGCGTTCTTGGAATAGTCGCCCGCAAATACGCGCATAAAATCCCGTTTATCGTCAAAATCAATCACAACGAGCTGTTAACTTATCCGAACAAATTCGATCAGGTGATGTTCGGCGGTATTGACCAATGCCGCGATATGGGCGCGGTCGCCGTCGGCGCGACGATTTATTTCGGTTCTGACGAATCAACGCGTCAATTGGGCGAAGTCGCCGAAGCATTTGCTTACGCGCACGAGCTGGGAATGGCGACAATTTTGTGGTGTTACCTCAGAAACAACAAATTCAAAACCAAAGAAGGCGATTTGCACACAGCCGCCGATTTGACCGGACAGGCAAATCATTTGGGCGTGACAATTCAAGCCGACATCATCAAACAAAAGCTTCCCGAAAGAAACGGCGGCTACAACGTTTTAGGTTTGGAAAGCAGCTACGGCAAAACGAATCCGAAAATTTACACCGATTTGACGAGCGATAACCCGATTGATCTCGTGCGTTATCAAGTGGCGAACTGTTATATGGGACGCTGCGGTTTGATCAATTCCGGCGGCGAATCGAAAGGCGCGAGCGATATGGCTGACGCGGTTCGCACAGCCGTCATCAACAAACGCGGCGGCGGAATGGGCTTGATTTCCGGGAGAAAAGCGTTTCAACGCCCGATGAACGAAGGCGTCCAATTGCTCAACGCGATTCAGGACGTTTATCTCAATCAGGAAATTACCGTTGCTTAAAAAAAAAGATGAACACAGCGGCGCTTGAAAAAATCGAAGCCCAGATTTTGCCGCTTGGTTTAAACGAGCAGCTCGAATTGATTGAATTTCTCGCTCGGCGAGTTCGAGAAAATGCTCAAAAACCATCCGGCAATCTGGAAAATGAGCTTTGTTGGATTATAAATCAATCGTCACTGACGCGACGCCGATATTTTCGCCATTCAAACCGTGCTTAAAAGACACGGCTAAATTCACGACATCGCTCCGCGATGATTTATGAATAGGCTTAAATTAATTAGCGGCGCGCTTGTAAAAATTGAGAACGCCGTGCGATATTGTCTCGGATTATAAAACATTAATTTTGCAGCCAGAAACCGTTCAAATCCCCGATGCCGATCTTCTCCGAGCCGTAGCGCAGGGCGACGAAGAATCTCTGGCTGCGATTTATGACCGCTACCGGACAATCCTGTTCGGACTTCTCTTTCGTATATTAGGTAACCGCGCCGAAGCGGAAGACATTTTGCAGGAAGTCTTCGTGCAGGTTTGGCAGCGGGCGCGGGATTTTGACGAAAACCGCGGAAAGGCTTTTACGTGGCTCGTCACGCTGGCGCGAAGTCGGGCGATTGATCGCCTTCGTTCTCTCGGTTCGCGCAGTAGAACGATTGAGGCAGCGACCAAAGAATCGGCTGACGCCGTTGCCGATGCGGTTGAAGATGCAATAAATAACGAACGCGGCGAAGTCGTTCGAGAGGCGTTAAAAGAATTACCGGAAGAACAGCGCGCCGCGCTTTTGATGGCTTATTTCGACGGTTTTTCGCAGTCGGAAATCGCTGAACGCACCAATACCCCGCTTGGTACGGTCAAAACTCGAATGCGAACCGGAATGACAAAATTGCGCGAAGTCCTGGCTCCGCGCGTCGGGGATTGGTTGTAGAACGGGCTAACATTGATGCCGAAACGGCATCTAATTTGATTAGTTTTAAAGGTGGCTGAAAAAGATTACAAAGAGAATTTAGCGGCACACGCGCTTGACGCGCTCGATGAAAACGAGCGGCGCGAGCTTGATGCACTGCTTGCCGGAGACGCACAGTTTCGCGCCGAATTTGACGGGCTGCGCGAAACGGCGGCGGCTTTGTCTTTCGCCACCGAATTGCTCGAACCGCCGGCGGAAGTTCGTTCGCGGATTTTAGAGAAAATCAAACAAACTCCGCAAACCGAAAAACCGAAATTTACGGTTATAGAGGGCGGAAAGAATAAATCTTCGGTAAAAGTCGTTCCGATGCCGGAAAATGAATTTACCGCTCAAGCTCCGCAACGCTCCGGTTTTTGGAATGTGTTGCCGAAAATTATCGCGGTTGCCGCTTCGATTGCGGTTTTGGTTTTGGCTTATTCGCTCATCAACGCAACAAGACAAAACGCCAGAGCGCAGGCTGAAATCGCCGGGCTGAATCAAAAACTCTCTGAAGCCGAACGAAATTTGAATAAAACTTCGGGCGAGCTGGCGCAGATTCGCGCCGAGCGCGAGTTGCTGGCTTCGCCGCAAACAATCGTTGCCGCGCTTGGCGGAACGGAAAACTCGCCGCAGGCGCGCGCGCGTCTGGTTTTCGACAAACAAACCGGCAAAGCATTTTTGTACGTTGAAGGCTTGCCCGACGCGCCCGACGGCAAAGCGTATCAAATCTGGTGGATTTCCGATCCGACCAAACCCGCGCCCGGCGGCACATTTAAAACACACGACAACGGCAAAGGAGAATTGCGCGATCAGATTCCGTCAAAAGATTTAAACGCCGGAGTTTTCGCCGTCACGCTCGAACCCGAAGGCGGCTCGGATGCTCCGACCAGCAAGCCTTATTTGATTTCAAAACTGTAAAAAAAAATCTCGCAAGCAATCCGATTTCGATTTGGTCTCGTAATTTTATCGAACACGACGGATAAAAACCTGAGTGTTCAGAACGAACAAGGGGCAGTTTAAACCTTGTCGCTTGGTTGAACCGGTTAATTTCTTTCTTTTCTCGCAAAAAAGCGACCGCTCGAAAACGGTCGCTTTTTTGTTAAAAAATTTCTTAACAACTAAATCCGCTTTGCCAAAGGGCAGCGTATATTCCGTGAAGTTTGGAAAAACTTCAAAAACTAAAAATATCAAGAGGGTAACAAGGGGTAAAAAATGAAAAAAGTATTATTTGGAATGTTATTTGTATTCACGGCTTTCGCGTTTTCGGCATCGGCACAGATGCAGATGAAATCGGATGGTAATCCGATGGTCGGCGGCGCGGCGATGTACAAAGCCAGAGACATCGTTGACAACGCCGTTAACTCGAAAGACCACACGACGCTCGTCGCTGCGGTTAAAGCCGCCGGTTTGGTTGATACGCTCAAAAGCAAAGGACCGTTTACGGTTTTCGCGCCTGTCAATTCGGCTTTTGAAGCTCTTCCGGCGGGAACGGTCGAGACGCTGTTAAAACCCGAAAACAAGACGACGCTGCAAACCATCTTGAAATATCACGTCGTCGCAGGCAAACTGGACTCGAAAGCCATCGCCAAAGCAATCAAAAAAGGCAACGGCAGAGCGACTTTTAACACGGTTGCAGGCGGTACTCTGACCGCTTCGATGGACGGCAACGCGCTGGTTTTAACCGATGCCAAAGGCGGAACGTCGAGAGTGACGATTGCGGACGTAATGCAGTCAAACGGCGTGATTCACGTTGTTGATACGATTCTGATGCCGCAATAAAACAAGGTACATAATTTTCCGCGACCTTTCTCTGAAAAATAGACCGCAAACGAATTTGCTGTCTATTTTTTTTACTGGAAATGAAAAGCCCGTTGGTCTTTGAAAACCGACGGGCTTTTTTATTTAGAATAATTGCTGATTGTTATTGAACTGCCGGAAGAAATTGCACCGCGAAATTTAACATTCCCCACGAAAACGCGATAATCACTGACATTTACTTTTTCTCCTTTCCCTCAAAAAACGTCGTTCGACGCATTTGTTATACGATAAACAAAACCATTTTTGCCTCGCTTTTTGGCTGGTTACTGAAATATTAAAAAGCGTTCGCAATTTGGGTTTTGGAAAGGATCGAATGGAAAGAATCAAACCATAAATTCGATAAATTTTAAGCCGCCACCGCCGCCACACTGATTTGCAGCGTTTCCAGCGCGGAACAATTTACACCTTCGTGCCGGTTGTTCTGATTGAAAATGCGTGTCCGCACTCGTTCACGCTGCGATTCGCTGATTGTAATCGCCTGCACTTTTTCGCTCCACGCAAAATCCGTCGCGCCGGTTTTTTTCCGCGCCCAGCTTGCCGAAAGCAATTTCAAACGGCGAATAAAATCTGCGGGCGTCGTGTCGAACGAATCGAAACCGATGAGCAAATGAATTTCGCCTCCGCTGCCGCCTATGGCTTCGGGCATACCGCCCGCCGTGCAAATCGTTCCGGCAAGAAAATTATAAAATTTTTCGCGCATATCCACTTCAAACTGTGCATTCTCACAGTTCAAAACTATGTAATAATACAGGAGCGGTTTTTTTTGATTGAGCAGCCGCAGCGACGATTTCGGCGAGCAAGCAAGGGTTGTTTCGTAAAATCTGCAATCGGAAAACATCGTAAATTTCCTTTCTCGCATACACCTTAACAGATTTTTTTCTCAATTTCACTACCCATTTAGGTAGTAACTTTTCAAACGTTTTCAAGATGAAGTCCGAATTCAAGGTGATTTTCCAGCAATTGTGTTGCGCGTTCAATTCGCTGCTGGAGAACGTATTGATGCAACGTCGCGCCGGTTAAACATGATTAACGGCGAAATCGCCGCAACTTTCCGATAATAAAGCTATTTTTCAATAGTTTCTCATCATTTTATGTGCTAATTTCAGTTGTGTAAAAGCACTAAAAGCTCACGTATCTTTCAAGAGATAAAAAGGGGAGAAAGGAAAATGACCTCAACAAGTAGAGATAACTTAGGGGCGAAAACGCTGAAGGGGGTTTCAACGCTTGAATCTCTCAACGCCTCGCGCCTCGCCGCATTTCTATTCTTGATTTTGCTGGTCTTAGGCAGCGAAAACTTTGCTCAGGAAACTTCGCTTGAGTCACAGCCTGGTCACAGCACGCTCGATCTGGTAGATCCGAGTTTTAACGCGCAAATCTCAACCGCCAGTTACGGCACAAAATCGGTTAGCGCGATTCTGCCTTTGCCGGACGGCAAGATTTTGGTCGGCGGCAGGTTTAACTCGTACAGCGGAATTGCAACCGGCTCTGTGGTTCGCCTTAACTCGAACGGCAGTCTCGATACGACTTTTATTAACGGCACGGTTGAAGGGGCTATACTCTACGGCGCCACCGACGTAAACGCTTTAGCGGTACAGCCGGACGGCAAGATTCTCGTCGCCGGAGTTTTCCGGCTTAACGCCGAAACTGCGACCCGCACGCTTGTTCGTCTGAACGCCGACGGCTCTCTAGACACCGGTTTTTCTTTTAACCTTGTCACTGACCAGTCAGGAATTCGCCAAGTTCTCGTTCGCCCGAACGGTAAAATAATTGTAAGCAGCCATATTATTACGACCCCGAACGGCGTGAGAGGAGTTGTTCAACTTAATTCGGACGGAACGCTGGACGGATCGTTCGACATGGCAGCGAACCCTTTGGTCAGGCATATTGAGCTTCAAAACGGCAAGCTGCTCCTCATTTTCGGCGGTTCGATGGAAATGGCGCGATTAAACGATGATGGAAGTTTTGATTCGACGTTTAATCGCCCAGGTATGAATCATCTGGATAAACTTTACGTTCAGCCGGATGGCAAAATAATCGTACAGTCTCAAGCCGCGAAACCCGTTCGTTTGAATGCTGACGGAACGAACGATTCGACTTT
>DASWLV010000161.1:0-30304 GCA_036400075.1 Pyrinomonadaceae bacterium
GCTCATACAACATGGTTCTTCGAGGAAATGATTTTAAAGAAATTCTCAGAGGGTTACAGCGAGTTCAATCCCGATTTCGGTTTTCTTTTCAATAGCTATTACAATTCGCTCGGCGAGCGAACCGCGCGGAGTAATCGCGGCGATTTGCCGCGCCCGACCGTGCGGGAAGTTTTCCAATATCGAAAATATGTTGACGAGCAAATGCTCGAATTTCTCCGGCAGGATTTGACCGATGAAATCAAAGATTTAATAGTTCTCGGCTTGAATCATGAGCAGCAGCATCAGGAATTACTGCTCAGCGATTTGAAATACATTTTTAGCTGCAATCCGCTTTTTCCCGTTTATCGAGAAAATCTTTACCCGGAGGAAAGGGGCGAAATCCATCCTTCGGAAACAAACGTATATATAAATATTCCGGCGGGAATTTACGAAATCGGTTTCGAAGGCGGTAATGGCTTTTCATTCGACAATGAACACGGGCGTCACAAAGTTTATCTCGACGATTTTGCGGTTCGGAAAAATTTGGTTACAAACGGAGAATTTCTTGAATTTATCGCAGATGGCGGTTATCGAAATTTCAATTTGTGGCATTCGGAAGGCTGGGATTGGGTGAATCAAAATGAAATTCAATCTCCGCTTTACTGGCGCGAAATTGACGGCGAATGGTTTCAATTTACGCTCGGCGGCTTGCGGCGAATACTGCCTGAAAACCCGGTTTGCCACATTTCATTTTACGAAGCCTTTGCTTTTGCCGAGTGGAAAGGCTTGCGGCTGCCAACCGAATTCGAATGGGAAGCAGCGAGCGAGCGATTCGATTGGGGATTGCGCTGGGAATGGACTCACAGCGCCTATCTGCCGTATCCGAATTTCAGGAAACCGGCGGGCGCAGTAGGCGAATACAACGGCAAGTTTATGATAAATCAAATGGTTTTGCGGGGCGCATCCGTTGCCACGCCGGAAAATCACAGCCGCCGAACATACCGGAATTTTTTCCATCCGCATCTGCGCTGGCAGTTTACGGGAATTCGTTTAGCCAAATAATATTATTTAAATGCAAAGCACACGCAGAATTAAAGCCGACAGCTTCGCTTCAGACGTTCTCGAAGGCTTATCAGCCTCGCCGAAATTTTTGTCGTCGAAATATTTTTACGACGATGAAGGCAGCCGTTTGTTTCAGGAAATTATGAAGCTGCCCGAATACTATTTAACCGGCGCGGAATTTGAGATTTTTTTTACGCAGGCAAAGGAAATTTACCAGGCGTTCACCGACAATGAAAATGACGGCAAAGAAATCAAAAGTTTTGATTTAATCGAACTCGGTGCCGGCGACGGAACAAAAACCGCCGTCCTGATTGACTATTTTTTAAAGCGCAATGCTGATTTCACGTACATTCCAATTGATATTTCGGCGGAAGCGCAAAGACGTTTGACGGAAAGTTTCCGGGCAAAATTCTCAGGTCTTTCGGTGCAAGCAGAAGTCGGAGATTATTTTGAAATTTTAGAAACACTTAAAGATGTTTCCCGCAATCCGAAAATACTTTTGTTTCTCGGCTCGAACATCGGCAATTTCAGTCGTGCCGAAAGCATTGAATTCTTTAAAAATCTGTCGGTAGTGATGAACAGGAAAGATTCGCTGTTCATCGGTTTCGATTTGCAGAAAGACCCGCGCACGATTTTGCGCGCTTATGACGATTCGCTCGGCGTAACAGCCCGTTTTAATTTGAATTTGCTGGCGCGAATAAACCGCGAGCTGGGCGGCGATTTTAATCTCGAAAATTTCTCGCACTATGCCGTTTATCGTCCCGTTGAATGCGCCGCGCGCTCTTTCTTAATTAGCCGCAAGCGGCAAAAAGTTAACATTGAGGCTCTCAATCGCAGCTTTGAGTTTAAGGCGTGGGAACCGATTTTTATGGAAATCTCGCAAAAATATAATCTCGAAATGATTGATGAATTGGCATCGGAAAGCGGTTTTCGAGTCGTACGGAATTTTTTCGACAGCCGGAATTTTTACACCGACTCGCTTTGGAAAATCAACGCCTAAGCGAAAAATTTCGAGCAGAAAATTTCAAATCAAAACATTGCTTAATTACATAGAAGTTACGCAGTTGGAGGCAGAAACACGACCGTCAGGGAGTGTGTTTTATTTTTTACACACTCCCTGACGGTCGTGTTTCTGCCATTTTGCATTTCAACTGCATTACTCAATATTACAAATAAGTTTCATCGGGATAACACCACGCCCAATTTTCACCGCTTTCGAGCGATTTAATGATCGGATGATCGCATTCCTTAAAATGTGCCGTTGCGTGTTTGTTTTTTGAAGAGTCGCAGCAGCCCGTGTGACCGCACGAAAGGCAGACCCGCAGATGCACCCACGAATCGCCGGTTCGCAAACAGTCTTCGCAGCCGTCAGCGCTCGGAAACACTGAGCGAATTTGCTTTAAATGCCCGCAAACGGAATCGTCAATTTGCGGTTTAAATTCAACCGCTTTTTCCGTATCAATAAATTTGTTTCCGTCAATTTTAGCTGCAACAGGGGTTGCTGGTAAAACATTTTCAGCAATCGAAACCGCTTTCCCATTGGCGGATTTTCGACCTTTTTCCTTCGGCATACGAAAGATGTCCGCATTGCGAACGAACACTTCGGTAGAACCGGATAAAACGAGTTCATCGCCCGGCTCGATAATAAAATCCTGAGTTAAGTTTTCCAAGTTTTGACCGTTTCGGGTTACAGATTGCAAATGCAGCCCGTCGTTCTCCAAAACGTTTAATGAGGAAAGCGGTTTATTCGCAAAAGGCATTGACGGGCGAACGATAATCGTTCGGGTGTCGAAACAATCTTCGCCGGGTTCGCAAGCGAAAACGGATTTGTCGTCATTTACACCCGCGTTAAGAAGCGCCGAATAGCCGTTTTGTCTGGCTAACTCTTCGTAATTTTCTATCTGTGCGGCTGGAATGCGGTAATCTCTCAAAACTTCGCCGAAAAGCTGGACAATTGATTCGAGTTCTTCGGCTATAACAACGTCGGCTCCGGCTTCGGTTAAATGCTCGGCGTCCGAGATATATCGGGTTCTGACGACGATTCGCATCGTTGGATTTAACTGTCGTGCGACGGAAGTTGTCCGATGCGCCATTGATACATTGTCGTCGGCGACGATTATCATTTTCGCTTTGGCGATACCAACCGCGTCAAGCAGAAATTGTTTGCTGTAATCGCCGCGCACGACCGACATATTTTCCGCTTCGGCTTCATTAGCGCCATCCGGGCTTAACGTTGTGATAATGAACGGAATGCTCGAACCGCTCAAAACGCGAACCAAGTATCGCGCCGCTTGCCCGTAACCGGCGATGATAACGTGGTCTTCCAAATCGGCAGCATGCGGCGGAATTTGTTCCGCAATTTGGATTTCATCGGGTAAATTTGCCTGTTTTGATTTCTTTTCAAGCTTTTCGGATAAACTGCTGCCGATTTTCATCAAAAACGGAGTGGCGACCATCAGCACAACAGTGGCTGCAATAAAAGTTTGTGAACCAGCCGCGCCCCAATTCATCGGCGTCAAGCCGACTTCGCGCCCGGTGCGCTCTAAAACGAAAGAAAATTCGCCGATTTGAGCGAGCATCAACGCTACGGACGCGGCGATTGGCAATTTATAACCTATAACTCTGAGGCTGATTCCGGTCGTCAATATTTTGATTAGCAAAACAACGACAATCGCTCCCAAAACAAGCGGCAAATTCCCAATCAAAAAATTAACATCCAGCAACATCCCGACCGAGACGAAAAATGTCGCGCTGAATAAAATCTGCAAAGGCAAAGTTTCGCCCAGAGCGTGCTGACTAAAACGGCTTTCCGAAACCAATAAACCTGCGAGAAACGCGCCGAGCGAAAGACTGACTCCGGCGAGACTCGTCAGATATGCCGTCCCGAAACAAATGGCGATGACCGAAAGCAGAAAAAGCTCCGGCGAGCACGTTTTCGCCACCGTTTCCAAAACTTTCGGCATAATGCGGCGGGCGACGAGCAAAACGGCGGCAATAATCAGCAGCGCTTTCGTGAGCGCCCACACAATATCTAAAGAACCGCCGCCCGAACCGCCGAGCATCGGAACGATCATCACCATCACGACGATTGCCAAATCCTGAAAAATAAGCAGTCCGAGCGATGCCTGACCGGGTTCGGAATTTGTTTCGCCGTTGTCGCCGAGAATTTTCAGGACGATGGCGGTCGAGCTTAAAGCGACGAGAAATCCGGTAAAAAGCGCGGCGCGCCAGTCAATTCCAAACAGCGTCAGCAAGCCCATCACGGCAATCGTCGAAAGTCCGACTTGAAGACTTCCGCCTCCGAAAATAAGCCGCTGAATGCGGGCGAGCTTTTCGAGACTGAATTCTATTCCAATGGTGAAAAGCAGCAAAATTACGCCAATTTCGGCGGTTGCATCCACTATTTCCTGATCGCGCACTAAGCCTAAAGCGTTCGGACCGATAAGAACGCCCGCCAGCAAAAATCCGACAATCGGCACCAACCTCAAACGAAAACTGATGTAGGCGATGATTGCGCCCGCGACAATAAGCGCGACAATCTCTGTCAGGTAATGCGGAACGGCTCCCGCAAATAGAAACGCCGGAGAATCTGTTAGAAGCATAATTAATGATCTTACGCCGACAAAGCCGGTTTCGGCTCAAGAGGCAGGCGAACCTGAAAACAGGTGTCGCCGGGTTTGGTTTCAAATCGAATGTTTCCACGATGTTTGCGGACGATGCGCGAAACCGCATCCAGTCCCAAACCGGTTCCATCGCCCACGCCTTTGGTCGTGTAAAACGGCTCGAAAATGTGCGGCTGAATTTCGGGCGGAATGCCCGCGCCGTTGTCCCTGATTTCAATTAAAACGGCATCCGGTTCGAGTTTTGTCCGAATTTTCAGCCGCCCGCCTTCAGGCATCGCATCAACGGCATTGTCAATCAGATTCGTCCAAACCTGATTCAAGAGACTTCCGTGCGCCGTCAATTTGGGCAAATTGTCTGCGTACTCGCGAACCACGTTAATATTCTTCTTCTTTAATTTGTATTTGAGAATCAGCACCGTGTTATCCAAGCCTTTGTGAAGGTCAATTTCCTGCACTCCGGCTTGATCCATATACGAATATTCTTTGATTGCGCCGACCAGATCGGAAATCCGCGAAACGCTCGTTTTGATCTCAGCCGCGAGTTTTGCGACTGAAATCTGGACGGTCACGCGCGTTAAAACGTCTTTCAATAATTCATTCCGAACCTTTTCCGCAACTTCTCCTAGTTTTTCCGAATCAATTCCGGCTTCCGTCAAGGTGTGAGCCAAGTCCCAAGCATTTTCCACGTTTCGGGCTTCGAGCCAGCCGGTTAATTCATCTTCGCGATCGCTCATGGCAAGAGCGTTGCCTGACGCGCTGGAAGAATGAGCGTTAGCGATGGCTTCCCGTTCAAAATCGGACAAAAACTTTTGCTGCTCCCCTGTTAAATCGTGACGGCAGAGATTCAGATCGGCAACGCGCAGCTCTTCGAGCGTTTCCAACAATTCGTCGGCAGTGCGGCGCGCTGCGGCAGCCGGATTGTTCAATTCGTGCGCGAGTCCGGCAGACAACTTGCCGAGCGCCATCAGTTTATCGCGGCGCTCGTTCATTTTCGTTGATTCCCGCACGCGGTCAATCATAATCCAGACGAGGCGTTCGGCTAATAAGGGCATCCGTTCGACGAGCTGCGGAAACAGCGCGACTGGAAAAAGCAAAACGCGCGTATAGACGATTGCGCGGCTGTTGATCGCCAACGTTTTCATCCGCGAAAACGGGAGCTTGCCGCTTATTTCCGTTGCGGGGTCGCCGGCGCGGGCGATGTAAACAACATCATCCAGATTATTTTCATCGCGGCGGGAATGAACTTCGCCTTCGAGATAAATTAACATCCATTCCGGCACGTCGCCTTTCCTAAACACAACGTCACCGGCGTTGAATTCTTTTTCGTCCGAATTTTCGATAAACCATTCGAGCTGTTCTCTCGGCAAATCGGCGAAAACACTGATGCGGCGCAGAGCATCCACGCAATCGGGCACTGAATAATCCTCTTCATCCGCCGTCCTCGGCTCAATCTCAGCGAGCCGAACGGGCACGCCGACGCCTTCAATAATTTCATCTCTTGTTTCGGTAATATTCATCGGTTAAACCACCTTGCTCAAATATTGATGGACGAAGGAAATCGCCACCGAGCCTTCGCCGACGCCCGATGCCACTCGCTTAACGCTCCCTTTGCGCGCGTCGCCGACCGCGAATATTCCCGGAATGTTGGTTTCCAGAAGTCCGGGCGGGCGGTCGAGATTCCACCCGCGCGGCGGTTTTCCGTCGCGCAAAAGGTCTGCGCCCGACAATATAAACCCGTGTTCGTCGCGCTCGATCACTCCTTCGAGCCAATCGGTGTGCGGCATTGCGCCGATTAAAATAAAAAGAGAATTTGCCGGATAAGTGTTGGTTTCGCCGCTTTCGGTGCAATGAACGGAAATCGCTTCGAGATGTTCTTCGCCGCGCGCTTCGACGACCGACGAATTGTATTCGACCCGGATATTTTCGGTTTGTTTGATCTGGTCAATCAAATATTGCGACATTGAGGCTTTGAGCGATGCGCCGCGCACGAGCATCACGACTCGTCTGGCATAGCGAGAAAAATACATCGCTGCTTGCCCTGCGGAATTCGCGCCGCCGACGATGTAAACGTCTTCGTCTTTGCAAGCCATCGCTTCGGTCATCGCAGCGCCGTAATAAATTCCCGCGCCGGTCAATCGCTCGACACCGGGCGCGTCGAGCTTCCGCCACTGCACGCCCGTTGCGATCAGCAGAGAATGGCAACTGATTCGGCTGCCGTTGGTCAGTTCAAGACAGCGATAAATGTCTTCGACACAAACCCTTTCAGCTTCCGCCGCAAGAATTTCCACTCCGAAACGCTTCGCCTGCGCGACCGCGCGGCGCGTCAAATCGCCGCCGGAAAGTCCAGCCGGAAAGCCTAAATAATTTTCTATTTTAGAACTCATTCCGGCTTGCCCGCCGGGAGCTTCGCGTTCGACCATAATCGTTCGCAGACCTTCGGAAGCGCCATAAACCGCCGCCGCAAGTCCGGCAGGACCGCCGCCGACGATTACCAGATCGTAAAATTCTTCGGTTGCGCGGGTTTTCAAACCGACTTTTTCGGCGACTTCTATTGGCTGTGGTTTTGCCAGCCTCGCGCCGTCAGGGAAAAGTAAAAGCGGCAAATTTGATTTTTCGTCAGCGTCGAGCGAATCAATCAATTGTCTGACTTCAGCGTCCGTTTCCGCCGTCTCCACATCGAGCCAGCGGTAAGGAATATGATTGCGGGCAAGCAAATCCTTGATGTTGTGCGAATCCGGCGACCAGCGATTTCCCAAAACTCTAATGCCTTCAAACGGCGGGCGATAATCGGCGCGCCAGTCGTCTAGCAAATCATCTAAAACCGGATAAAGATTTTCTTCCGGCGGATCCCAGGGTTTTAATAAATAATGATTGACTCCGGCTTCGTTGATGGCGGCGATGGCGGCTTCCGTGTCGGCGTAAGCCGTGAGAAGAACGCGCTTTGCGTCGGGAAAAAGCTTGATTGCTTGTTCCAAAAACTCAACGCCCGACATTCCGGGCATCCGCTGGTCAACCAGAAAAAGCGCGACCGGATTGTTTCTGATTTTCAGTTCGCGAACAATTTCCAGCGCCGTCTGCCCGGAATCGGCGCGCAGGACGCGGTAATCGGCGGCGTATTTGCGGCGCAAATCTCGCTCGACCGCGCGTAGAACTTCCGCGTCGTCGTCAACTGTTATAATTGCGGGTTTTGCCATAACCTTTCCCCTTGAAATTTTTTACATTTGAGCCTTTTATTTTTCCGCTATTTAAACCTGCGGCAAAGATTCGTAAAACAAATCATCCGGGTAGCAATATCCCCACTCTTCGCCCGGCTCAAAAGATTTGATAATCGGATGTGTCGTCGAATGAAAATGCTTCGTCGCGTGCCGGTTTTTGGAATTGTCGCAGCAGCCTACGTGACCGCACGTTTCGCATAGACGCAGATGAACCCAGTCGTCGCCCATTTTCAAACATTCTTCACAGCCGCCGGGCGTTTTAGGTTGGGGCGATTTTATTTCTTTTAAGTGTGAACAACCTTGTTGCATTTTTTCTCCCTGCTTGTAATTTTGAACTTTTATTTAAAATAAGCCAAACTCTATAATCTCAAATTAAGAATAACGCGCAACAATAAGGCGCGAGTGTGCCGGAAGCGAGATGCGTTTAGTTTATTTGAGCTTAGGAAGCGGAAATAAACCGGCTGAAGGCAGTGTCAAGCGGAACCAATCCAACTAAACCCGCATCATAAAATCGTCTTTCCGATTTTAACTCTTTAAATTTAAAAGAAGATGAATAAATTGTTTTTGGATTTAGGACGCGGAATCTTTACCGCGGCGATTGTTTTTTTCATTGCAGCGTCTTTTGTTTCGGCGCAAAAGCTCCCGACGGCGGAAAAGGTAATTAATGATTATTTAAAAGCTGCGGGCGGAAAAAAACGCTCTGCGGCAATCAAAGATTCGGTTTACGAATGGAGATTTAAAACCAAATCGTCAGACGGCGCGGAAATAATCGGGCGAGCGCGCACCAGAGTCCAGGCTCCGGCGGCTTGGCGCGTTGATTTACAGGAAAACAGCGAGAGCCTGAATGAAGGCTCGGCTGTCACTATGGCGACAAACGGCAGCTCGGTTTGGCGGCGCGACGAAAACGGAAAGCTGCAAACTTTGACCGACGCGCAGGCAAATGCGATTCGGCTTCAAGCGCAGCTTGCGGCAACCAGATTTACGGATTTCAAAAATCAGCGGATTACGGCGCGCGTCGGCGGCGTTGAAAACGTGGAAAACATTCCGGCTTACCGAATCGAATTCGCAACCAGAAACGGGGCGAAGCTGTTTTATTATTTCGGAGTTAAAGATAAATTGCTGCTCAAGTTTGAAAATCCGGCGCTCGAAACGAGCAGTTGTTTCAATGATTACAGATCAATTAACAATATTCTCGAACCGCATCGCGTCGTCGAGCCTTGCGCCGGGGCTTCGACGGTTTCCCGCGTTTTTGAATTGGAACGGGCGAATTACAACAACTCATTAAAACTTATCGCTTTCGATCCGCCGCGTCTGCTGGAAAATTTCGATGTAGCGGGTTTTATGAAGGAATTGCGGCAGAATCAGGCGGAAATTGACCGCAAGATGGGCGAATACACTTACCGCGAAACCAGAACCGAGCGCGAGTTTGACGACAAAGGCGCGATTAAAAAAGAAACGATTCTCATTTACGAAGTTTTTCCGATTTTGGGGCGGCGCGTCTCGAAGTTAATCAGCGAAAATGGAGTTCCGCTGTCGCCCGAACGCGCCGAAAAAGAAGCGAACCGCGCCGCCGAGGAAATTCAAGACATCGAACGCGAACGCGAAAAAGCGGCGGAAAAACGCGCCAAAGTCGTCGCGCAGAAAAAAGACGAGTCAAGCGAAGAGGCAAAAGAAGCGCAAACCGGAATTTCATCGTTTTTGCGCGCGAGCGAAGTGATCGCCCCGCGCCGCGAGGAGTTTCGCGGGCGCGAAGCAATTGTTTTGGATTTCCGACCACGCGAAGGCTACAAAGCGCAAAATCGTTCGGAAACGTTTATTTCAAAGTTGGTAGGAACGGCTTGGATTGACCCGCAGGATAAGCGAATCATCCGAATGGAAATGCGTTTTCCCGAAGGTTTTAAAGCATTCGGCGGTTTGGCGAAATTGCGAAGCGGTTCGGCGTTTGTGTTCGAACAAACCAGAATTGAAGACGGTGTTTGGCTGCCGAAGTTTTCGCAGGTTAACGCTAGCGTCAAAGCGTTTTTTGTCGCCGGATTTAGTTTTAATCAAACGAGCGAGTACAGCGATTATCGCCGCGCTTCCACTGAAATCAAAAATTATGAAATCGCATCGCCGAAAACGGAAAAAACGAACGAAAAACCATAATTCCAGATTGAAAGCCAAACTTTAATCAGCAGGAAAAGCGTTAAAAACAAAACGACGCGCGAAAGACGATGGTTAAAGCGCTGCCAATAATCGGTTTCGATTGTCTTCAACCAAAGCATCACAGCACTGAGGAAAAGGACAAATCCGCTGAATAATTTATCTGGAATGTCGGAATATAAAACCCAGACTGCCCAGAAAAGAAATAGAACCGATAAAACGTAATCGCGGATTTTTTTGCTTTTCATTTTGCCGAAACCTCAAAATTTAGTTTGATTTAGTATTATACATTTAGCTTTTTAAGATGAAAGAAATTTTAGTCATAGGCGGCGGTTTAGCAGGTGTTGAAGCTGCGTGGCAGGCGGCGGAAAACGGCGTCCGCGTTCGGCTTTACGAAATGCGTCCCGTGCAGCAAACTCCGGCGCACAAAACGGATAAACTTGCCGAAATCGTTTGCTCGAACTCGCTCAAAACTGATGAAATCGGAACTGCGCCGTATCTTTTAAAAGAAGAATTGCGACGAGGTGGCTCGCTCGTTTTGGAAGCGGCGATGCAGACGAAAGTTCCGGCTGGCTCGGCTTTGTCGGTTGACCGCAGAAAATTTGCCGAATACGTTACGACGCGAATCGAAGCGCATCCGAATATCGAATTAATCCGCGAAGAATTCACCAGATTGCCCGAAGATGAAATTGCAATTGTGGCGACCGGACCGTTGACTTCGGAAAGCTTAACGGCGGAAATAATGCGGCTGACGGGCGACGACCAGCTTTATTTTTACGACGCGATTGCGCCGATTGTCGCCGCCGATTCGATTAACCCTGAAATCGCGTTTAAAGCCGCGCGTTATGACAAAGGCGGCGACGATTATTGGAATTGTCCGTTTAGTCGGGAAGAATACGAGATTTTTTATAATGAGTTAATCAATGCGAAATCAGTTCCGCTACATCGTTTTGAAGAAACGCGCTGGTTTGAATCGTGTTTGCCGATTGAAGAAATCGCCAGACGCGGCGTTGACACTTTGCGTTTCGGACCGATGAAACCGAAAGGCTTGCGGTATCCGAAAACCGGACGAGAACCGTATGCGGCGGTTCAGTTGCGGCAGGAAGATTTGATGGCTGACGCTTTCGGTTTGGTAGGTTTTCAAAATCATCTGCGTTATCCCGAACAGGCGCGCGTGTTTCGTTTGATTCCGGGACTCGAAAACGCAGAGTTTCTGCAATACGGGCAAATTCACCGCAACACTTACATCAACGCGCCGAAACTGTTGAATGAATTCCTACAGACTCGCGTGCAACCGAATCTGTTTTTCGCAGGTCAAATTACCGGAGTCGAAGGTTATGTCGAATCGGTCGCGACGGGCTGGCTCACGGGAATTAACGCGGCTCGGCTGGTGAAAGGCGAACAGCTTTTAACCGCCCCAACTTCGGGCGCAATCGGCGCGCTCGCGCGTTACGTGACAAATGTTGAAACGAAAAATTATCAGCCCGTTAATATCACGTTCGCCTTGCTCGAACAATTGCCGGAAAATTTGCGTAAAAAATATCGCAACAAACGCGAGCGCCATCAAATTCAAGTTGAAATGGCGTTAAAAGATTGGGACAATTGGCTCGCCGAAACAGGCATCAAACGAGAATTCGCCGACGAAAATGCTTTGCATCTCGTGTCAGCACAATGAAAAAACTGCTCCTGACAATCTTTGTTTTCGGTTTCGCCGCATCGAGCTTCGCGCAATCCGGTCGTATCAAGTTGCCGTCAGAGGAAAAACCGCGCCCGCGCCCTTCGATTGAATTGCCTTCGATTCAAATTCCGGTTAAACCGTCCGCGTCTCCTTCACCGACTCCGGCGGCGCAAAAAACCAATTCGAGCGATGACGATGATGTTTTGCACGTCGAATCGGTTTTGATTCCGATTCCAGTTTCAGTCACCGATGCTGCCGGGCGTACAGTGCAGAATTTAAAAGCGTCGGATTTCGAGCTTAAAGTTGACGGCGTGGCGCAGGAAATTTCCGAAGTTTCGCGTTCGGAAACTCCGATTCGTCTTGCACTGTTATTTGACAACAGCGGCAGCGTCCGCATCGCGCGCGAGTTTGAGAAAAAAGCTGCGCTCGGATTTTTGCGCCGCGTTTTGCGTCCGGGAAGAGATCAGGCAGCGCTTTACAGCTTTGCGGGCGACATCGAGCGCGCGCAGAAATTGACCGATAATTTGTCGGCTTTGACGCACGCAATCGAGCTTTTTCCGCCGCCCGAAGGCGGGACGAAACTGCTCGACACCGTTTCGGAAGCCGCTTTTTATCTGGACGAAAACGCCACGGACGGGCGGCGCGTGATTGTGCTGATTTCCGACGGAGCGGATAATTTAAGCGATTACAAACTCGAAGAAGTCGTGCGTCAGGCGCAAGTCGCCAATTGCCAGATTTACGTCGTCAAAACCACTGATTTCGAGAATTTTCAACGCACCGGCAATCGCACCGCCAGCGCCAACATTTGGGATTTAGCCGCCGAACGCCGGATGCAGGAATTAGCGGCGCAAACCGGCGGCGCGGTTTATTCGCCGCTCGACGAACGAGAGCTTGACGCCGCATTCGCGCGCATTGCCGCCGAGCTTTCCGAGCAATACATCCTGAGCTATTACCCGAACGACACCAAAGCCGACGGCAAATTTCGCCAAATCGCTCTCCGCGTACCCGGCAAACAAAATTTGACAGTCCGCACCAGAAAAGGTTATTACGTTCCGAAGTTGTAAACGGTTAATTTTAGCCGCAAAGCGACTGGCAAGGAACAAATGGAAGAATATCTCAAACAATTTCTCGACCATTTAAAATACGAGCGCAACGTCAGCGATCACACGCTGCGAAATTACGCCTCGGATTTGGAGCAATTCTATGATTTTCTCACGCCCGTCCAATCAAACGGCGCGCGGCGCGAGGTAACAATTCACGACATTGACCATTTGACCATACGCGAATGGCTCGCCGAGCTTCACGCGGCGAATAAAAAGAAAACTTCAATAGCGAGAAAGTTAGCGTCTTTACGCACGCTTTTCCAATTTCTGATACGCGAAGGCGTGGTAGAGACAAATCCGGCGAGAATGGTTTCGACTCCGCGCATCGAGCGCAAACTGCCCAGTCATCTTTCAATCGAGGACGCCGTGCGTTTTATCGAAACGCCTAATTTGGAAACCGATTTGGGCAAACGCGACCGGGCGATTTTAGAATTTTTATATGCTACGGGCATTCGCGTAGGCGAGCTTGTCAAATTAAATATCAAAGACATTGATTTTCAAAACAAGCTCGTCCGCGTCACCGGCAAACGCCGCAAACAGCGAATTGTCCCGTTTAACGATCTGGCATTGCAGGCGCTTGTGGGCTGGCTCTCGGTGAGAAACAATTTTCTCGACAACACTCCGCCGGATCAAAGAGAAGATCAAGCCGTTTTTCTCAACTATCAGGGCACGCGGATTACGACTCGTTCGGTCGGTAGAATGGTTGATAAATATATCAAAGAATGCGCCGACGTAAACCCGGAAATCTCGCCGCACTCTCTCAGACATTCGTTTGCCACGCATCTGCTCGATTCCGGCGCGGATTTACGCGACATTCAGGAATTGCTCGGTCACGCGCGGCTTTCAACCACACAGATTTACACGCACGTTTCGATGGAGAAAATTCTCGAAGTTTACGACCGCGCTCATCCGAAAGCGTAGTAAGCGAATAATTTCTAAATTCTCTCGACAAACGAATGTAAATAAAAAGAGAAGCGAGGTTTCGCTTCTCTTTTTATTTACATTCAAAAGTGAAATCGGCTTAAACGCCAGGCATCGCTCTTTTCAGCGGTTTCAGTAACAGAAACAACACAACTGCCATTACAAGAGCCATTCCACTTAGTACAAGGAAAAAGGTTGATTGCAGCCAAATGTCCCAGAAAACTCCGATTTGCGTCAGTTTGTTGCCGATGGCGGTTGCGACAAACCAGCCACCCATCAATAATCCGCGCAGATTAATCGGTGCGACTTTCGAGACGAGCGACAAGCCCATCGGCGAGAGCATCAATTCGCCGAGCGTCACGATAGCGTAAGCGAGAATCAACCAGAACGGCGAAACGCGAAACAAAAACGAATTGTTTAAAAATGCTTCGCGGTGCGGTACGGCTTGACCGGGCGCGACCGTGTTGAGCGCGGTCATTAATTGCTGCTCGCCCGAAATCATCTGTTTGGTCGCCGTGTCTTCTTTGGGCGAAAACTTGACGCCGTAAATCAGATTTTTGCCGTCGGCGTCTTTAGCAGCGACGATTTTGTCCAAAACGTCGCGCGGCACGCCTTGAGCGGCGAGGTTGTTGACGACGCGCTCATTAACGCGAAACTCGCCGGCGGCGAGCTGCTGCGCCGTCGGAGGCTGGTTTTCGCCGACGGTCGCCGCATACCATAAAACCAGAAACGAAAGTCCCGTGAGCGTCATTCCGAATGCCATTTTCGTAGGCGTTGACGGTTCTTTGCCGCGTTTATCGAGATACCCCCAAAACCAGATGAGCGGAAACGTCAGTGTGACGACCCAAAAAGCGTTGATTGAATTTGAAATTGTGCCGGAAACTCTCCAATCCGTGTTATCGTCCGCCCAATAAGTCAGCGTCGAGCCGTTTTGGTGGAAAACCATCCAGAACACGATAACGATGGCGAAGATCACGCACAACGCGACAACGCGCTTCCAATTCGGGACGGTGTTCATCAAATCCTGACGGGATTGAGACGCCGTGCGAGGAGCGCCGCGTTCGTCCGATGGCTGATCGCTGATGCCGCTCGGCGGCGCGTCAACCGCAGTCGCGGCGGTATTGGCTTTTTCGGTCGCTTCGTTGCGGCTGCGCTGTCTTTCGGCTAACGCATTCGGATCTTCGACGATGCTTTTATACCGCCACAAAATTCCGACCGAAATCAACATTCCGAAGGCGGCGACGGCAAAAGCGGCGTGAAAGCCGAAATATGATTTGACAATTTCCATCACAATCGGCGCGAGAAATGCTCCGATGTTGATGCCCATATAAAAAATGTTGTAGGCGCGATCTTTTAAATGGCTGCCTTCCGGGTAGAGATTGCCGACCATCGTCGAAACGTTCGGTTTGAAAAATCCGTTGCCGATGACCAGGCAGGTCAGCGCGAGATAAACCGCCCACAATGCCGGAATCGAAAGCAATCCGTGACCAGCCATAAAGAAAAATCCGCCGATCATCACGGCTTTGCGATAGCCGGTAAAACGGTCGGCAATAAAACCGCCGATCAGCGGGCTGGCATAGACGAACATCAGATAATTGGCGTAAAGTGTCGTCGCCTGCGCTGCTGTCCACCCGAAACCTTCTACCGGATCGCGCAAATAAAGCGTAAAGAGCGCGAGCATCGAATAAAAACTGAAACGCTCCCACATTTCCGTACCGAAAAGCGCGTAAAGTCCCGGCGGATGCTTATCGTGGGCAACTTCATCGCGGGCGGCGACGTTTGCGCCGAGCGTTCCGTCTTTGATCACATTTTCCATATTTTAATTTTTCCGTTCTTTGTTTTTGAGTTATTACGGCGAAAATATAGCAAATTCTGCGTAAAACTAAAATCGTTTTGTCTTGGATGTGTAACAAACCGTGACACAATTACGAGATTCAGGCAGCGTTTGACAGGTTGCCATTAATGCTGCCGCTACTTATTTAAACGATTTCCATAATCTCATGGAGCGGTTTACGCCGGATGTCCGGTACGCGAGCGTTTTCCGCCGGATAGCCGACTGGAATCAAAACAAAAGGTTTTTCGTTGCGCGGGCGGTTTAAAATTTGATTTAAAAATTTCATCGGACTCGGGGTGTGAGTTAAAGTCGCAAGTCCCGCGTTGTGCAAAGCCGCAATCAATAATCCGCAGGCGATTCCCGCTGATTCCTGCGAATAATAAGTCGGCTCGGTTACTTCCGTTTCGGCGTCAATCAAAAAATCAATTCGAAAAACGACGATTAAAACGGGCGCGATTTCGAGAAAAAGCTTGTGTTCGTCGGTTCCCAAAGGCGCGAGCCATTTCAGCCAGCGCGCGGGCATACGCCCGTTATAATTTTCAAATTCTTCGCGCTCGGCGGCTTCGCGGATTTGGCGTTTGATTCCCTGGTTTTTCACAACGACAAAACGCCACGGCTGCATATTCGCGCCCGAAGGCGCTGTTCCGGCGGCGCGGACGGCGTTTTCGATAATTTCAAACGGAACTTCTTTTGTCGAAAACTCGCGCACGGTGCGGCGGCGATTCATCAGACGGTAAAATTCGGCGGCTCTTTTTTGCTGTTCTTCAACGGATAAACGCTCGAAATCGAGCGGGACAAATTTTGGTTCGGGAAACATCGGATTTTTTAATTGCTCAATTTTTTGGGAAATTTTAATCAACTGTATCGCATCTTAACAACGAGCTTTTCGTCTCCACTTGAAAAAAACGACGGTTAATCGGACAATTCCTTTACCGAATTCGAGTTTGGCTTTTTTCAAAACCGAAAAACTCAAAACACAAAAATTCAACTGTTTCGATTTTCTAAAATATGAAAGTTTTTTTTCAGGTAAAGTCCGCAATTTTGTTGCTGGCTTTTGTTTTCAGCATCGCTCCGGCTTTCGCTCAACAACCCACAGCTATAACAGCCGCAGATTACGCGCGGGCGGAAAAGTTTATGGGTTATAACACAGCGCCGCTCGTTTCCGGCGCGGTGCGCGCAACCTGGCTCGCCGACGACCGTTTCTGGTATCGCAAAGGCAGCGAATTTGTCTTAGTTAACGCGGCTGACGGTTCACGTCAGGCGTTTCCTGATATGGCAAAGCTCAACGCCGCCATCGGCGCAGCCGCAGCGCAGCCGAGCAGACCGAACAATGTTCCGAATTCGACTGTCTCGCCCGACGGAAAACGCGCCGCTTATATTAAAGATTTCAATCTCTGGGTGCGCGATTTAGAAACCGGAAAAGATACGCAATTAACCAAAGACGGCGTCAAGGATTACGGCTACGCAACCGACAACGCCGGCTGGACGCAAAGCGACCGCGCGATTTTGGCTTGGTCGCCGGACTCAAAGAAAATCGCCACATTTCAACAAGACCAGCGCAAAACCAGCGATATGTATCTGGTCGAAACTACAGTCGGGAAACCGAAGCTCAAAGCGTGGAAATATCCGCTGCCGGGCGACCCGGACGTGACGATGATCGAGCGCGTCATTATTGACGTTGATTCAGCGAGAGTTATTCGTCTAAAAATGCCGCCCGATCAGCACCGGACAACGCTCTGCGATGACATTTCCTGCAACGGCGGCGATTTCACTGACACCGAATGGAGCGCCGATTCCTCAACGCTGGCGTTTGTTTCCAGCTCGCGCGACCATAAAAAAGCGAATTTGCGCGTTGTCAATCCGGCAACCGGAGAGATTCGTGAAGTTTTGGAAGAGGTCTCGCCGACGCAGTACGAATCCGGCTGGTCAACCGTCAATTGGCGCTACCTGCCGACTTCAAACGAAGTCATCTGGTTTTCCGAAAAAAGCGGCTGGGGACATCTTTATCTTCACGATTTGGCAACGGGCAGATTGAAAAATCAAATTACGACCGGCGATTTTGTGGTTCGCGAAATCTTAAAAATTGACGACAAAAACCGCACAATTTATTTTTCCGCAGGCGGACGCGAAGCCGGGCGCAATCCGTATTTCGTTCATTTTTACCGCGTCGGATTCGACGGCAAAAACTTGCAATTGCTGACACCTGAAGACGGGCATCATTCGATTTCGCTTGCGCCGAGCGGGCGTTTTTTCATTGACACTTATTCAAAACCTGACACCGCGCCTGTTTCCGTTCTGCGCGATATGACCGGAAAAACCGTTGCGGAAATTGAAAAGGTTGATATTTCGCGTCTGACCGCGACGGGCTGGAAACCGCCGCAACTGTTTACGGTCAAAGCGGGCGATGGGGAAACCGACGTTTACGGTTTGATGTATACGCCTTCAAATCTCGACCCGAATCGGAAATATCCGATTGTCAATTACATTTATCCCGGACCGCAAGGCGGCAGCATCGGCGGCAACTGGGGATTTTCTCCGGCGCGTCAGGATAATCAGGCGCTGGCAGAATTAGGCTTTGTCGTCGTCCAAATCGAAGGCACTTGCAATCCGCTGCGCTCAAAGAAATTTCACGACGCCTGCTATGGAAATATGGCTGACAACACTCTGGCAGATCAAATCGCCGGAATGCGCCAGCTCGCCCAGCGTTTTCCGTATATTGATTTAAACCGCGTCGGCATTTGGGGACATTCCGGCGGAGGCTTTGCGACCGCCGCGGCAATGTTCCGTCATCCCGATTTCTTCAAAGTCGGAATCGCCGAATCCGGCAACCACGAGAACCGCAATTACGAAGACGATTGGGGCGAGCGTTACATCGGTCTGGAAACCAAAGTAAACGGCAAATCGAATTACGAAGAACAGGCAAATCAGGTACACGCGAAAAATCTGAAAGGTAAATTGCTGCTCGCCCATGGCACAATGGACGACAACGTTCCGCCATACAACACTTATCTGGTTGTTGACGCGCTCATCAAAGCAAACAAAGATTTTGATTTGCTGATGATTCCAAACGCCCGTCATGGTTTCGGCAACGCCACGCTGTATATGACGCGCCGCCGCTGGGATTATTTCGTCAAGCATTTGCTCGGCGTCGAACCGCCGAAAGAATACGGGCTAAAACCACCGGCACCGACGCCGCAATAATTTAAAGTAAAAAGTAAAAAGTCAAAAGGCAAAAGTAAAGAAACTAAATTCCGAACTTTTGCCTTTTGCCTTTTGACTTTTTACTTGTGAATTTAATTCACGGTTTCGTTGTTTCGCTCTGCTGCGCGGTCGGTTAACGCAGTCAATAAATTATCCGAAGCCGCCGTTTCGCTGTGCTTGCCTTTTAGACGTTCGTCGCCGATTCCACCAGGCGCGGGCAAAAATGTGTTGACGAGCGAAAATAAATCCGAAGTCAAACCGGGAAAAACTCCGTGAAACATCACGCCCAATTTAGCGGGCATTGAGATAATGTGTTCGGCTTCGCAGCGTTTTGTCGCCGTAACGATTTCGTGCGCGGCTTGTTCTGCGCTGACCGATAGAAAAGGCAAGCTATCGCTCAATTTAAACCAGGCGTATTCTTTTTCGTTCTGCCCTTTGAAAAAAGCGTTGCGCGGGCTGCCGGTTCGCATTAAACCGGGAACAATGGTCGTTACATAAATCCCGTCTTTCAAAAGCTCGCCGCGCAAGCCTTCGGAATAACCGACGAGCGCGAATTTGCTCGCGGCATACGGCAGCAGATGCGGAAACGCGACTTTGCCGCCGATTGAAGTGATGTTGACGATATTACCGCTTCCGCGTTCTTTCATTTCGGGCAAAACTTCCTGAATCGTGTGATACGAAGCCCAGAAATGCGTGTTCATCGCTTCGACGTAATCGGCTTCGGTCGCGTGTTCGACTGGAGTTACCTGAATAATTCCGGCGTTGTTGACCAAAATGTCAATCTGACCAAACTCCATTCGCACGGCGTTGACCATTTGCCCGATTTCAGCTTTGTTCTGCAAATCGCAGGTTGCGTAAAAAACATCTGCCCCGCGCTCTTTTAAATCTTCTTCTGCTCTTTGAAGCTCTTCCAAATCGCGCGCGCAAATCGCAATCTTCGCGCCTTCGGCGGCAAATTGCCGCGCCAAAACCAAACCGAGACCACGCGAGCCGCCCGTGATTAAAACAACCTTGTCGCGCAAATCAATTTCGCGCGTTTTATTAATAATCGTTTTTGCCAGCAAAACCGCGCCTAATCCGGCGGCAGTCCACATTAAAGCGTTTCTGTTTTCAGCTTTCATTTTTGCCCTGCTCCTCGTCAGAAAAAACGGCGACGACCGGAGCGTGATCCGAAGGACGTTCCCAGCCGCGCGGTGATTTATCAACTTCGCAGTGCAAGCATCGTGCCGCCAGAGACGGCGAAATCCAGATGTGGTCAATTCTCAAACCGTTATTTTTAAAAAACGAGCCTTCGCGGTAATTCCACCACGAATAAAGCCCGCCCGCTTCGTGAAAAAGCCGGAAAGCGTCAACAAATCCCCATTTTCGGACGTAATCGAGCGCGGCGCGTTCCGGTCGGGAAAAATGCAATTTCCCTTCCCACGTTCGGACATCGTACACATCGCGCTCGTCAGGCGCGACGTTAAAATCGCCGCACAATAAAACGTCCCCGGTTTTATCGCAACTTGCTTCAAAAAAATGTCTGAGCCGCTGTAGCCAATCCAATTTAAATTTAAAAGGGTCTGACCATAATTCGGTACCGTTCGGAATGTAAGTATTAACGATGCGAATGCCGTTAACGGTCGCCGCAATCAAACGCTTCGGAGCATCTTCCGCATCGTCGGGAAAATTGTATTGAACATCGGCAATTTCGTGACGCGACAAAATGGCGACTCCGTTGTACGACTTTTGCCCGATAAAAGCAGAGTTGTAACCGAGTTCGAGAAAATCAAAAGCCGGAAATTTGTCATCGGTCGTTTTCGTTTCCTGAAGGCATAAAACGTCCGGCTGCTCTTTCTCAATCCAGCGCACGATGTGCAGCATTCTGGCAAAAACCGAATTTACATTCCAAGTGGCTATTTTCATTCAAAAATTCGTAATTCGTAATTTGAAATTCGTAATTATTTCACTTCCCATTCGCCGCAAAAGACGAAATCGGCGCGTCCCGTGAGCAGCATTTCGTCGTCCGATTCGCGCCAAAATACTGTCGTCTGCCCACCCGGACTGTGAACCGTAACCTTTCTCTCGGTTTCATTTCGCAGACAAGCAGCGATTGCTGCCGCGACCGAACAAGTGCCGGAAGCCATCGTTTCGCCCGCGCCGCGCTCCCAGATGCGAAGCTCGATGTTGTCTTTATCGAGAACTTTGACGAAAACGGCGTTCGTGCGTTCGGGGAAAAGCAGATGAGTTTCGATTTCGCGCCCGGTTTCGCGCCAATCAAAAGCGTCGAAATCATCAACAAAAACGCACGTCACTGGATTTCCGACGTTGACGGCGGTGATTTTAAATTCCTCTTCGCCGACAAGAAGCGGAAAATCAACCACGGTTTCCAATTTTTCTTTTGACTGAAGCGGAATCGAAGCCGAATCGAATTTCGGTTTGCCAAGCTCGGCTTCAAACCGATAATGCCCGGCGTCAATCGTCTCCAAAAGACGATAATTTTTGACACCGCTTTTGGTTTTGAGGCGCAGATTCTCCTCCGTCCAGATTTTCTTATAATGGAGATACGCGACGGTGCATCGCGTCCCGTTGCCGGAAAAACCGGCTTCGCTGCCGTCGGGGTTAAAAATGCGCGCCGAAAAATCAGCCGCGTTTGATTTCAGTTTGCCGATAATCGCAATTCCGTCCGCGCCGACGCCGTAATGCCGGTCGCAAATCTGGCGCGCGAAATCGCTGAGAGATTTTACGCTTTTGAGGTTTTCGGCTTCGAGAACCAGATAATCGTTGCCGAAGCCATGAAATTTACAAAACTTCATCTGTTATTTCTTCCGCGTCGAACTCGACTTTTTCGTAAACGTCCGCCAAATCGAGCCGGCATTCGATTGAATCAAGTTTCAAAACAGTTTGCGCATCAGTAATTTCGGAAATCAGCCACGCGCCGGTTGATTGCCTGGCGTAATGCTCAATGTTCGGTTTGTGCTGCGAGATTAAAATTAGCTCTTGCAGCGATGCGATTGTGCGATAATTTTTGGCTTTTTCGCTGCGGTCGAACTGTTCGGTCGAGGGCGATAAAACTTCAATTAACACAGTCGGATTCAATAAATTTTCGCCGCGTCTGCGCTCGATTTTCGGCTCGCCGCAGACTATGACGACATCGGGATAGGTGTAAAAGTTTTTATGAATCTTAACCCGCATATCATTTTGATAAACTTCACACGGTCGCCGCCGAAGCTGCCCGTGCAGATTCGCCGCGACATTTGTCGAAATAACATTGTGCCTGCGAGTTGCGCCAGCCATTGCGAAGATTTCGCCGAAGTAAAACTCGCTGCGCCGCGTCGCCCGCTCTTCCAGAATTAAATATTCTTCGTCGGTAAAAAGGCGTTGTTTCGGTAAAGCCGACATCATAACCGGTCTCCTTTAATTCGTTTTCCCGTTGAAATTTGCCAGAGCAAGAACGATTTCGTCAATAACAGCGCGCTGAGCGGCGCTTCCGGCAGGAAGCGCGTTTACGATAACGGAAAACGCAAGCTGTTCGCCCGCAGCGGTCGTCAAATAACCGGAAAGCGCGGAAACCTGGTCAATCGTGCCGGTTTTGCCGCGAACATTTCCGGCGGCGGAGGTATTTTTAAAACGATTTTGCAAAGTTCCGTCAACTCCTGCAATCGTCAAGCTTTCGCGCCAGCTCGAAGCATAACGATGCCGGTTCATAAATGCGTAAAGCTGCGCCGCCGCGTTCGGCGTAATCAAATTATGACGCGATAAACCGGAACCGTCCCAGATGACCAGACTTTCGGGCGCGATTCCGGCTTCCGCCAAAAACTTTTGAACCACCGTTGCGCCGCGCTGCGAACTGGTTTGTTTCGGATCGGATTTATCTCCGACAACTTCGCCCAAAGTGCGCAGAATTATTTCCGTATAGGTATTCTGGCTCGGTTTCATCGTTTTTGCGGCGATGATGCTTAAAATCGGCGAGTCGTGGCGCGCAATTTCGACCATTTTAGTCAAATCAATTGGCGCGAGCTTGCGCGCCTTTGCTTCAATCGCGCGAGTTTGTCCCGTCACGATGACGCCTTTTTGGGCGAGCGCATTTTTGAGCAGCGCGACAAACATTTCCGCCGGTTTCGCAACCGTAATCTCGTTTGACCAAACTCTGCCTCCGAGCGGCATTGTGCCGCGAATTTCCAGAATGTTTGTGCCGAGACGTTTGTGAACTTCAAGCTCCTGTTTTGTTCCGGCAGTGGTGGTTTGAGTCAAGTTGATAACGGTGAAAAGCTGATTCGGCGGCGTGATTGTGACAACGCAGGGCACGCCGGTGTTTGCGCCGGGCGCGATTTGCAGTTTTACGAGATTGTCATTGATTGACAGTGCGGAAACTTCCGCGCCCGATTCCCACTGCAAATCGTCCCATTCCCATGTAACCTGAACCGGATCACCCGAAAAATAACTTTCGTCCCCGATGAGATTACCTTCGATTCGCCGCACGCCGCTTGCCGCGATTTTCGCCGCCAATTCGTCCAAAGCGCTAACCGTCGAGCCGTCCTGCGGAACGGTCGAAATCAGCGGATTGCCGCGCCCGTAAATTATCAAATCGCCGCGAATCGTGCCGTTTGAATCCGGCTGCGCGGCGGCATAAATGCTCGTCGTAAATCTAAAATTCGGCGAAAGTCTATCTAAAGCCGCCGCCACCGTAAAGTTTTTCATATTCGAGGCGGGCATGAAATATTTTTCCGCGTTTTGTTCAAAAACCGTTTTGCCCGAATCGAGCGATAAAACTTTAACGCCGACCTGCGCGCGCAAAAGCTGCGGTCTCAATAAAACCGAGCGAATCTGCGATTGCAGCTCCGGCAAAGATTGAACGCGCTGCGTCTTCGGCGTCGCAGTCGGCGAAGCGGCGGGCGTCGGCGTAATTGTCGGCGAAGGTTTCGACGTCGGAGTTTGCGCGGGCGCGATTCGCTCGCGCAAGGGCGGCGCAGTTGTTTCCTGCGCGCTTGTCAGCGGCACAAAATTGAAAGCGAGAAAGAGGAAAGCGAGGCAAAAAACCGATTTTTCTTTGAATAAAAATTTCATAGCAAAACAAGGGAGACCGCAAGCAAATTACCGTGATTTTCGCAGATTTTACGAAAGTTGCAAACAACTCTTTGAGGCAAATTCAAACACCTGACAAATATAAAAACAAGAAAAACTATTAACTATAAACTGTAAACTGTGAACTGTTATGCAATGCAAAATCGTGAATAGTTCATAGTTTACAGTTTCAATCGTTTTCCGTATTTAATTTTGTTCAGTCATTTTACAGAAAATAAAAAAGGGGAAAAGCTAGCAGCTTCTCCCCTTTTGGCTTTTCATTTTAATTTCCCATTATTTTCCGGCGAGCAATCTATCGAGCGCCGTTTGCGGGACAAAGGCGCGCAGTTCGATCTCGTTTGCGGTTTGCGAAATTTTCAGACTTTCGGCGATGTCCGCAATGACTTCGTTTCTGGCGCCTTTTCGCGCCCGCAGCAAACCGCTCAAAGATTGCAGACCGAGCAGCGTTTCTTTCAAATTTTTGGCTTGCTCGGCGGTCTCTGTTCGCGCCGCGAACAAAATGTTGGCGTTTCCGCCCGACACATCGAGCGAACCGAAGGCTTGACGCAGCGAAGCTAAAATGTTGCCGATTTCGTCGTTGTCGAAACGCATAAGCGATTGCAAATCCGGCGGAATGTTACCGGCGAAACTCAAAACCGCGTTCGGATTTCTATTTGCAAGCGAAATTAATTCCGCGTTCGCACCTGTTTTCGCGTTTGTTTCAATCATCGCGCGAACTTGCTTCAAATCGCCGAAAGCGAGCGTGTTTCGGTCAACGGCGTGAAAAGCGATTTCGCCAGTCGTCAATTTGGCGATGATTTGCGACATTTTATCGCCTTTTGCCGCATCTTTCGACTGCGGCATCTGCGCGGCGACATCTTTTAATGAAACGACGAGCAGATTCCGGCTGCCCATTTTTTCTTCGCGGTATTTTCCGCTCAAAGCAATTTTCGCAACGCCGAGCAATCCGGCGGCGTTAAAATTTCCGCGCGTCACGGCGACGGGCGCAAAATCAATTTTTCCGGCGACGGCGCGGTCGTATTTGACGCCGAGGGCGACGCGCTCAAACTGGCGCACGTCAATCCCGGTTTTGGCTTTAAAAGCGTCAAGGTGCTGATTTATCTCGGCAAGCATCGCCGGTTTTGAAGCCAAAATCTGCGGCAGCGCGTCCGTCGTTAAACGGCGCATATCTGCTAGCGCAACAATGTCCGATGCGGGCAGCAAAGCGACCAGATCATTGGCTGGCGCGGCGTTTTTGGCTGTTGCGTTTTGGGCAAAAACGGCTGCAAAATTTGCCGCAAGCAGCGCGAAAGCGGCGATAAAAGCTGTTAATTTATTCATTTCAAACTCCAAAATTCACTCAATAAACGGCGTGTAATCCGACGTTTTAAAGATGCCTCTCAACGGTCGGCAGTTGTCGCCGGATAATTGTTTTTGATAGCTTTTCAAGCATTTTGCGGATGTCCGATAAAACGGTTGCGTGGGTTGAAAACGTCGAAATTTGCGTCGTGCGCGGTTTCTATGTCGGCGGTTTCAATCATATTTATCAAACCAGCGGCGTCGAGCAGATGAACTGGCGTTTGAAATTCTTTTTGAAATTCCGCAAAGGTCATTCCGTCCAGAAAAATTGATTCGTCCGACTTTAAAACGTGCGACGGGAGAATGGCGAAATCTCCGGCGACCTCATCTTTGACGCGCAGAAAATCAGCGCCCGTCAACAATCCGGCGACGGCTACGTCGCCACCGAAATATTCGTTTTTGACGGCTTTGACCGAAAGGCGCGTTCCGGTTTCCCGGTTTGTTTTTTCAACTATACGCGTCATTACGGGCGCGAACATTTCGCCCGTGAAAATCGTTCCGTTTAATTTTCGCGCTTGTTCGGGCGCAAGCGGTTTTTTCTTTAATTTGCGCCAGAGATTTTCAAATTTATTCAGAAAAGCGCGCACCATTCCGATGCCGTCTTCGATTTGCGGATAATTGCCGTAATGTTTGCGCGATGGAATCGGCAAACCGGCTTTGAGATAAATTTCGTCGCCCAGAAAAGCGAACGTTTCGCCGAATTTTGTTTGAAATTCGGCTTGCAAAGGCTCAATTTCCCGAATCGTGCGGCGGCAGAATTCCGGCGTGACGGCGGTTAAACGATTGTCGGTGTTGTATCTGGTCAAACCGAGCGGGACAATCGCCACGCTCGAAATTTTGGGAAAATGCGCCGCCAAATCCTGGACGGTTTTCTGCAAAATCGCGCCGTCGTTGATTTCGGGACATAAAACGACTTGCGCGTGAATTTCGATCTCGTTGTCTAATAATCTTTTTAATTTCCCGGAAATATCGGCGCGTTTTTCGTCAACTCCGAGCAAATACGCCCGAACTTTTAAATCCGTCGCGTGAACCGAAACGTATTGCGGCGAGAGACGCTGTTCGATGATTCGATTCATTTCGTCGGGCGTAATTGAAGAAAGAGTCGTGTAATTGCCGTAGAGAAACGAGAGGCGAATGTCTTCATCGCGGATGAACAGCGATGGGCGAGCATCCGCCGGATTGCCTTTACAGAAACAGAACAAACATTCGTTCGCGCATTGGCGCGGCGCGATTTGCTCAAATTCCAGACCGAAATCTTCGCCTTCATCGCGCTCGATTTCCAGTTCCCAGGTTTCGCCGTTCGGCTTTTTGACTTGCAAGGTAAGCTCGGTTTCGCCTGCGGTTTGAAAGCGAAAATCGAGGTAATCGCGCACGGTTCGACCGTTGACGCGAACAATCCGGTCGTTTGATTGAAGCTCCAATTCTTCGGCGAGACTTCCGGCGGCAACGTCCGTAATCAAAACTCCGGGACGCCGTAACTGTGTAACGGCTGGCGTGACTGCAAATTCGTACATTTTTTTACCTGTTTGATTTTAACCGAAACGGAGTAGATGCGAAAATGCGAGCGGCGGCTGCTAAATTTTGAGTCAAATGTTTGCCGCGACATTGACAAACATTAAAAACGTTTTTAACCTTCAAAGGTTCAAAGCTTTCCCCACTTTGCCTGCGATTGAAGCGGCTTTATGAATAACACTGTGCGAGACGAAGAATCGAATCCGGTAAAAACCGATGCTCAAAACGATGAAACGGCGACGAAAGCGCGCATTTTGCTGGCGGAAGACGATGCCGCGATGCGCCGGCTTCTGGAAGTCGTTTTAAAACGCGCGGGCTACGAAGTCGTCGCGGCGGAAGACGGTTTACAGGCGATGCAAGCCGCCGGAACTCAAAAATTCGATCTCGCCGTGATTGACGCGATTATGCCGAATCTTTCCGGTCTCGAATTGTGTCGAATTTTCCGCGCCAATCCGATGTGGCAAAATATGCGGCTCGTGATGATGAGCGGTATGGAATCGGAATCCGATTGCGAAGCCGACGCTCATTTGCTCAAATCGTCGCGCTTGCAGGAAGAATTGCTCGAAACCATCTCAGGCTTGCTCGCAGTTTCCCATTAAATTTCAAATCTCATTTAATAGCCGCGAAATAACACGAAAAGGATATAAAATATTTTATATCCTTTTCGTGTTATTTCGTGTTATTTCGCGACTAAATCTTAACTTGTGGCTGCCGTTGACGCGCCGTCGAGCAGGCTGTCGAGCGGCGTGTATTCGATGTTTTGCGAAACCGCGACTGCTTCATAAGTGCATTTTCCGGCGTAAGTGTTGACGCCTTCTTTTAAGCCCGAATCCGCAGCAATCGCGCCCTCAAAGCCTTTGTTAGCCAAATCCACGGCATAAGGCAAAGTCGCGTTCGTAAGCGCAAAAGTCGAAGTGCGCGGCACAGCGCCCGGCATATTCGCCACGCAGTAATGCAGCACACCTTCTTCGTAGAAGGTCGGGTTCGAGTGCGTCGTCGGTCTGGTCGTTTCAAAACAACCGCCCTGGTCAACTGCAACGTCAACTAAAACCGCGCCGTTAGGGATAAGTTTTAACATTTCGCGCGTGACCAGTTTCGGAGCGGCAGCGCCCGGAATCAAAACCGCGCCGATAACCAAATCGGCGTGCGAAATGGCTTCTTCAATCGCGTAGCGCGACGAAGCCAGAGTTTGAACTTTCGACAAAAAGATGTCGTCCAATTCGCGCAGACGGTCGAGGTTTTTATCAATAATGATAACTTTTGCGCCGAGTCCGACAGCCATTTTCGCCGCTTCCGTGCCGACGATGCCGCCGCCGATAATGACTACGTTTGCCGCCGGAACGCCCGGAACGCCGCCGAGCAGAATGCCGCGCCCGCCGTTCATTCTTTCGAGATAAGTCGCGCCGACCTGAACCGACATTCTGCCCGCAACTTCGGACATCGGCGTCAAAAGCGGCAAACGATTGTGTTTATCAGTGATGGTTTCGTAAGCGACGCCCGTCACTTTG
Organism: Pyrinomonadaceae bacterium; assembly: GCA_036400075.1. Classification (GTDB taxonomy): domain Bacteria; phylum Acidobacteriota; class Blastocatellia; order Pyrinomonadales; family Pyrinomonadaceae; genus JALZCH01. Next base: position 28,181 of record DASWLV010000161.1, read on the forward strand.
CGCTCCATCATTTGTTTGGTCAATTCAAATTCGGGCGCTAGATGCAGATAAGTAAAAAGCAGTTGATTTTCGCGCATTCGCGGATATTCGGGCGCAATCGGTTCTTTGACTTTAACGATCATATCGCCCGTTTGCCAAACTTCGTCGGCTGTTCCCAAAATCGTCGCGCCCGCTTTTTCATAAAGCGCGTTTTCAAAGCCGGAGCCTTCGCCCGCTTTGTTTTCCACGTAAACCGTATGTCCGGCATCGGTCAGCGCGCGCACTCCGGCGGGCGTCAGCCCGACGCGGTATTCATTGTCTTTAATTTCTTTCGGTAATCCGATTTTCATTGAAAAAATCTCCAGAATTTATAATGTGGTAAGAAAATCCATTATGCACATTTTCACGTCGTTTGCCTAAATTGACAAGTGACGCGAAAGCGTTTGACTGCGTTCGGTTCTGATTCGATTAAATTTGCTCGCCCGCGTACATTGCCGCCAAAACAGCGCGGATTTCACCATAGCTGTAATCATCGCCTAAAAATTCTTTGACGGGCGACAAAGCGCCGCTTTCGTTAAATCGCAGAAGGGCGTTTTTGATTTGGGCGATTTTACCTGCCGAAACAATCTGTTCGAGCCTGATTTCGCCGGTCGGGATAAATCGCAAAAGATGCATTTCAACAGTGCTTTTCGACATTCCGCGCAGAGCCGCGATTTTATCAACCGGAATTCCGCCGCGAAACATTTTTAGCGAAATGTTGTAAGTGTCGTCGCCGTTTTCGTCGCGTTTTGTGCGCTTCTTTCGCTCGTGCTTCGGCGTTTTTAAATCAATCCGCGATGAATGACCGTTGACGACGCAATATTCTCTGACAACTTCGAGAAAATCAGCTCCGTATTTCTCCAATTTCAAATCGCCGACGCCCGAAATTTTCCGCATTTCAGCCAGTGTTTGGGGCAGAAAGGTCGCCATTTCGACCAGCGTTGCGTCCGAAAAAACGACATACGGCGGGACGTTTTCGCTGCGCGCGAAATCCGCCCGAATCCGTCGTAATTCGTCGAATAAATCTTTGAAATATTCGTGCGATGTTTCCGCCACGAGCGATGATTTTTTATCTTCTTTATCTTCCTTGACCGTGACTTTGATTAACTCGACCTTTTCGTTTCCGCGCAAAACGTCCCAGCTTTTGTCGGTTAAAACGATGATTGAATAATTGTCTTTTTCCTTTTGCGCCAAATATCCCTGATTGATTAAATCGTGAAAGTAATCGAACCAGTTTTGTTTTGAAACGTCCGCGCCGACTCCGTAAGTTTTGAGTTGTTTATGCTGCTCCCAGATTTTTTGCGATTTCGAGCCGCGCAGAAAATCAATCAGATAATTGATTCCGACGCGCTGCCCCGTTCGATAAACCGCGCTCAGAGCCTTTTGCGCGATGATCGTTCCGTCAAACGTCTCAAATTCTTTCCCGCAATTGTCGCAGTGCCCGCAATTTTCGGTTAAATCTTCCGAAAAATAGCTGAGCAGAAATTTACGGCGACAGGCTTTCAAATCGCCGAATTTGCCCATCAAATCCAGCTTTTTGAGCATTATTTCCGACTGCTCGCGGTTGCCTTCGACGGCGGCGAAGTCTTTTAGTTTTTTGACATCAGCCCAGCTAAAAAACAGCAACGCTTCCGATTGCAAACCATCGCGCCCGGCTCTGCCGGTTTCCTGATAATAACTTTCGACGTTTTTGGGCAAATCCAAATGCACGACAAAACGCACATTTGATTTATCAATTCCCATTCCGAAAGCGATTGTCGCCACAATGATTTTCGCTTCGTCTTTTAAAAACAATTCCTGATGCCGGTCGCGTTTTTCCTTTTCGAGTCCGGCGTGATAGGGCAGCGCCTCAAAACCTTCGCCGCGTAAATCTTCGGCTAAGCTCTCGACCGAATTGCGGCTCAAACAATAAATAATCCCGCTCTGATCGCGCCGCTCGGCGAGATAATCAAGAAGCTGAGAATAAGAATTTCGTTTTGGCTCGACGCGATAAAAAATATTCGGGCGATTAAAGCTCGAAACAAAAAGCTCGGCGTTTTTGAGATTCAAACGCTCGATGATGTCTTTGCGAACAAGTTTGTCGGCGGTCGCGGTCAGCGCGATAAT
>DASWLV010000162.1:0-14286 GCA_036400075.1 Pyrinomonadaceae bacterium
CCGACAAGCCGGTCGCGCTGCTCTAAAAGTTGTTTTTTGTAATTTTCTAATTGATTAGCGTCCATTTTAAAATTCTGTTCGTAAAACTGCTTTTTTCGATTTAAGAAAAGGTAACGAGTTTTTGCCCCTGCCGTCAAATCCCTGTTTTTTTTAGCCTTTATTTGTATTAACAAAACAGAGAAAATGCAAATTGACGGGTGCCAACCGTTTTACAGTTATTTCCGGCTTTATGGAAATCAATCCGCGGCTGATTGACGTCTTAGTGATTTATCCGGCAAGCGAGATTTTTACCGGAAAAGAGAACCGTCTAGATTTCATAGTTCAAGAACTACAACGTCACTTCTCCGAAAATTAAACTTTTATTGCGCAAAAATGCGAGAACGTTATCGCTTAAAAATTGTTTGGTTTTAACCTGGAAGATTAGTATAATCAAAGCCCGGATTTGAAATTAGAGTTACAGTTAAAAACAATGGAGGCTGGAACTTATGCAGAGGAATAGTGAATTGAAAAGGCAAATCGGAATTATGGTCGTTTCGGTTTTAGTGTTGTTCATCGCACCCGTTTTAGGTTTTGCCCAAAAACCACCCGATTTGGAAGTATCCGATCCTCAGTTTACTTACGACGTAAATGCTAGATTTCGTCCGCCTATCCAGCTATTTGCTAAAGACAATATTACAGGTTCAAAGGGAACAACAAATTGGATTGTTCAAGAAAGATCAGCGCTTTTCCATAACACCGGCACAAAAACAGTAGAATCCGTGACTTGGGAGTACATTTTATACAGAGACGCTGCAAAAACCGATTTAGCACGTGTTTACACGATTCGCAATCGGACAAACATTCTTCCCGGAGAATCATTACGATTGAAGAAGGCTGTGTATAGTATGACTACTTCCCCCTATAAAAATGCCCGGATTGTACGAATAGAATATGCAGACGGAACAGTTTGGAAAGGCACAAAAACAAGCAAATAGTACGTTCAAAGCTAATGTTGAGTGCTATTTTAGGTAGAAAGACGACACGCTCATCCTTTGAGTTTGTATCTTTTTATCTATCAGATTGTTCAATTTCGTAATTATAGTTTTCGATAAAACTCTACTCCATCTTTTAATTCAACCATGATTTTGCCTTCCGTTTCGGCGTAGTCGAGATGCGCGATTGATTCGGAAATCGCCAGAAAACGATGCACATCGCGGTCAATCGCATCGGGAAAAAGTTTTTGGGCGATTTCCCAGGCGGTTGCGCCTTGTTTTCCAATTAAATTTAAAATGCGCGTTTGACGTTCGTTGATGGCGCGGACGTAACGGTTAAAGATTTCCTCGAAATCGTGAACTGGCTCGCCGTGTCCGCCCAAAACCAGAGTCGGGGCAAAGCTGCGGAGGCGCGCCAGACTGACCAGAAATTCGCCGAGAGATTGAAAGCGTTTTTCGGGATTTATCGGATCGGGCGAGAGAATCGGGTTTGGCGTGATGCGTTTTAAAACGCAGTCGCCGGCGAGAATCGTGCGGTTTGCTTCGCGCAAAAAAGAGCAGGAACCGGGAGTGTGTCCGGGTGTGTGCAGAACGCGCAGGCAGCCGCTTTCAAATTCAAGCTCCATTTCGTCGTGCAGCTCGGAAAATTCATTATCTTCGAGCGCGTCGGTCAGAAGCGCGATTCCGCCGTAAAGCTGTTCCAGCTCGGTCGAAACTTCGTCGGGAACTCCGGCGCGAAACATCAAATTGCGGTCTTCGGCTCTTCCCGAACGCCCAAAAAGATGCCCGGTTTCCCAGTTGTGAACGAGAATTTCCGCGTTTTTCGCTTCGTCGCGCACCTGTTTTGCCAGACCGCAATGGTCTTCGTGAGCGTGCGTAAGCAAAATCCGCCGGATGTCGGAAAATCTAAAACCCAGTTTTCGCAAACCTTCGCGCAGAGCGGCGGCAGCTTCTTTGGTTTTCGGTCCGACATCAACAATCGTCAACGGGTCTTCCGCAATCAGATAAACATTGGTATCGCCGACGTAAAAAGGAGTCGGAACTGAAATCGAATGAATTTTCATAAATTTGTTAATTGTTAATAATTAATCGTTGACTGCAATTTTACAAACGGAGCAAATAACAATTAACCGTTAACAATCAACAAGCCGTCGGCTTGCAATTTTTCGAGATGAGCTTCGACCGATTTTTCCGCCCATAACCAAAGCTCGGGCTTAACGTCGGTGTAAACTCGCTCGACAATTTCGCGCGGCGTTCGCGCGCCTGTTTTCCATGCTTCCAAAATCTCTTGCTCGCGCATCAACCGATGTCGGATATAATTTTCGATTTTTTCACGCGCATTCGCCAGCGCCGAACCGTGCGAGCCGCATAGGAAACGCAGATTCGGCAAATCACGCATTTTTTCAAGCGAATTTAAATAATCGCGCATATTGCCTTCAGGGGGCGCAATCAAAACCGAACCCGCGCCGATGACGTTATCGCCCGATAATAAAAATCCCATTTCACGGTCGTAAAAACAAAGATGCCCGCGAGCGTGACCTGGCGCGTGAAGCGTTTCGAGTTTGAATTGCGCGCCGTTTTCGTCTTTTAAATTGAACTTGTCGGCGTCATTCAAAAAGCCGTTAAATTCGATTTCGGGCAAATTTTCCGCCGTCGCGCGATGTGTTAAAAGCGGCGCTTGTTGATCGAAATTTTCGCGCAAATGTTTTTTGAGAGCGATTTCGCCGCCCGTGTGGTCTTGATGAAAATGCGAAACGATGATTCCTTTGCAAATGCCGCCGCGCTCAACAATCGGATCAATGAATTCGTGCAGCGCCCTTTGTTCCGCTTCTTCTCGTGCGGCAGCATCTATGACAACAAATTCACGGCGTCCGACCACGAAACAATTGGTATGCGTCGCGGGCGGCAGAGTTTTGGTTTTTAGGGGAAAACAGGTAAAACGCGGGTTGAATTCGATTTTGCGCGGATGCTCGCCTTCGATTTTTGCTAAGGAGAGCAATTTTTCAACCGGATTTTCGCCGCCGATAACGCGAAAAGTATTGAGAATCGGCGGCGCGCACAAAATTTCGCCGTTTTGCCATTTTTTCAGAGCAACTCCGGCGTGGATAAATTCAACTGTTTCAAGCTCGCCGCTGGCGGCAAAAGGCGTTTGCTTCGGCGGGCAAACGGCGAGAAAAAAGCGCGTATTGAAACGGACGGGAGAAAACGGCGGGGTCGTCCATGCCCCGACAAATTGGAAATCTCCGGCATCGAGCCACAAATCCCAGCCTTTGAGAATTTCGGCAAAAGTTTCTCTGCCCGAACATAAATCGTCGTGTAAAGAAGCGCGCTGCCCTCTCGTTAATTTGTCGCCGCCTTTCGAGAGCAGAACTCCGGTTTCTTCAAACGCTTCGCGTGCCGCGCAGACAATCAGCGCGGCGAGGTCTTTGTCCGCGCAGCTTTCAACCGCCGTTTCGTAATCCGATTTTTCGAGCTTACCGCCGGGAAAAGCGTGCCAGCCGGGCAGAAAACTCAAATTCGCGTGGCGTTTGACACAGCAAATCTGAGGATTTTCCGCGCTCGTTCCGTGTTTTAACAAAACAACCGCCGCAGCGTCTCTCGGTTCTCTAATCACGAGAAATTTAAATCACAGAGACACGGAGACACAGAGAAAAATAATAAAAATCTCCGTGCATCCGTGTCTCTATGGCAAATATTAATCGTTACCTTTTTTGCGAGCGCTCAGCAATTCGCATTAAATCGTCGGGCAGCCATTTATCCAAACTTTTCTTCGTTTGCTCGCCGATGCCTTTTGAACGGTCGTGCCAGCGTTTGCCTTGTTCCGCGCCGCTTTCTTTTTGAAAATTTTCGATTTGTTCGAGACAAATGACGATTCCGAGCGCGATTTCTGTCCAATCGTCGTTTTGAATGCCGCGCATCACAATCGGCAAACCGGCAGACCAATCTTCTTCCGGCACAAGATCGTCGTGTTCGGGAATCGTCAAATTATAAACCGGCGGCATAGGTTTGCCCGCAAATTCGCCTGCGAGCTGTTGTGTGACTTGTTTAAAATCGCCGTTCGGATTTCCCTGTCTGATGGCTTTCGCGCGCCGAAAAACGTCGGCGACCGTCACTTCGTTACTCATCTTTTTTAAATGTCTCCGTCAATCTTCGTGTTTCTCTCTTAATAAATTACAGCAAATCGGCGCGGCGGTAAATTTTACTTCCGAAAACCAAAACAATTTTGCGCCCGCGAACTAATTCGGCATTCGCGCGTATGATTTTTTGATTGACTCAAAAACCGAAATTCCAGCAACGGAGATTTTTCAAATATATGTTTTGCCCAAGCTGCGGATTGGAAGAAACGCAACCAAATCAGTTTTGTCGGGCGTGCGGAATCGAGCTGCGCATTATTCGGACTGCGATAGAAAAACCCGATAACATCACGACCTCGGCGGTTTTCGCGCGGGATGAAATCGGGCGCGCGATTGCGAGCAAGATTCGTGAGATGAAATCAGCCCGCGATTTGGAAAAAGTCGCCGAAGACGTGCTGCCGCATATCGAAAAGTTTCTGGAATCACCCGAAGAAAAGCGTATGCGGCGGATCAGAAAAGGCGTAGTTTGCGCTTCTATCGGCGTTGGAGCGTCAATCGGATTTACGCTTGCCAGCTTTTTAATGAGCGACAAAGGAGTTCTGATTTTGGTCGGAGCAGGAATCGTGGTCTTTTTCATCGGTTTGAGTCTGATTCTGAACGCGATGCTTTTTACAGTTCCGAAAAATACTCTGCCCGATAAATCAAACGATGCCGAAAACCAACGCGGACTTGACGCAGAAATAGCGCGAACCGACGAGCTAAACGCGCCGCAGCCGAATAAACTCTTTTCTTCCGTGACCGAACACACGACACATCATCTGAAATAAGTATAAGCGGATTCAAATTAAGATTAATTTTCATCTTGTTGCTCAAATCGAGGACAAGACTTTTGCGCCATTCAAAGGTAAATTAAACTTCTTGTCGCAGAAGATATGAAAAACAATAATTTTGTCCAAAACATAACCAGCCGTTTTCTCGTCGCGCTCATTTTTGCTTTCGCTTTTAGCAGCGGCGTTTTTTCTCAATCAAATTATTATCCGCCGACTGGCGACGCCTGGGAAAAACGCTCGCCGGAAGCGGCGAAAATGGATGCCGCCCGGCTTAAAGAAGCGATTGATTTCGCGGTCGCCAACGAATCGAAAGCTCCGCGCAATCTCGAACTCGCGCATTATCAAACATTCGGGCGCGAGCCTTTCGGGGAAGCCATCGGAGCGTTTAAAGAACGCGGCGACGCGACCGGAATCATTCTCAGAAACGGCTACATCGTCGCCGAATGGGGCGCGCCCGACCGCGTTGATATGACTTTCAGCGTGACGAAAAGCTTTGTCTCGACTGTCGTCGGTCTGGCGTTTGACCGAAAATTGATTAGAAGTCTGCAAGACCCGGCGCGAAATTATTCAGCACCGATTCTGGTTTCTAATGGCAGCGAAAAATTCGACAATGCGGAACACTTCGGCAAATCTCGCTTGATCGAGCTTTTTGAAACAGAGCATAACCGCAAAATCACCTGGGAACATCTTTTGAGACAAACAAGCGATTGGGAAGGCACGCTCTGGGGCAAACCCGATTGGGCTGACCGACCGGACAGAGACGCCAACAACTGGCTCAACCGCAAACGAAACGAACCCGGCGCTGCTTACGAATACAACGATGTCCGCGTCAACGTCCTCGCGCTCGCGGCTCTGAACGTCTGGCGGCGACCTTTGCCGCAAGTTCTGAAAGAAAACGTGATGGATGAAATCGGCGCTTCAAACACCTGGCGCTGGAACGGTTACGAAAATTCGTTCGTCATTTTGGATGGAAACATCGTTCAATCGGTCAGCGGCGGCGGGCATTGGGGCGGCGGAATGTTCATTTCCGCCAGAGATATGGCGCGTTTCGGTTTGCTCACGGCGCGCAACGGCAAATGGCGGAATAAACAAATTCTCTCGCCGGAATTTATCAAACAAGCGAAAACGCCGACTCCCGTTCAGCCGACCTACGGTTTTATGAACTGGTATCTCAACACCGACAAAAAACTTTATCCGAGCGCGCCCGCTTCGGCTTTCGCACACCTCGGCAACGGCACAAACATCATTTACATTGACCCGGAAAACGATTTGGTAATTGTCGCGCGCTGGATTGAAAACAACAAGATTGACGAATTTATCCAAAAAATCAACACGAGTTTGGCGAGATAATCATAAAAAGGAAATTCACAAAAATAAAAAAGGCAAACTATAAACTGTCAACTGTGAACTATAAACTGTCTTGCAGAAAACCTTTTTTGGTGCAAGACAGTTTATAGTTCACAGTTGACAGTTGACAGTTGCAGCTACACATTTTTGGTAATTCCTGACGAAGAAAACTTTGTGCGGCAATTTTGTGATAAATTGCAGTTTAAATTTAACAATATTTTCCGGGAATCAATGAAATTAATGAATTTGAAAAGAATCTGTTTTGTCCTCGCTCTTTTACTGACAATCGCTAACTCCGGCGTCGCCCAAAAGACAAGCAAAACCGTTTTGCCGCTCGAAGAACGAAACGTCCGCGCGCAGATGGAATTTCTGGCAAGCGACGCGCTTCAGGGACGCGGCAGCGGGACGCAGTTTGAACTGCTTGCCGGGCAATACATCGCTTCGCAATTGCAGCAATTCGGCATTGAACCGGCGGGCGATGCGGACGCTTCGGGCAGCAGAACTTACATTCAAACCGTCAACATCACGCGCAACAGCTTTGCCGCCGCTCCAAAACTGAGCTATTCCGCCAACGGCTCGACGGTTATTTTGGAACACGGCAAGGAGATGATTGTTTTGCGAATCGCCGCGCCGCGAATCAGCGGCAGTCTGCAAAAGATCAACTCAGACGAAAAACCGCAAGCCGGTTCAATCGCATTCGTCAGATTGCGCGAAGGCGACGCGGCGCAAAACTTGAATCAAAAGCTTCAAGCGATTTCCGCCAGCGGCGCAAAAGCCGTTATCGTCGAAGAAACTCCGCAATGGCGCGCGCAATGGGAAAATCCAGCTAGGCGAAATTTATCTTTCACCACAATTTCGGGCAGCACCGGAAATTCTTTCAATTTAATTGTTGTTAACAAAGATGCTGCCAACTCACTGTCGCAAATAGCCGACGGCACAAACATCGAAATCAAAGGCGAGCTTGCCGCGCCGCAAACGCAGCAAACCTGGAACGCAGTGGGTAAATTGACGGGAAGCGACGCCAGACTCGCATCGGAAGTCGTATTGCTTAGCGCGCATATGGATCATCTCGGCGTCCGGCAAAACGCGCCGGGCGACGATAAAATCTTTAACGGCGCGGACGATGACGCTTCGGGCTGTGTAGCGGTTTTGGAGTTGGCGCGCGTGCTGGCAAGCGGCAAACAGCCGAAACGCACCGTTTATTTCGCCTTTTTCGGGAGCGAAGAAGCTGGCGGTTTCGGTTCACGATTTTTTGTGGACACACTGCCGTTTCCGAAAGATAAATTGATTGCCAATCTGCAATTTGAAATGCTCGGACGCCCGGACGCAAAAGTCGCGGCGGAGCAGCTTTGGCTAACCGGCTACGACCGTTCAAATCTGGGCGCGGAACTCGCCAGACAAGGCGCAAAATTAGTTGCCGATCCGCATCCCGACCAAAATTTCTTCCAGCGTTCGGACAATTACACGCTCGCCCGACAAGGTATCGTCGCACACACCGTTTCGAGCTTCGGTTTGCACACCGATTATCACCGCGCGAGCGATGAGCTGAAAACAATTGATTTCAACCATATGACGCGCGCCATTAATTCAATGATTAAGCCGATTCAATGGCTGGTTAATTCGGATTTCAAACCCGCCTGGCACGAAGGCAAAAAGCCTTGATTCGTGTTTAATGCGGCAACTTTCTTCAAAAAAAACTGACCAAACGCCGACCGCGTGCGTCTAAACAAGCGGCAAATGATTTTGGTTAGTTATTTTGGAGACATTAAATAATGGAGAGAAGATTATTCCTTAAATCGAGCGGCGCGGCTCTGGCGAGCTTTGGATTGATGGCAGCCTCGCCCCAGTTTCTTCACGAATTTGCGGCAAACGCGCAATCTTTAAAAAACGGAAACGGGCGGCGCAAAGTTTTGGTGACGATTTTTCAGCGCGGCGCGATGGACGGTTTAAACGCGGTCGTTCCTTACGGCGACAGCGAATATTACAATTTGCGGCGGACGATTGCCGTTCAAAAACCGAATCAGACAGACGGCGCGATTGATTTGGACGGTTTTTTCGGTCTCAATCCGGCTCTGAAACCGTTTGAATCGCTGTGGAAAGAAAACCGTCTGGCGATTGTCAACGCCGCCGGTTCGCCCGACAATACGCGCTCGCATTTTGACGCGCAGGATTATATGGAAGCCGGAACGCCGGGCGTCAAATCCACGCGCGACGGCTGGCTCAACCGCATTTTGCAAAATACGAATGAGAAAAATGCGACGCCGTTTCGCGCCGTGGCGATGACCTCGCAGCTTCCGCGCTCGCTCTACGGCAAAGCGCCTTCCGTTGCGATGACGAATTTAAACGATTTCGCCATTCGCGCCGGAAATTACACTCCTTCGGTGCAGGGCGGTTTCGAGGCGATTTACGCGCAAACCGTGGGCGGCGACAATTTAGGCGACACCGGAAAAGAGACTTTTGAGGCAATTAATATGTTGAAAAAGTCGAATCCGGCGCAATACAAACCTGCGAACGGAGCGGTTTATCCAAATTCGGCGCTTGGAAATTCTTTGAGACAAATCGCACAGCTTATTAAAGCCGGAGTCGGTTTGGAAGTCGCTTTTGCCGAATCGAACGGCTGGGACACGCACGCCAACGAAGGCTCGTCGCGCGGTCAAATCGCCAATCTTCTGCGCGATTTTTCTACCAGCATTGCTGCTTTTGTCGCCGATTTGGGCAAAGAGCAAATGGATGATGTCGTAATTTTAACAATGTCCGAATTCGGTCGCACGGCGCGCGAAAACGGCACGCGCGGAACCGACCACGGACACGCCAATGCAATGTTCGTTATCGGAAACTCAATCAAAGGCGGCAAAATCTATGGAAATTGGAAAGGTTTATCCAACGATAAGCTCTATGAAGGACGCGATCTCGATGTGACGACCGATTTCCGAGACGTTTTCGGCGAAGTCGCCGCCAGACATTTCGCCGCGAAAGATTTGTCGAAACTGTTTCCGGGCTATGCGGCAAGCGCCTCGAAATTCAAAGGATTTTTGAGCTAATCCTTCCTCTGTTTGGTTGTAAGAATTTGACCGCCGCTTTGCGAACAAAGCGGCGGTCTTTTTTATTTGGTGATTTTGCATTCAACATTTCCGCTGAGGACTCAAAACAAGCTCTGAAATTTTTGTAACCTTTTTCGCTCGCCGTTCGTCCTTAAAGCAGTTCTCAACTTTGTGAAATTCACGGAATTGAAATTGACGACGACATTCCACAACAAAATTTGGGCGCTTGGCACCGAAAAAAGCGGCGAAAGCAGCGTCGAAATCTCCGACAAAAATCTTGTCGAGCGAGTTTTGGCGGGCGATGAAACCGCGTTTGAACAGATTTTCGACCGTCATAAACGACTCGTAGCCCGCGTCGCCGCGCGGTTTTTCCGCCAGCCCGCCGAAATCGAAGAAATCATTCAAATCACATTTACCAAAGTTTATTTTGAGCTGAAAAACTTTCGCGCCGATGGCAATTCGTCGCTTCCGGGTTTTCTCGCGCGCACGGCGACAAACGCGTCGCTCGACGTTTTGCGAAGCCGGAAGCGCAAAGCGGAAAACTTTTTTTCGGAGTTGGAGACGGATGAAAAATCGGATTTGCTCGAAACTTTATGCGGCGAAAACGGTGCTGAAAACGATTTTATTAACCGCGATTTAGCCGAAAAACTGCTTTCGCGGCTCGCCGCCGAAGACCGCGCAGTTTTGGAAATGCTTGATGCCGAAGAAATGACCGTGGCGGAAGTTTCGGAAATCACCGGATGGTCTAATTCAAAAGTCAAAGTCAAAGCGCACCGGGCGCGCCACGCTCTGCGAAAGATTCTGAGAAAATTTTTGTAACCGTCCGGGCGCGGCAAACGTCATTAATACAGCGATGAAAAAGCGAGATTTACAAGACGAAAAGCTAAAAATTGTCGAGCGCAAATTGCTCCGCGCCGGAAAGCTGTCCGACGCCGAGATTGAAAAAATCGCCGCCGCGCCGCAGCTTTTCGAGCGCGTCAGAGCAAATATCAAGACGGAAGAATCTCGCCGGGAAACGAAAGTTAAAAATGTTTTCGCTTTGCCGAATCTTCAATTTTGGAATTGGCAAAAATCCGTTTTGGCGTTTGCCGCCATCGCTATTTTGATTGTCGGCGCGGCGGCAATGTTCATCCGTTTTTCAAACTCGCCTGAAATGGCACAGCAACCTGTGATTGAAGAAAAACAATTTACAGCGCCTCCGGTCGAGAAACAGCCCGAAAATGTTCTGCCGCAAATCGCAGAAATGCCGAAAAATGAATTCCAACCGCGCCAGATTGCGTCGGTGAAAAAGGCAAAATCGAAAAACAATCCGCAGATTTTGGCAAAGCCTGCGCAAAAGAAAAGAAATTTACCGCAGAAATTTGAAAATCAACGGGAAGAGCCTTTTATGGCTCTGACATACGCCGGAAATTTGGCGAATGAAGAATCGCAAATCGTCCGCGTCGAGATGTCGCGCGCGCGCCTGCTCGCTTTGGGCGTCGCAGTGCAAACCGAAAACGAAAGCGAAAAAATCAAAACCGATTTGCTCGTCGGCTCCGATGGCGTAGCACGAGCGATTAGACTGGTCAAATAAATTATTAATCTAAATCAGGAGAAAAAAAGATGAAATTTTCAATTGCAGCTTCTATTTTTATACTCTCTTGCGCGGCAATTGCCCCGGCGCAGGAAGCGAGAACGGCAACCGTAACCAGAGCGACAGGCGCTAAAGTGGCGACTGAGATTATCGCTTCCAGCTCGACCAAAACTGTCAAAGGCGCGCCGTTTTCGGCTGAAGCAATCAGCGAAAGTGTTCAGACTTTGGCTGACGGAAACAAAATAACGCGCAGCGTGACACACAAATTATACCGCGACGGCGAAGGACGTTTTCGCCGCGAGGAAGTATTAAATTCAGGCTCAAACTCAATGGCGCTGTTCGGATCGCATCAGGCAATTTCCATTTTCGATCCCGTCGCTGGAGTTCGATATATGCTCGACTCTAAGGAAAAAACCGCACACCGTTTCGGCGTTCCGAATAGAAACATCGAAGGCGCGGTTATCGTCAACGGGCAGCCGATGGGCGAAGCGAGACGGGTGCAAGTCGAAGCAGCCGTAGCCGGGAAAAGCCACATTGTTCTTATGCCCAGCGTAGGAACTACTGCAAACGGCGGCGGAGGCAAAACAGAATCGCTCGGTGTTCGGGATTTTGATGGCGTTCAAGCCGAAGGCACACGCACTGTAACAACGATTGCAGCCGGTTCAATCGGCAACGAGCAGCCGATTGAAATGGTCTATGAGCGTTGGTTCTCAAAAGATTTGGATATGATTGTTTATTCAAAACACAGTGACCCGCGTTTCGGCGAACAAACTTACCGGATGACCAACATCAATCGCAGCGAACCCGACCGCTCGTTGTTTACGCTGCCTTCGGATTATAAGGTCGTCTCTGAACAAACCGTTTACACTACTCCAAATGTAATTACACGAAAACAGTAATCGAAATCGGACAGCTTATGTCAGAAGAAAAGCAAATTGCGAAACGGCAATTTGCTTTTCTTCTTTTTAATTTTGAGAGTCGAGTAATTTTTCGAGATGCTGTTCGCGGATGCCGTAAAATTTTTTCAAATCGGCGATTTGCCGCTCATAATTTTCAGCGTCAACCGTTCGATTGTGTTTTGTTCCGACCAGCATATTGTTTTTCGGCGTGTGTTCCGTGCCGATAAATTCAAAGATTTTTGACTGATAACCGCGGCGTTCGAGCAGCATTGCGCGCAAACCGTCGGTCAGAGTTTCGGCTTCGCGTTCGAGCAAAATGCCGTGTTTGAGAACATTTTTGAGCAAGTCGGGCGCTTTTAACTGCGGGCGAATTTCTTGATGGCAGCACGGCGAGCAGACAATCAACTCTGCATTTGCCCGGATGCCGCGATAAATCGCTTCGTCGGTCGCCGTGTTGCAGGCGTGCAAAGCGATTAAAATGTCGGTGTTTTCCAACCCGAAATCGCGAATAAAACCTTTGATGAATTTTAAGTTTTGAAAATCGCAGCTCCGTGCAATGTCGTTGCACAAAGAAATCAGTTCGTCTTTGACATCAACGCCGACAACTTCAGTTTGAATCTTCAAGACGTTATTAAAATAATCGTAAGCCGCAAACGTCAGATAACCTTTGCCCGAACCCATGTCAACGATTTTCAGTTTTTCGCGGTTTTTGAGATTTGAATTTTCAAACAAGCTGCCGAGGATTTCAACGAACTTGTTGATTTGCCGCCATTTATCTTCCTGTTTCGCTTTGATTTCGCCCTTTTCGCTGGCGATTCCGAGAGCTTGCAGGTAGAAGCTGTTTGGATCAACGATATGCTGCTTTTCGCGGTTGTGCGCGATGTCGGGTTTTGTCTTAAACGACGGTTTGCCGACGTTTAATCGAGAGTTTTTCTTGCCGATGTCGAGTTGAAAATCGTGTTCCGTGGTAAAAAGATGCGCGGCGAAAAACTCTCGTCCGAGCAAATCTCTGACAATCGAAACGCCTTCGGCAAACTCGAAGTTTTTCGCTGTGTCGCGCGTGTCGTAGCGATAGAGAAAAAACAGCCGCGTCCCTTTTTTGATTTCCACCAGCCGAATCAAAATTCGCTGCAAATGCGCGTCCTCGCCTTTGTATTTGCCCAAAGTCATTTTAACGAAAGTTTGATTTTCGAGACTTTTGGCAAATTCGCTGATAAAATTTTCGACCGTTTCGTTAGACATTTTCCGAGATTTTAACAAAAAACAATGGCAAATCAGATTGGCAAAGACGAATTTGCATTCTTCTATTCACGATTTACAATTCGCTATTTACTAATCTCAAAGCCGCTTGTTCGAGAACGCGCGGTTCGAGCTTTGATTTAAACAGAATCACATTTTCGGGCGTGTTGGCTGGCTCGTCACGGCTTCCGCGCAATTCTTCCCAGGCGGCGATGATGAAATTTGTAAAACCGGCGTCCGCGAATTGTTCGAGCCGTTTTTTCAAACTGTTCGGCGTCCAGAAACCTAAAATTTCGAGAAAAACTTTTTCTTTGCCGCGTTTTAAAACAAAATCGGGGATAAATGCCGCGCGACCGAGATTGACGATTTCGCGGTTTGTTTCCAGAATCCAAGCGGAATCCTGTTTCGCCCAATCTTTAACCAAACGCTCGTGAATTGGATTTTGATATTCCAAATCTTCTTCGTAATGCGAGCTTAATTCGGTTTGCTCGCTCGTTAGCTCGTAAAAACAGCGCTCACCCGTTTTCAAATCAATCTCGGCGCGCATCCGCCAGTTCTGGCAATTCAAAAGCGACGGCAAAAAGACAGCCATTTGAATACCGTATTTTTGCGAACGATGAAAAACGCTAGCCGCGCCGTTTAAAGTTATTTCGTAACCGTTCGCAGGGTTTCCAACGATTGAATGAATCAGCTTGAAATATTTAATCGCGCCGAAAATTTGGCGGTAGGCTGCGGGCGTCTGAGGCTCGACAAAAATTTTCATCTCGCCGCAACGATAAAAAAGCGCTTGCGCCTGAGCGAGATTATAACGATCAACCAGAGCGAGCGGCGTCAGCGGAGAAAATTCGAGCAATTTTTGCTCGGCGGGCAAATCCGCATACAAAGCGTTTTCGATTTCCTCCGCGCGACAATTAAATTCAGCCGCAACCTCTGCCAAAACTTCCGCGCGTTTGTCGGTTAAAACCGGATGCTGATTTTTCGCCGCAAAAAACAAAGCGCGCCGAACCTCAATAGGTTCGGCGATGCTCGCGGTTTGAAATTCGGCTCGGTCGAAAAGCAGTTTGATCAACCCGCGCAGGATTTTGTAATCCGTTCCCGTGCCGACGTATTCTTCCAACTCCGATTCGATTTCCGCCCGCGTTTTGCCGACGGAAGATTCAAAAATCGCAACCAGATTTTCCGCGTCACGCAAATTATTCTGGTCGTTCGCGCGCAAAAGACGCGGATAAATTTTATCGCCGCGCCGGAAATTAATCGCCAAATCAGCCGTCAACATTTGCTAACCTCTCGAAATCCGCGCCCGTGATTTTCC
>DASWLV010000163.1:0-4412 GCA_036400075.1 Pyrinomonadaceae bacterium
CGAGCGTTGATATTTTCGAGAACCAGGATCAAATTGTTCTCGAAGCCGAATTGCCGGGCTTGAAACCGGAAAACGTAGAGATTTCGATTGAAAACAACGTTCTGACGCTGCACGGCGAGCGCCGTTTCGAGAAGAAAGACGAGGGCGATAATTTCCATCGCGTCGAACGAAGCTACGGCTCGTTCACTCGCTCTTTCACTCTGCCGCCGACGGTTTCGAGCGAGAACTGCAACGCCGAATTTGAAAACGGCGTGCTGCGCGTAACGCTGGCGAAACGCGAAGAAGCCAAGGCGCGCAAAATCGAAATTAAAGCGGGAAGCCAAAGCGAGCCGAAGCAGATTAACACGCAAGCCAAATCGGCTTCCGCTTAATTTAAATGATGAATGCGGAATGATGAATGATGAATAATCTTCCGCTAGGATTTGTAAAAAAACGAACGCGGGATGATAAAAATCATTCCGCGTTCATCATTCATAGTTCATAATTTTAAAGATGAGATTCGATAAATTTACATTACGCGGACAAGAAGCCGTTCAAGCGGGGACTCAGTTTGCCGAACGCAACCAGAATCAACAGGTCGAGCCGGAGCATCTGCTTGTGGCGATGCTCGGTCAGCCCGAAGGAACTGTGCGTCCGATTCTCGGAAAGCTCGGCGCAAACGCCGACGCCGTGATGAACGACACGGTTGCGGCGATAAACCGTCTGCCGAAAGTCACGGGCGGGCAGCAATATTTTAGTCCGCGCACATCGCAGATTTTCTCCGCCGCGCAAAAACAAGCCGAGGCGATGAAAGATGAGTTTATCTCGACTGAGCATCTGCTGATGGCGATTGTTGACGAGAAAAACAGCGAAGCCGCCAGAATTTTGAAATCAAACGGCGTCAACCGCGAAGATTTGGACAAAGCCGTCGAACAAATGCGCGGCGGCGTCCGCATCACTGATCAGAATTCCGAGCAAAATTTTCAGGCTTTAAATAAATATGCCAAAGATTTGACCGAGCTTGCGCGCGAAGGAAAATTAGACCCCGTAATCGGGCGCGACGACGAGATACGCCGGACGATTCAGGTTTTATCCCGGAGAACGAAAAACAATCCGGTTTTGATTGGCGAGCCGGGCGTCGGGAAAACCGCGATTGTCGAAGGTTTGGCGCAGAGAATCGTTTCGGGCGACGTGCCGGAGACTTTGCGCAACAAGCGTCTCGTTTCGTTGGATTTGGGTTCGATGCTGGCGGGCGCGAAATATCGCGGCGAGTTTGAAGACCGTTTGAAAGCCGTTCTCAAAGAAATCGAAAATGCGCACGGGCAGATTATTTTGTTTATTGACGAGCTGCACACGCTCGTCGGCGCGGGCGCTTCGGAAGGCGCAATTGACGCTTCTAATATGTTAAAACCGGCGCTCGCGCGCGGCGAATTACGCTGTGTCGGCGCGACGACTTTGAACGAGTTTAAAAAATATATCGAAAAAGACGCCGCTCTCGAACGCCGTTTCCAGCAAATTTATATTGGCGAGCCATCAGTCGAAGACACGATTGCGATTCTTCGCGGTTTGAAGGAAAAATACGAAGTTCATCACGGCGTACGAATCAAAGATTCAGCGATTGTCGCCGCGACGACGCTTTCAAATCGTTATATTGCCGACCGTTTTCTGCCCGACAAAGCGATTGATTTAATTGATGAAGCCGCTTCCCGGCTGAGAATTGAAATTGACTCACTGCCGCAGGAAATTGATGAGCTTGAACGCGAAATTCTTCAGCTAGAGATTGAGCGACAGGCTTTGTCGCGCGAAATCGATGAAAAATCGAAAGCGCGCCTCGCCGACATCGAAAAACGAATTGCCGATTTGCAGGAAAAATCTTCGGGAATGAAGGCGAAATGGCAAGCCGAAAAAGAAGAAATCAACAAAATGCGCGGCGCGAAAGAGCAGCTCGAACAAGCCAGAATTCAGCTCGATCAGGCGCGCAACGCGGGTGATTTAAACCGCGCCGCCGAATTACAGTACGGCACTATTCCGACATTGGAAAAACAGCTTGCCGACGAGCAAAAACGTCTTGCCGAACTGCAAAACGACGGCGTGATGCTCAAAGAAGAAGTTGACGAAGAAGACGTGGCGCAGGTCGTCGCGCGCTGGACGGGCATCCCGGTTTCAAAAATGCTCGAAGGCGAGATGCAAAAGCTCGTGACAATGGAAGACAAACTCCGCACGAGAGTTATCGGTCAGGAGGAGGCTTTGATTGCTGTGGCGAATGCCGTCAGACGCGCTCGCGCAGGTCTCCAAGACCCGAATCGCCCCGTAGGCTCGTTCATCTTTTTGGGTCCCACGGGCGTCGGTAAAACCGAAACCGCACGCGCTTTGGCGGAGTTTTTATTCGACGATGAACGCGCAATGGTTCGGCTCGATATGTCCGAATACATGGAAAAACACGCGGTCGCGCGAATGATCGGTGCGCCGCCGGGGTATGTCGGCTACGAAGAAGGCGGGCAATTGACCGAAGCCGTTCGTCGGCGTCCATATTCGGTGGTTTTGTTTGACGAAATCGAAAAAGCGCACCCGGACGTTTTCAACGTCTTGCTCCAAATTTTGGACGATGGGCGTTTGACCGACTCAAAAGGTCGCACTGTTGATTTTAAAAACACCGTTTTGATTATGACTTCGAATCTCGGTTCGCGTGACATTCAATTAAATGCGAGCAACGAAACGGCAATGCGCGAATCCGTGTTGACGACTTTGCGCGAGAATTTCAAACCGGAGTTTTTAAACCGGATTGACGACACCGTGATTTTCCACCAGCTTGGGAGAGAGCAAATCGCGCAAATCATCGAAGTTCAATTGGAGCGTTTGCGGCAAATGCTGGCGGAGCGCAACATCCAAATTGCTTTGGATGAATCGGCAAAAGATTTGTTGGCGCGCGAAGGGTATGATCCGGCTTACGGCGCGCGACCGCTCAAACGCGCGATTCAAACGCTGATTCAAAATCCGCTCGCGGTAAAATTGCTGCGCGGCGAAATCGCGGCGGGAGAAACGGTCAAAGTTTCTGCTGACGGCGACGCGCTGACGTTTACGTCGGATGGAGCTACGGCGACTGCGGCGGTTTAGTTAATGGTTAATTGTTAATGGTTAGTGGTAAATTGTAATTTGCTTTTTTTGGCAATTTCACAATTCATCATTAACCATTAACCTTTAGCAAATATGGATTTATTCAGACGAAAAAAGAAAATGACCGAGCAAGAGGATTTTAACGAAGAAATGAGAGACGAAGAAATGACGGAAGAAATTCCCTTCACCGATAAACGACGCATTAATATCAACGGCGAAGGCGCGCAGCCGAACGCCGAAACGCCGAAAGCCGAAACGAAATCGGCTGAGGTCGTCAAATTGGAGAATGCTTTAAAAGAAGAGCGCGCCCGCCGCGAAGCCGCCGAAGCCAAGCTCGTCGGCGTGCAGGCTAAGTTTGAAGAAGTCAAAAACAATCTGGAACGAGAAACCGCCGAGATGCGCGAGCGAATGCGGAAAACGCTCGAACAGCGGGCAATGCAGGGGCAATTTAATTTTCTGACCACATTGTTGCCGGTTTTGGACAATTTGCACCTCGCCATCCGCGCGGCGGAAAACAATCCCGACCAGAATCTGCTGGCAGGTTTGCAAGGTACGGTCAACGGTTTTGAAATGGCTCTCCTGCAAGTCGGCGTCGAGCCGGTTATGGCTGTCGGCGATCAGTTTAATCCCGAATTGCATGAAGCCGTTGATATTGTCGAGGCTGACGAGGACGGTGTTGTGACGGCGGAATATTCGCGCGGTTATCGTTTCGGCGAACGTCTTTTGCGCCCGGCTCGCGTGCAAGTCGGGCGAGCTTCGGCTCAAGCGGCGGCTGAATGATTTATGGACGCTCAAAATCTCCCGATTGCCTGCGCTTTAACCGATAAAGAATTGCAAATGCGCCGCGAAACTGTTTTGCGACAGGTCGCGGCGCATTTGATTGATTTCCGGGAACTCGAAAACGGTTTCAGTTATCGTTTTGCGGCTGACGATACGGTTTTGCGGGAATTGGTCAATGTAATTAATCTTGAGCGAAAATGCTGCCCGTTTTTGAATTTTAGACTGATTGTCGAATCAAACAGCGAAAGCGTCGCGCTTGAATTGACCGGGCAAACAGGCACAAAAGAAATGCTCAAATCGCTTTTTGATTGGAATTGAAGATTGTAAAAAGGAGCGAAATATGAATCCGCAATTTTTAACGGCAGAAGAGCTTGGCATTCGATTGGAAATTATCGGAAAGCTCAAAATTTGGGAAGCCTCGCCAATTTATAAGCACCAGAAGGAAATTGACCGGATTCGAGATTCTTTTAAAAAAGTCGAAAAAGACGGAAACATTTGCGAATGCATTGATGTTGCCGATGTTTATGTGCAATTTCCCG
>DASWLV010000164.1:0-12117 GCA_036400075.1 Pyrinomonadaceae bacterium
CATTCTCTATCCCTAAAAAAATTATTCACTCTTCTAAAGAGACCAAGTTAGCGTCTAAGTCTTGAGAAAGATAAATAAATTTAGGGTTTTTGTCAACATAAATCTTTTGAAAACACATAAATGCTTGAATTTTTCCTATAATATTTTTCAAAAGGTTGTGTTCAGTAATCAAATTGCTGCTTTTCAATTTTGCGAAATCGTAACCAAAGCTGCACTGTATAAAAACAAGTATATTCGTAAATCGTCAATAATCACGGGAGAAAATTGGACGCGAGACGCAGGCTGATTTTGGAAACTCCCGTGTTGCCGGATGAGTACGGACTGCTGAAAAAATTGCGGCTAATAAATATTGATTAGTTAATAACCATTATTTAACCTCAATCATAATAAGTCAAAAAGCGTTAACATTATTGAGATTTGAACGTCTTATATCTTGTAGTCTTCTGAAACTGTCTTATACTTTGTCAAATTACTCTTTTGCCAAATAAAAGGCGGATAAACAGCTAATAACGGAGGAATTTACAATGAAATTAAAAGCCGGAAATCTTTTATTTAGCCTTTTAATTATTTCGCTGATTGCTCAGGCAATTTCCGCCCAAATTGTGAAATCAGGCGCGGCAAAGCCGCTTGCGCCGGCTTCAGACGCAAGCAGGCTTGCGAAGCTTGAAATATTGCTTGAAAATCTCCGGCAGGAATTGAAAATCCCCGCATTATCTTCTGCTGTCGTCAAGGACCAAAAGGTTATCTGGGCGAAAGGATTCGGATTTGCCGATTTGGAAAATAAAATTCCGGCAACCGAAAACACCGCTTATCATCTGGCTTCGCTGACCAAGACTTTTGCCTCGACAATTGTGATGCAGCTTGTTCAGGAAGGGAAAATCAAGCTCGACGACCCGGTTTCAAAATACGGCATCACGCTCGAAAGCGAAGGTGTCATCAGAGTCAAACATTTGCTCTCGCATACTTCGGAAGGCGTTCCGGGCGAGGCTTATCGTTATAACGGAAATCGCTTTGCGGAACTCGACAAAGTTATTCAAAAAGCGACGGGAAAATCCTTCGCCGAGCTTTTAATCACAAATATTCTTGACCCGCTCGGAATGGACGAAACCGCGCCTAATGTTCCGCCGATTGTGCATACAAAATCGCCCGCCGGAGCCGACGCGGCGGCTGAAACGGAAGTAAAGAATGCCGTTATGAATCTTTTCAGCGGCTATAATTCCGGCAATGTTGAGCAAATCGAGCGTTTTCTCGCGCCGCAGCAAAACAATTTCCCCATCGAAGGCGGCTTTTTAACTTCATTCGTTAATGCAGCGGAATTGCGCGAAGCGATCAAGGCGGGTTTTAAACTGAATTTTCAGGTTTACAATCTTGAAGCGGCGGTGTTTGGAAACACCGCGTTAACAACGTCAATTATACGCGGAACAATTACGCGTCCCAATGCGCCTTTGCGTAATCACGGACCGTCGAGAATGTCTATTGTCTGGAACAAACAAAACGGCGGTTGGAAGCTCGTCCACGCTCATGAGTCGCTTTTAACCGAAGGAATTGTTTTGGAAAACCATCAACAGAGATTCGAAAAAATTTCCAAAATAATTGCGCAGCCGTATGCGCTCGATAATCAATCGAATATCAGCAAAATCACCTATCCGACGCATTTCAGCACATCTGCGGGTTTGATCTCGACAGTGCTCGATATGGCGAAATACGACATTGCCGTTGACCGGAACAGATTTCTGTCAAAAGAAACCCAAGCTCTTGCCTTTACGCCTTTTGTTTCGACGAAAGGCGAACCGCTGCCGTATGGTTTGGGCTGGTTTACGCAGAATTACAAGGGAATGAAAATGCTCTGGCATTATGGCTACTGGCAGGCAAATTCATCCTTTATCTTGAAAATCCCGGAGAAAAATATCACATTTATCGCTATGGCGAATACCGATAATCTCAGTCGCCCAACTGATTTAGGTTCGGGCGATGCTTTGACTTCGCCCGTCGGAATGGCGTTTCTCAAAACATTTATTTTCCCCGAACAATTCGGTGAAATTCTGCCGGAAATAAATTGGAAAGCACCGAATGAAGAATTAAAAACTCAGGTAAAACAGACTTTCGGTAAATCTTACGCTGATATTTATAACAAAGAACTAAACACCCGCGTCAGAATCAATCAGAGCATCGGGCAAAGAAACGAATCTTCACGCCTGATGAAAATATACGGCGAATTGTTTTTAAAAGGCTTGCCTGATGATTTAGCCGGGAAAACCGCTCTTGCGCAAATCGTCAGCGTCCCGAATGATGCCGATAAAACGGTTGAGTTTAGCCTGAATCAAAGCAGCAGCGTTCGCATTTTCGCTGCGGGAGAAGGCGACAACGGGCAAATGTATGATTACGGCTGGATTGAAAATGCAGAAACCGGAAAGCCTGTCTGGGAAATGAAATCTTCCGAAACAACTCACGCCGGAGGCGCGCCGAAAAACCGTAAAGTTGATGTTGTAATTACCTTACCCGCCGGAAAATATCGGCTGCGTTACAAATCAGATGATTCGCATTCTTTTGATAACTGGAATGCGATGCCGCCGGACATAAATTTCTGGGGAATTGCACTATACGCAAAGGAAAATTAAGGGGATTGCAGCTTTCACAGACGATTTGCAAATTTAGATTTATATAACTTTCCCGCAACCGATTTTCTGTCTTACTTGAATCTTCGACCATTTGATTAACAAACTGATTTGTTAATTTCTTTTAGTTTAGTTGCTTCAAATAAGTAATATTTTATTGGTCTTGAGCATCTAAATTTTTACTTGGCTTATTATCTTTAGTTTGCTCTCCCTTTAAAATGGACAAGCAGAAATGAGGTTTTACGAACGATGACTAAAATTAAAAATCCGGCAATTATATTATTCAGCGCTCTGATTATCGGGATAAATTTGGCGAATATCTGTAATGCGCAGAAATCATCCCCGAATGATATGAGAAAATCATCAATGCAGCCGGTTGCCGAAGATGTTCATTCCTACTCAAACCCGCAAATGGTGAAGGTTCGCCACGTTGACCTGGATTGGAATGTTTTATTTGACCGAAAAGTTTTACAGGGGACGGCAATTTTAAGTTTTGTGCGCGCGCCGAATGCGCAGAATTCGCCTCTGATTTTGGACACGCGCGATTTGAACATTTCCAGGGTTGAAACATCTAACGATGGAAAAACCTTTGTCGCCGCACAGTTTAAAGTCGGTGACAAAGACAAATTTCTAGGCGCGCCCTTGACCATTCAGTTACCTGTAAAAGCAACCGGCGTTCGGATTCACTATTCGACCAGCCCGAATGCTTCCGGTTTGCAATGGCTTGAGCCGCAGCAAACGGCGGGCAAGAAAACGCCGTTTATGTTCTCGCAGGCGCAGGCGATTCATGCGCGGAGCTTTATTCCGCTACAGGATTCGCCGCAGGTGCGCGTGACCTACACGGCGCGAGTTCGCACTCCTAAAAACCTGCTTGCCGTGATGAGCGCGGAAGGGAATTCGCAAATCTCCGCCCGTACCGGCGATTACCAATTCAAAATGACGCGCGCGATTCCGCCTTATCTGATTGCAATCGCAGTCGGTGATTTGCAGTTTCGCTCGCTCGGAAATCGCACCGGCGTTTATGCCGAACCGTCTGTCGTTGAAAAAGCGGCGCAAGAATTTGTTGACACCGAGAAAATGATTGTCGCCACCGAAAAGCTTTACGGCGCTTATCGCTGGGGGCGTTACGATTTACTCGTTCTGCCGCCGAGCTTCCCGTTTGGCGGAATGGAAAACCCGATGCTGACTTTTGCCACGCCGACTATTCTGGCGGGCGATAAAAGTCTCGTCTCGCTCGTCGCTCACGAATTGGCGCATTCTTGGTCCGGCAATCTGGTAACAAATGCGACATGGCGCGATTTCTGGCTCAACGAAGGTTTTACGACTTATCTCGAACGCCGCATTATCGAAGCCATTTACGGAAAACCTCGGCGCGAAATGGAAGCGACTCTCGGACGCCGCTCACTCGAAGAAGAATTAGCCGGAATGGAAGCGCGAGACCAGATTCTGCACGTTGAACTCAAAGGGCGCGACCCGGACGAAGGTTTTACGGGCGTGCCTTACGAAAAAGGCGCTCTTTTCCTGCGCCATCTCGAAGAAACGGTCGGACGCGAAAAATTCGATAAATTCGTCCGCAGCTATTTCGACGCCCACGCCTTTCAAAGCATCACGACCGAGACTTTTATTGATTATCTGAACAAAAATCTGCTTGCCGCAAATCCGAATCTCGTCAGCCGCACTGATATTGACGAATGGATTTATCAGGCAAGTTTGCCGAAAAATGCGCCGCAGCCTGTCTCCGATGCTTTCCAAAAAGTCGCAGCGCAGGCAAACAATTATGCCGGCGGAAAGAACGCGGCAAACACGATTCAATCCGCTGGCTGGACAACACAGGAATGGCTCCATTTCTTAAAGAGCTTGCCGCAGGATTTGGGAGCAAATCGAATGGCGGAGCTTGACCGGGCTTTTAATCTGTCGCGGAGCGGAAACTCGGAAATCGCGTTTCAATGGCTGATGATGTCCATCCGCAACAATTACGCTCAGGCTTTTCCGAGATTGGAAGAATTTTTGACGACAATCGGGCGGCGCAAATTCGTCAAACCGCTGTTTGACGAGCTGGTTAAAACGCCGGAAGGCAGAACAAGGGCGATGGCTATTTATCGTCAAGCGCGCCCCGGTTACCATCCGATTACGGTCGCCTCGATTGATCCGATCTTAAAATGGGAAAATCAATAAACAGATTTCGATTTCTTACAAGAGCAGAAATCCTGCGAAGTTCAAACTTATGATTTGAATTTCGCAGGATTTCTGCTACGAAGAACAACTGACTGCGATTAGCTTGCTGCCGACAGGCGGCGGCTCGGCGAAACGCTCCATTTAGGTTTGTTCGCCAAAAGGATTTTGGAGAACTTTTAGCAGCGTGAAATGGAGATGCCTAACTTGATTTTGGATGACTTCAGTCACATATTATCAGCTAGTCAAAATTATGAAAGCATTTACTACTCTCGGTGATGGCATAGACGGGCTGAAATTAAATGAACTGCCTGTGCCGGAACCAAAAGCCGGTGAAATTTTGGTAAAGATGCGAGCGGCATCGCTCAACTACCGCGATTTGCTGGTCGTAAATGGCGTCGGAAGTTGGAAACCTATGTCTCCTCGCATTCCGATTTCGGATGGCGTAGGCGAAGTGGTTTCAGTTGGCAACAGCGTTTCGCGTTGGAAAGTCGGCGACCGCGCGGCTGGTTTATTTCTGCCTAAGTGGATTGATGGCGAGCTGACAATTGAGAAATATGTTTCACCTCTCGGCGGTGCGGCGGCGGATGGCGTACTGGCGGAATACGTCGTCTTCGACGAACAGGCGGTCGTCAAAGCTCCAAATAATCTCTCAGATGCTGAAACGGCGACTCTACCCGTCGCGGCGCTGACGGCTTGGCACGCGGTCGCTCGCCGCAGCCAGGTTCGGCATGGCGAAACCGTTTTGATTCAAGGAACGGGCGGTGTTTCGCTGTTCGCTCTACAATTTGTTCACGCGCTCGGCGCAAAGCCACTCGTTATTTCAAGCAGCGACGAGAAACTGGAAAGAGCCAAAACAATGGGTGCGTCATCCACAATTAACTACAAGAAACTCCCTGCCTGGGAAGAACAAATTATTGAATTGACCGGAGGCAAAGGCGTTGATCATGTGATTGAAACGGTCGGCGGAGAGAATTTGAATCGTTCGCTGAATGCGATTAAGTTAAGCGGAACAATCAGCTTTATCGGTTTGATAGCGGGTTTGAGCGCGCCCATTAACACTTATCAATTCGTCACGAAAAACGTGCAGATTCACGGAATCGAAACCGGCTCGCGCGAGATGTTTGAGGAAATGAACCGCTTTATCGAATCGCACGACTTGAAACCTGTGATTGATAAGACTTTTGCTTTCGATGAAATCCGCGAGGCTTTAAAATATCTCGAAAGCGGAACGCATTTCGGCAAAGTCACGATTGAATTTTGATTCGTATCTATTTTTATTTTATGAATGGCTCGTTAACTCACGCCTGATTTCAACAGATACCGAATAGAAAGGCGGGAAGTGTTCTAATGGTGTGGAGCTAACAGCTAAGTATTTTCGGCGGATAGAAAAGATGATTAAGAAGTGTCCCATAAGTCGAAAATGTTGAAGAGTTTTGGGCTTGTGTCATAAGTCGGTTTTGTCTCAAAACTGCTTAAGGCTGTCTCAAAAGTAAGGAATTTAGTTGTGTTCTATACCCAACTCATCAAGCATCCTGTTCAAATCGTCGCGCTGTCTTGATAGAAGTTTCTCTTGAGATTCAATATCTTTTTTAATCGAGAAACAAGGTCTTTCGTCCGCTCAACCATTCGCTTTGAATTTTCGATTAGTTCTTGTGTTTCAGAATTGGTTTCCGGTTTATCTTCCATAGCCCAAAATATTTTAGCACTACAAAACGAATTGTCTCAAAACTGTTTAAACTCGTCTCATAATCGCCTCTCAAAAGCGGCTTTTGACACACTAAGCCGAAAAAATAGAGTTCCTTAAATAAATGAGGAATATAGCGGTACGCCCGAAAGTGAAATTTTTTAAACTTTCACTTGACAAATGACCTTGAAGTGTTTATACGAAATAACAATAATTCGTCACATTCGTTTCGGGTTATTCTATTCTAACTAAAGAGAAAATAAATGAAAAAAGTTCTTTCAATGTTCGCGGCAGCGTTCGTGCTGCTGTTCATCGGCTTTACAACCGAAGCGTCGGCTAATTGTATTATCACCGGACAAGTTTACGACTATCCGTCCAACCAGCCCGTTGTCGGGCAAGGAATTACCGTTTATGTCGGAAGTTCGGTCTATTCTACAGACTCAACCACTACAAGCGGACAATATGGTGTCACCGTTCCAAACAATTCGTCTGGATACGTAGCTCTTGACACTAGTCCTTCTTACGACTATTTATCGAATTTCAACGGATATACTTATTATTATTTATATACTTGCGGCACAAGCCAGGTTTTCAGCAACATTAGCTGGTATCGAGGTTCTGCGCCACAAGCAATTTCGGGAAATGTTCGACACGCTTTCACCAACGCGCCGATTGCTAATCGAACGGTTCGTATCTATAACAACCTTATCTGGGGCGCTTATGGAAGCAATGCGAGCTACTACACTGCGACAACCGATGCTAACGGTAATTTTACAAGTTCAATAACTTGCCTTGAAGACCACGATATTGTAGTTCTGCCTGCAGGCAACGAAACAGGCGTAACAACCTATTATCAATCGGGAGACTATTACGTAAATGTCCAATGCGGCTACACTTACCGAAATAGCTTGGATTTCTTGGTTTACTAGGATTTTCGGCTTTGCCTCAAAAGTCACCCGCAGCCCAAAAATAGTGAGTTCGCTAGGTTCATCTCATACAACTAATGGGCACTAATCCGACTTTTGAGGCAAAGCCGATTAAATTCATTCCTATAATTGTTTTAAAAAGGATCGTTTTTGAGACACATCTTAGTATAGCACCACAAGATTAGGACACTATCGAAAGGCGGCGCTTGATATAAGCGCCGCCTTTCTTATTGTGATTTATATTCTTACCAAATTTTGCAATTCTCTTCGCGCACCATTCCGTCGCCTGCTTTACAGCCGTAGGCTTGCGCAAATTGCGGGAGATTTGCTAAAGGTCCGTTGACGCGCCAACGCGGTAAAGCGTGCGGATCGCCGAGAACCTGCGAACGTGTGGCTTCGTCTGTAGCTTTCGCCGCCCAAACTTGCGCCCAGCCTAAGAAAAATCGCTGTTCGGGAGTAAATCCGTCAATGTTTGCGGGACGTGATTTATTGCCTTGGAGCGATTTCTGAAACGCGTAATAAGCCATCGTTAAGCCGCCAAGGTCGGCGATGTTTTCGCCTAAAGTTAATCTGCCGTTCATTTTCAAACCCGGCAAAACTTCATAACTCGCAAATTGATTGGCGACGCAGTTTGCTTTTTCCTCAAAACGCTGGCGGTCTTCTGCCGTCCACCACATTTTGAAATTTCCTTCGGCGTCGAATTTGCTGCCTTGATCGTCAAAACCGTGTGTTACTTCGTGTCCGATGACCGCGCCTATTGCGCCGTAGTTAATAGCGTCATCAGCCGCGAAATTGAAAAACGGCGGCTGTAAGATTCCGGCTGGAAATGTAATGTCATTGTTGACTGACGAATAAGAAGCGTTAACCGTCGGCGGATTATAGCCCCAACGCCCGCGGTCAACCGGATTTCCGATGTCGCGCACGTTGCGGTTGATTTCAAATCCGCTCCCGCGCACAGTGTTTTCAAAAAAAGATTTGCGGTCAATCGCCAGACCCTGATAACCCCGCAGCTTGTCCGGGTAACCTATTTTGCGTTTGAAGGTCGAGAGCTTTACCATCGCCTGTTGTTTTGTTTCGGGACTCATCCAATCGAGCTGCTGGATTCGTTCGCGGAAAGCGGCGATCAGATTATCAATCATCTGGTTCATCCGCGCTTTGGCTTCGGGCGTGAATGTGCGTTTAACGAATTCCTGTCCGAGCGCTTCGCCGACATAATTGTCAGTTGCGGCTATGCAGCGGCGCCAGCGCGGTTGCTGCTCTTTCGCGCCCGTCAGAGTTCTGCCGAAGAAATTAAAGTTTTCGTCAACAAAGCGTTTGGAAATGCGCGGAGCGGCGCTGTTTAAAACCATCCAGCGCAGATACGTTTTCCAATCTTCGATGGAAACGTCCGTCATCATTTTATTTACTTCGCGGAAAAAATCGGGCTGGGCAATGTTGATTTCAGCGAAAGCGGGCGTGCCGCGCGTTGTGAAATATGTGTCCCAACCGATGTTCGGCGTGATTTCCTTTGCCTGGGCAACGGGCATTTTGCTGTAGCGATTTTCCGGGTTGCGCATCTCAACGGGAGTTTTCGAGGCGTTTGCCAACCGAGTTTGAATCCGCAACACCGTGCTGGCATTTGCTGCGGCTTTTTCCGGCGCATCGCCCAGCAGCTTGAACATATTTGTCATATGTTCGACGAATTTCGTCCGAATTTCCTGCGATTTTGCATCATCTTTCGTGTAGTAATCGCGGTTCGGCAAGCTCAATCCGCCTTGTCCGGTATTTACGATATACATTGAACTGTTTTTGATGTCGGGACCCGCGCCGAAACCGAACACGGCGGGAAAACCGCTTTGATGAAGCGTCGCTATCGTTTTGATTAAATCCTGTGAATTTCGGGTTTTGTCTATCAGCGAAAAGTAAGGCTGGAGCGGTTTAGCGTCGGCTTTTTCAATCGCCGCCTCATCCATACAAGCCGAGTAGAAATCGCCGATCATCTGGGAGTCGGAGCCGCGAGCGGCTTTAGAATCTTTAGCTGCCGCTTCGAGGACTTCGCGCATAATATCGCGGTTGCGGTCTAAAAGAATGTCGAAACTGCCGAAACGTGATTTGTCGGCGGGAATTTCAGTCGTTTTTATCCAATTTCCATTGGCATATTGAAAAAAGTCCGTGCAGGCTTGAGCCGAAGTGTCCATTCGGGAAGGATCAAAGCCTTTGCTTTGCGCAAACGCACCGGCTGAAACCGCCAGCAAGATAAACCCCGCAAAGGATTTACGAATCGTGGAAGATAAAGTCATAATTTTCTCCTCTTAAATTTTTTCAGATAAAGCTAGTTTATTGCGTTGCTAATAAGAGATGCAAGCAAAAGATTTTAATTAAAGAAGGTGATTGTTTGCCCCTTTTAGGGCATTCAGATTGGGATGTACGGTTCAGTACCGCGAACGGTAGTGAGCGGGTCAATTAACAAACCCGCTCACTACCGTTCAACGTACTGACTCTGATGCGTGCCTTACCGGACACTTCTATAACCGCTCTAAATTGGGCACATCAAAAAACATAGGCGAGTCAGATGACTCGCCTATGTTTTTGATAATATTAATAGGCTTGGGACAGAATTGACTGCCGACACGCGGATTTTCAGGCTCTAGCTGGAACCCTCCAGTTTTTCTGCCTGATTACTACCTGGCAGTCATAGCCGAAAACAACGATTTATCTTTTATATCGTTGTCTTTTTTTATTTCTGTTCTAAAGCCGTCAGCGTATCATTAATAGTCATAGTGTCAACAATAATTTGTTGACCCATTTTCATTCTGATGTTTTTTTCTTTATTTGAACCTGCCCAAACTTGAATAACTTTTCCTGTATTATCCAAAAGCAAATGTGCAGGAGTAACAATATTTTGTAAAGATTCCTGCGGTAATTCACCTTCTTCCGCCCAAGTAAATGTTTTTGATTGAAAACCTAAAGATATAGCGAATTTGTCGATATTAGATGAATCATCAAAACTGGTAAAAGAAATAGGATAGTACTCAATATTAATCGGTTTAAGACCTTCACGAACTGAATCTATTAAATCGTCGGAAACTCTGCAATATCCACATTCCGGGTCTATAGTAATTAGCATAATATAGGAAGTGTTCACGGTTTCTGCGAGTGATCTACCGTCAGAATTTTTTAATTGGTACAAATTAATTCTTTCACCGAGTTTTGGACCTACCCAGCTATAGTTTAAATTGCGAGCTTTGCGAAAATTATAGCCTTCCGTAATCAATGAATTGGACTCGGAATTTTTTCGTAAAAACAGGTTGGAATTTTTGATCTTAAAACCTACAAGCGTAAAAGCAATAATAACTCCTACAAGTACGCCTATTTGAAAACTCAAGTAATGAAAGCGTTTTAATATTTTCATGCGGCTTATTGGATTTGTTTAGTTTTTTGCAACGAAGCCGAAAGAGTTTTGTACTCAGTCAAACATAAATTTAATAACTCAAGACGGGTTAATAATCGTTTAGGTAAAAGATTAATCGAAGCAATAGCGTCCTTTACCGCGTATTCTCGGCGTTCAAATATCGCTGACGGAATACCTTCCAGAAATATTTTTTCGTCTTCCAAAAAGACGGACAAGCCATTCTTTTTGTTTTCTGAAGCCTCATCAGAATAAGTTTGATTCACTAATTTTATAATTTCCTTTATAGCACCGACTGCGTCGTCAATTTGCTTATACTCGGCATATAAACGCATTAACACCAAATATCCTTCAAGCCTGTCCGTATTAGGTCGCTTTGAACGAGCCAGGTTATTTTGAGCATTGCCCAAAAGTTCTGCAATAAAAGTTACGGGCTTTTTATTCGGTAGTTTGTCGGCTAATGCAACCTGCGCAAATCCTCTTATATCCGGTGGAACCTTTTCCAAGATTTGATTCATTTCCAGTTCCGAACCTTGTTTGAAAAGTTGAAAAGCAAACTCTGCCGCCCATTCCCAGCGATGACCTTCCCAAGTGCTGCGCAACAACCGCCGTGACTCTTCGCTCATATTGTCAAGAATTGAGATGGCTCTTTGGTAGTTGCGCTGATCGAAAGCTATTTGAGCGGCTTTATATTGATAAATGGTTTTAACCTTCAAGTCTTTTTCTTCATCGGCTGCTCTTAAATAGTCTTCGATTGTCTTCAAGGTGCGCGTTTCGGAAGATTCGTCAGCCTCTTTTTCCAAAGGAGTGAAAACTGTTTGGCATCGGGCAATAATCGGATTTATTTGTTCTGCCTGAGCCGGAAGCAATTCATTAAATTTAGCTTGAA
This sequence comes from Pyrinomonadaceae bacterium, assembly GCA_036400075.1. Lineage (GTDB taxonomy): Bacteria > Acidobacteriota > Blastocatellia > Pyrinomonadales > Pyrinomonadaceae > JALZCH01. The sequence continues at coordinate 11,678 of DASWLV010000164.1, forward strand.
AGGTAAGGATAAAAGAAGAAACATATCCGCAGATACGCTTTTGATTTTCTTCGGTTATCGGTGTGCCTTGTAATGTCTCAAGATACAGTTTTAACAATTCAATCTGTAAAGCTTTCGGCAAGGCAGACTTTAGGTTAGAATCATCTCCTTTCGTAATAGCGGTGTAACCTAACAAACTAAACCATTTCTCATTGCGGCTTTCGCGTGCGAGGGCTAAAGCCGAAAGAAAGAGTTTGCTTGCAAGTTCTGGGCTGCGGACTTGCAAGTGCCATATCAAACTCGCAAATGAATTTGAGGTGCCGAAGCGCATTGAAACTGTTCCAAGCTCGACTGCTCGTTGAGGATTTTTATCAACTAGAGATAGAGCGGATTCAATTAAGACAGTTGCAATTTGCTGATTCTCACCGCTGCCGGAATCCGCAGTGAAAACGTTCAGTAAT
>DASWLV010000165.1:0-1828 GCA_036400075.1 Pyrinomonadaceae bacterium
CTTAAAACCCGCAGTGCTTTGCTTACTGCCAACGATTTGCGCGATTCGACCATCAACGTTGATGTTAACAACGGCGTTATCACTTTGAAAGGAACGGTCGCAAATCAACAGCAAAAAGCGTCTGCTGCAAAAGTCGCGCAGGGCATTGAGGGCAAAACAAGTGTTGTTAATCAATTGACGGTTAACCCGAACGCTTCGGTAATGGGCGGAAATACCAGTGGCGGAAATGGCAATGCAAACCAGAACGCCAACACAAAACGTCCGTAATTAAACTTTCATTAATGAAAGCAAAAGAGCCGAAATTTCACGGAAATTTCGGCTCTTTTGTACGCGAGCGTACCGTGAAGCAGTTTACGGCAGTTTAAATTGTTAAATGTCTCCTGAGGATGATGGTGAAGCAATTTACCATTCTTGAAGGGCTACTGGTCATGGCTTTACGGGGAAGAGAAGTGCCAAAGACCAAACTAGGGGTGGAGGCGAGTCGCGTGACTCGCCTTTTTTTTGTTTTTTCGATTAAATTTCTGTCGTGAAGAAAAAGCGAAAAGAAGGCGTTTTGGTAATCATCGGCGGCGCGGAAAATCGAACCGCCGACAGCGCGATTTTGCGTGAATTCGTTCGCCTGGCGGGCGGACTCAAAGCCCGAATTTTTGTTTCGGCAGTGGCTTCGGGTTTTCCGCTTGAAACTGCCGATTCTTATCTGGAAGTTTTTCGTAGTCTCGGCGTTGCAGAAGTCGCCGCGCTCGACATCACCGAACGCGAACACGGCAACGACCGGAAAATCATTAAATTAGTCGAGCGCGCAACGGGAGTTTTTTTCACCGGTGGCAGTCAAACCAGAATTACGCAGATTTTGGGCGGAACCGACCTTGATGACGTTTTGCACGAGCGTTACGAAAACGAAAATCTGATCGTCGCCGGGACGAGCGCGGGTGCGGCGATGATGTCGCACATAATGATTGCGGGCGGAAAACCCGAATCGGCTTATCATTTCGGCACGGTCGAGTTAGCGCCCGGAATGAATTTCGTCAGCGGAGTTTTGATTGATCAGCATTTTGAACAGCGCGGACGTTTGCGGAGACTGCTGGCGGCGGTCGCGCAATATCCGCGCGATTTGGGTATCGGCATTGACGAAAACACGGCGATTATCATCGAATCCGACATTTTGCGCGTCATCGGCGAAGGCAGCGTGACGATTATTGACGCCGGTGATATTACTTATTCAAATCTCGCCCATCTCAACAAAAACGATATGCTCTCGCTCTTCGGCGTCAAAGTCCACGTCCTCGCCGCCGGTTATCGTTTTGATTTGGCAAATTGGAAACCGCTGCTTGATTAGGTTTTTCCGCAATTTCGGTTAAAATCACACTCGCCGAAACTTTATATAAAAATGTCTGAATTAATTTTTGAAATCGAAAGCTCGACAGCCTTTCTAACTCTCAACCGCCCGGAAAAGCGCAATGCGCTCAACGACGCTTTAATCAACGCGCTCAAAGACGGTTTGCGCGAAGCCGATAAAAACGAATCGCTGCGAGCCGTTGTCGTTCGCGGCGCAGGAACGGATTTTTGTTCGGGCGCGGATTTGTCGGTTTTGCAGCGAGTCGCAGAAGGCTCGATTCTGGATAATTTGGCTGACGCGGAAAATCTGATGGAATTGTTTGCTTTGATTCGCAGAGTTAAAATTCCCGTGATTGCGGCGGTTCACGGGCGCGCTCTGGCGGGCGGCTGCGGTTTGGCGACGGCTTGCGATCTTGTTTTGGCAACAAAAACGGCACGGTTCGGTTATCCAGAAACAAAGATCGGTTTTGTTCCGGCAATGGTAATGGCGATT
>DASWLV010000166.1:0-1835 GCA_036400075.1 Pyrinomonadaceae bacterium
AGGCATCGGCGGCTCTTTCATTATTAACGGGCAAATCTGGCGCGGCGCGGGCGGTTTTGCCGGCGAGTTCGGACATATTGCGATTGATGACGACGGGATTCGGCTCGAAGACGTGGCGTCGGCGGCGGGCGTTGTCCGCCGCGTCAAAGAGCGGCTTTATCATGACAGCACGTCGTCGTTATCTCGGCGGCAGTTGGAACAAGCCGCGAGCGTTCACGATGTCGTTGATGCGGCGAAAAACGGCGACGATTTCGCGCAAATGATGCTGATTCGCACCGGGCGCTACATCGGAACGGCGATAGCGACGGTGATTAATTTATTAAACCCGGAGCGAATCGTAGTCGGCGGCGAAGTGATGGAAGTCGAGCGCGTAATTCTCGAATCAATCGTGCGTCAGGCAAACGAGCGCAGCTTTCGCCCGAGTCTCGAAACGACCGGAATTTACGCCGCCGAGCTGAGCGCGGAAGCGGCTGCTCTCGGCGCGGCTTTGCTGTTAACAAATGATTTTTAGCGATTTTTGCGGCGGAATTTTTTATTGCAGTTTTTAAAAAAATAATTGGCGCGGGTTGAAAAGCATAACCGAATCAATCTTTTCCGCAGCGGTATGAGCGAGCTTAATTATGGTTATCAGTAAATTTAATTTAGTGAAAACTTGCACATAAGCAGAAAAAATAGTAATTCTAGGGCAGCGTGAAGTTCTGCTTTGAAAGTTAAACAAGCAATTTTTTAGAAAAAAAAGCCTGTTGCTCGAATTGTAATTTTTGATACATTGTCGAATTGTAATTTTTGATACATTGTTTCGAGAAAAATTAAGGCTTAAAAGCGGAATTGCGTCGCAACGCTGATTTTTACGCGCTTTGCGGCTTGTCCGAAAACGCAAGAGGAATTTTTGGGGTTATGGCTCAGATTTTTAATCGCAGCGCAAACACAATCGCTAAGGCGAGCATTGTCGGGCTGGTTATTTTGGGCGGGGTGATTTTTTACGGTATTACGGTTTTCGCCCGCTCTTCTTATATTACGGGCGTTGCGATTGACCGCCCGCAGCCGGTTCAATTCAGCCACAAGCATCACACGGGCGACGACGGAATTGATTGTCGTTATTGTCACACCTCGGTGGAAACTTCAAATACAGCGGGATTGCCGCCGACGCAAACTTGTATGAACTGTCACCAGCAAATCTGGTCTGACAGCCCGTATCTGGAAATCGTCCGCTCAAGCTACCGCGACAACAAGCCGATTCAATGGGAGCGCGTCCACGATCTGCCCGATTACGTTTATTTCAATCACTCGATTCACGTCGCCAAAGGCGTCGGTTGCAACACCTGTCACGGGCAGATTGACGAGATGCCCGCCGTGCATCAGGTCAACACGCTGCAAATGGAGTGGTGTTTGTCGTGCCACCGCAATGCGCAAAACTTTATCCGACCGAAATCGGAAATTTACAATATGAATTGGCGCGACGAAAATTTAACGACCGAACAGCGGGCGCAGTTAAGCCGCGATTATAAATTGCGCGCGCCCGATATGTTGACGAGCTGTTCGACTTGTCACAGGTAGTTTTAAAAATCTCAAATCCGAAATTCGGATTTGAGATTTGTTTTAGATTTTAGATTTATAAAAGATTTTCTTTCAGGGAATAACTAAATGACCGGAAGGCATAGCGAAGATAGCAAGAAAAATTTTGCCTTGATGCGCGACCAAATTTTGGAGCAGCAGGGCAAAAACTATTGGCGCAGTTTGGAAGAGTTTGTTGACGCGCCGGAATTTGAGGAATTTGTCAGCCGCGAGTTTCCGCAGCACGCCGAAACGTGGGAAGACCCGGTGAGCCGCCGCTC
>DASWLV010000167.1:0-5380 GCA_036400075.1 Pyrinomonadaceae bacterium
AGGCTCTTTTTCCAGCGCCTTTAACATTCCTTCGTTGCCCGTCCATTTTTCCCGCAAATCGAAATCAGGCTGATAGCCCGATGTGTGCGTCAAAAGCTGTTGAATCGTCACGCGCCCGGAATCTTTGCCTTTGAGTTCGGGTATGAATTGCTCAATGCGGTCATTCAAACGTAGCTGCCCGCGTTCAAGCAAAATCATTATCGAAGTCGCCGTGGCAATCGGTTTGGTCAAGCTAGCGGCGTCGAAAATTGTGTCAACAGTCATTTTCTCGATTGTCGGCACAAGCGCGCGATTGCCGAACGCTTTGCGATAAACGATTTTCCCTTTGTGACCGACGATGACGACAGCGCCCGGAGTTTTCTTGTCGGCGATTGCCTTTTCGACCTCAACGTCAATCAATTTCAGCTTTTCCGCAGACATCCCGACCGTCTGCGGCGCGGCGAGCGGAAGCCCTTGCGCGTTTGCAAAGGCAAAAGGCAAAAGGCAAAAGGCAAAAAGAAATAAAACTTTATGAATTTTCATCGAAACAAAATATCAGCCGCGTTAGCGGCAATCTGAATTTAGCCGTGTCTTTCAAGGCACGGAAAACAAAGGAAAACATTTCCCGTCGCGTTAGCGACGACTGAATCAATCAAACAAATACCTTTCATCGTATTCAACGCCGTGCAATTTCATTAATTTGACATATTCATCTTCAAAGCTTTCCGCTCGATGATGTTGGCGTTGATTTTTGATGTACTCAATTACTTTCGGAACGTTAGATTCGCTAACTGAAAAAACACCGAAACCGTCTTGCCAGGCAAACGCTCTTAAATTAAGAAATTCTTCATGAATCCGTTTAGAAGAATCACCCTTTAAGAATTGAGCGATTTTGCTGGGAGATAAAACGGGCGCAGACATAATTAATGCATGAATGTGATTTTCGATTCCGCCAACTTGCAAGGCTGTTAATTTATGCTTTCGCGCCACACCGCCGATGTAAGCCCAAACACGATTTTCGATTTCTTTATTGATGAAATCTTGACGGTGTTTTGTGCTGAAAACGATGTGATAAAACAATGATGAATATGTATTTGCCATTGGTTTATTCAATCGTCGCCGACGCGACGCAAACATCTTGCGTTTCGTTCCGTGCGTTAAAACGCACGGCTAAATTCATTTGCCGCAAAAGCGGCATTATTTTTATTGCTCAAACTGTTTGCGGCAAAGTCTAACAAATTCTGTCAAAATCGGCGATTCGTAGCCGCCGCGCAGTTTTGCCAAACCCAATTCCCAATTTATCTGCGCGCCTTCGATCCACCAGCGGACGAGCTTGCCGTCTTTTACGTCTTTTTCGACCGCTTTGACGCCTGCAATCCCGACGCCCATATTGTTTCTGACCATTTCGTTGATTGAACTTTGACGCGAAAGCTCCATCACGACATTCGGTTTAACGCCTCCCGCCGCGAAAAACTCGTCGAACAGACGACGGACATTGCCGCCTTTTTCGCCCAAAATCAGGCGTTCACCGGCGAGCGCCGCCGTGCTGATGACTTTTTGATTTGCCTGCGGATGCGCCGGATGCGCGATGGCGACGATTTCGTCGCTAAACAGCAGCTCTGTATGAATGTTCCCCGATTCGACCGGCAAGCTGATAAATGCCATGTCCAGCTCGCCCGACAAAATCTTGTCAATCAAGGCTTCGCTCGTGCCGCAAACAACATTGACTTCGGCGTTTGGAAATCTCTTTTTGAGCTTATTCAAAATCTGAGGCAGATTCGTCGTTATGAAATTCGACGATGCGCTCCCGATTCTGAGTCGTCCGCGCTCGGCTCCGGCAATCTCGGCTAATTCGGCGAGCGCCGCGTCGTGTTCTCGCAAGATGACGCGGGCGCGTTCGAGCAGAATCTCGCCTGCTTCGGTCAAAATCACCCGGCGGGGCGTCCGCGTAAAAACGTGCGAGCCGACTTCGTTTTCGAGCTGCCTGATCTGCATCGAAATGGCGGCTTGCGTTACGTGAATCCGTTTCGCTCCGGCAGTAAAAGTTCTGGTTTCGGCAATGGCGACAAACGCCCTGAGCTGTCTGATTTCCATTTTGGGATTGTTCGTTGATCGTTGTTCGTCGTTCGTTGCAAATCGTTTAGGGACACTATCGTTTAAATCTAAAACGCTTTTTGAAAGAGAAGAACAACGAACTACGAACAACGATCTACGATCATCAGTAAAAATTATCGCAAAGATAAAATCTTTTAGTTTTTATTATATGTCAAGCGCTTTTACAATAATTCTTGAAGTTTTTTATTTTTTGCCAGCTCAAAGCTCGAAACTTTAATGCCGAAAGCCGAACGATTCAAAAAAGAAGATTTGGAAGAAACCTCGTCAATCGCGCCCGATTTGTTTATAGGCGTTGACGGCGGCGGCACTAAAACGCTCGCAAACTTAACCGACGCTCATTTAAACGTTCTCGGCGAAGGCAAAACCGGAGTTTCAAATCCGCTCCGGGTAGGCGTCGAAACAGCGGTTGACAACATTGTAACGGCGATTGACCGCGCCTGCGACGCGGCTGACAAGCCGCGTTCGGAAATCGCTGCGGCGGAAATCGGTTTGGCGGGCGTGCGCCGCGCAGATATTCGCAGCCGGATGCGCGACCGCCTTGTTTCGCGTCTCCGCATCAAAAAGCTCGAAGTTTATACGGACGCCGAAATCGCGCTCTACGGCGCGACCGACGGCAAAGCGGGTCTGGTTGTAATTGCCGGAACGGGTTCGATTTGCTGCGGGCGCAATGCGAATGGCGAATTCGCAGCCGCAGGCGGCTGGGGACCGCTCGCGGGTGACGAGGGCGGCGGCGCCGGAATCGCTCGCCGCGCGCTGCAAGCCGTAGCGAAAGCGTCGGACGGGCGCGCGCCGAAAACCGTTTTGAGCGAATTGGCTTGCGATTATTTCCGCGCTTCGTCGCCCGATGACATCGCAATGGCGATTTACGCGCCGACAATGACGAACGACCGAATTGCCGGATTCGCCCGCTTTGTCATTCAAGCCGCGCGCGACGGCGATAAAGTCGCGCACCGATTGCTCAACGAAGCCGGGTGCGAACTGGGACTGGCGGCAAATGCGGTGATTAAAAAACTAAAGCTTGCCGACGAGCGATTTCAGATCGCTTACGTCGGCGGCGTGTTCGCCGCTAAAGAGTTGATTTTCGAGCCGCTGCTCAGGAAAGTTCACGAGCTTGCGCCCGACGCTTATCTGTCGCCCCCGAAACTTGCGCCCGCCGTCGCCGCCGCGAAAATGGCGATTGCCAAATTTAACTCGGCAAAAAAATAAAATCCGTTGTTTTCCGGCTTCGAGACAGATTTTGTTTCATTCGTTTAATCTTTGCTTCCTTGACACTCAATGCGTTCGACACCTAAACTTTTGAGCCTAGAGGCGCTTTTTTCGGCTCGAAAAATTTCTGTTTGGTTGTGAATCTCCCGAATTATCTAACTCTGGCGCGCATTATTATCGTCCCGATGCTGGTCGTCGTTTTGCTGACGCCGCTTGCCGAAGGCATTTTCGGCTGGACGCGATATTCGTTGGCGATTGTTCTTTTTCTCGCCGCCGCTTTGACGGATGTTTTCGACGGACATCTGGCGCGCCGCCGCAATCAGGTTTCAAAGCTCGGAATTCTTCTCGACCCGGTTGCCGACAAATTGCTCGTCTGCGCCGCGCTTGTGGCTCTGGTTGAAAAACAGCTCGCTCCGGCTTGGATGACGGTGGTTATTTTGGGGCGTGAATTTGCCGTGACGGGCTTGCGCTCGATTGCGGCGTCGGAAGGGCTGGTAATTTCGGCGAATATAACCGGAAAAATCAAAATGTGGGCGCAATGCGTAGCGATTGTCTCGCTGATGATCATCGGCGCAAACACGCTGTCAAATACTTTAAATCCGGGCGCGGTTTTGCCTACGTTCCGCTTCTGGCAGGCGAGCGAGTTTCAAACGGCTTTCGAGCATCTTTCGAGCTTCTCTTTGACGCCCGACGATTGGCGCGTTATCGGTTTTCTCGTCGGATACGCCGCGCTTTGGATTGCAGTCGTCACTTCGCTCTGGTCAATGTACGAATATTTCACGCTTTTCCGCCGCGCTCAAAAAAAACACGAAGAGGCACAAACCGAAGTTCAGGCTCTCGAATCCAGAATCTGATTTCTGAACAACAACCGAAACTGGTTCAAAAACAAAAACCGCACTGTTTGTGCGGTTTTTGTTTTATTTGTGTCCGAAACTTATTGCAATTCGACGTAATCGCCGGTGTGAATTTCCTGCGCGCTCTGCGTGATGATAACTGTTGCCGTGCGTTCTTTGACGTTTAGCACGACGACTTCTCCGACAATTTTGCGCGGCATTTGCGGGCGTCGTCGTTTTACGTCTTTGGTCGAGGCAATCGCTCCGGTGGCGTTTTCGTCTTTTTTGCGCGGCGCTTGATTCGAGAATTTGCCGCCGCGAAAAGCGTCCGATTCAAATCCCATATCTTCCGCGCGCGCAATCTCCTGTTCCGGCACGCGCTGCGCGACTTTGGGTTTTCCGACCGGACGCCAAATCGTTAAATAATCACCGGCTTTGACGCCGTCTTCGGCTCCCAAATCAATATAAACAATTTGGTCACGCGCCACAGTTTCCTGTCCTCCGCGCGCCAAAACGATTCTGCCGCTGGCTCTGCCATTCGCGTCGCGGAAACGGTCGAGCGGCTGAAACTGTCGGGCTTGCGGCGCAAAGCGCTGCTGTTCGGGGACGAGCAAATCGCCGAGCAAAACGTTGTCGCACGAATAATCAATAAAAGCGACCGACGTTTCCGATTTGACGCGCACAACTCTGAGCGATGCGACTTCCTGCACGTAAATTCCCAAATCGCCTTTGCGGGAGAAAACCGAGCGGACGTGACCGCGCGGGCGCGTGACCGTGTAGCGAGCGTTTTCGACAGCACCGGCATTTGCGCCGAAATTCAGGTAAACGTAATCGCCTTCGGCGTAAACGTTCTGTTCCTGTTCGCCGCCGACGATTTCGTAGCGCGTATTGACCGGAGAATTTTGAATGTAACCGGCGCAGCGCAAATTATTTCCTTTGGCAACCGGCACGGCTGAGCCTGCGTTTTGGGCGTTTGCGAAATTGGCTGAAACGAGCAGCAGAGAGGCGGCAAAAAATGTAACGAGGGAAAATCTGACTTTCACTTTTGATCTCCTTTTGACGGAATGAAACTTCGAGAGGAACGTGGTTTTGATAAGGTTTAAAAGATTCGGCGGAATAAATTTTCCGCAATCATTTTTATCCTACTTTTTCAAACCGATAAAGGTCAACAATTATTTTTGTTTTTTAACAATTGCCAACAACAAATCCGATAAAAAAGGCTCGATAAATTCGAGCCTCGCTGAAAT
>DASWLV010000168.1:0-12547 GCA_036400075.1 Pyrinomonadaceae bacterium
CTCCGTGTTCGGCGGCGTAATCAATAATTCCTCTAGCGTTATTCATTAAAAATCTCCTGTAAAAGGCTGATGTTATTTTGATGTTAAACGATTTTCCTCCGGGTAGGAAAACGCGAGTTTGTAAAAAATTATAAAGGCGCAGTCGGTTTCGCACCCTTTCAGATGCGGATTAAACCAACTGCGCCCTTTACTGTCAAGCGCTCAGGCTATTTCTAATTTTCAGCTTTTATTAGAGTTTTGGAAAATTCCGGCGAAATTTAAAACTACTTTGCCGTAATTTCTCGTCCCGTTGCGTTGCCGATAATTTCGCCTTTTGAATTGAAAAGCAGAACCGTTTTGTAATGATATTGAGTTCCTTGTCCGAGAAGCGATTGCAGAACCGCGCGCTTATTCTCGATTAATTCGTTTTGCCACGCATCGTTAACAACGCCGATCAGCGTATTGTTGCTGATTCGCGCAACTAAAAGATGTTCGCCGCCGCGCAAAGATTTAACGTTAACATCTCTGACATTGGAAGTTTCAACCCTTTGTCCTTCGGCAGATTCGGCGGCAAACGGATAGAAGTGATAAACGACGCCAAAAAGCACAATCAGGATTGTGAGCGCAACCAAACCGCGATTTACCTGTTGTGATTCGCGTTGTTTGGTTTCAAGCGTTTTCGGCTTTGCAATCGTTTCCTTGAAATTTTGATTTTTATTCGCTTTTTCCGCGCCTGAATCATTTTGTTTGTTCGTCTTATTTTGAGCATCGGTAATCTCTGTAAAGGCGGAAATAAGCCTCAAGCGCGCTTTAAACAGATTGTTAACGGCGGTTAAGAGAGTTGTCGCTCGCTCTTGACGATTTTCTCCGGTCAAGCTGCTTCCGGTTTCTCGCAAATCATTAATTACCGTTTGTATTTCGTTTTTCAGCGATTTAATTTCTTCTGCGGCGGGCGCAGATTGCGAATTGTTCTGAAGCCTTCGCTGATAATCTTCGGCGACAAAAATCAAACGCAGCGCGCGGCGTTTTAAATCGGTTTCGCTCTGAGGCGTTTCCTCAATGTCATTTAAATAAATCGAAAAATCGAAAGAGGCGACTTCCGGCGAAGGTGACGAATTTAAATATTCGCGCAGCACATTTGCCGACGGTTCACGTTTGCTTATTTCGCTGAGAACCCGTAAAAAATTAGCGTTTCCGGTTCCACGTAATTCGCTCTTTTCGCATAAGGTCTCCGAACTCCGATTATCATCGCATGAAACGTTTTCCGCTTCCGGCAACTCGGCGGATTTCTCGTTTTCATCAGCCTCAAATTCGGTTTGCTTGTCAATATTTTGAAATAGAAAATCCGGTTTTGCTTCGTCGGCAATACCGGTCGGTTCCGTGTTTTTAAATTCGGATTCGGGCGGATTAGTGTTTTCCGATAGATTTTGAGTTTCTGGAATTGTTTTTGACACAGCGGCTGATTCAAAATCTTCATCTTCAGCCGGAAATTGGTAATCGGGATTGATTTGCTTGAGCAGATTGACCGAATGAGCAGGGTTTTCTTCCAAAACCAGATTTAAAACATCAATGCCGCCGTGTTGTGATTCGAGAGAATTGCGAAAGCTCTCATTTTCTTCCGAGACGAGCTGTGAAAATTTGTTGCCGACCGCAACGCTGCATTGAATCGAAGCCGCCGTGACTTCGGGCGCAAAGAACGTTTCGCCCAGATATTGTTTGTGTCGCCGGGCGCGATTAAAGAAATTGCTTTTTAATAAATCTTCGAGTCGGTTATAACCGCCGACTTCGGCGCGTAACGCATCAAAAACGGCGATTGCTTCTTCACGCAGACGCAGCGTCTTTTTGTCCGCCCAGTCAATCTCGACTCCCGTCCAAACGACGTTGTATCGCTGCAAACGCTCGATTAATTCATCTCCGCCGAGGCGAACATAACGCGGTTCGCCGGTCAATTTGGTGGAAAACAATTGAGTGACAACAAAATCGTATTTGCTTCTGACTTCAAACGAAGGCATCAGGCTGCGGTAAAAACAGCCCAGTGCCGCCAGCATTTGAGCGGTTACGGATGAAGCGTTTTCATCGTAAAATCGGCGCAGATGAAACGTTTTCACCGCTTCGTCGCGGCGCGCGAGCGTTAATCGCCAAAAATGCAGCTCCTGCAAAACCCGAAACTCCAGTTGCAGAGATTCTCCGGTTTCTTCCGTTTGCTCGGCTTTATAATCGCTGAGCAAAGCACTGATTTTTTTCACATCATAGCTTTTGTGAGGAACTTTTAACTGGACGCGCTCGATGTTCGTTAATACCTGTTCGGCTACTTGCAGAGCGTAAGCATCGGTAAAAACCCTGTTCGTTTGATGTGTAGAATCATCTTTGGCTTCCTGTTCGATTGTTTCGTTAATTTGATTTTCCATTTCTATTTGACCGCCGCGATAAACGTTTCGAGCGACTCCGGCAATGCCCAAAGTCTCGGAACAGTTAAAGCAAAAAACCGTTCTGAAATTTATTCGCCGATAATTCCCTCAACCGGCAAAACCTTTGTGATCGTGCCGCTGTGATCTAACGTAAAAACGTAAGGAACCGAATTGTCGCGTGTTCTGGTGGCGGTGATGAGATATTCGGTTGCCAGATTTTTCGGGTCTGTGGCGGTCGGCGTTCCGGTGGAAGTCGTTAAATCGAATTTGAAAGGACCGCGAGTTAAAGTTAAATCGCCCTGAACCGTTCCCAGATTTCCGTGTAAATCGTTTAATTCGTCGAGGCGCGCAAAACGCTGGCGCTGAGTGAAATAAATGACCTCATTCTGACGAATCAAGCTGAGTGAGGCAATCGCCGAGGTGTTTTCGGCGGAAATTTTGGCTTTCATATAATAATTTACAGAAATTGCCGCGATAACGCTGACGCAGGTGAGAACCATTAACATCTCGATGATCGAGGTTCCGGCTTCATTTTTCTTTTTCATTGAGGTTCGATCTCCTTTTGAAATCCGGGCATTCGGATAGAATCTGACAATTTCCGGCAGCGAAAGTGACAAGTTATGGCAGAGCTTGAGTTTAATCTTAATGCTTAGACTGATTTTTCAAACTTGAAATTTTCAATAATTTTGCAGTTTGTGTAAAGATTTCGCTGCTTTTCATAAATTGTTGGACGAACTGCCGCCTTTTTCCAGCAACGTCCGTGCCATCACGCTTTTAAATCGTGCATAAAAAAAAAGTTGTTGTTTGAAGCGGCTTTTTTTGCTAAATTTTGATGCAGAGATTCAAACGAATAAAATTTTATAAATCTCTCTGAGAGAGACGATTTTGCCTTAAAACGCAAGAACCGAGGAGAACGGCGAAACATTGACAGCAGCGATTGAGCAGACCATAGAGACTTACGGCATTGAGAATTGGGGCGCAGGTTATTTCGGTGTAAATCGAAAAGGAAATTTAATCGTGCGCCCGTTTGAAAACGACAGCCGTCAAGCCGACGTTAAAGAAATCATTGACGATCTCCGGCGACGCGGCATCAACACGCCCGTTCTGCTCCGCTTTCCGCAGCTCATCGTCGGGCAAATCCGTAAACTGCAAAAAGCATTTCGCAGCGCCATCCGCGAGTTTGAATACAACGGGGCGCATCAATGCGTTTATCCGATGAAGGTCAATCAAAACCGCGCCGTCGTCGAAGAATACTTACGCGAAGGCTCACGCTACGATTTCGGACTCGAAGCCGGTTCAAAAGCCGAGCTTTACGGCGCTCTGGCGATGGAACAGTCGCCCGGCAGCCTGCTCGTGCTGAACGGTTTCAAAGACGAAGAATTTATTCGTCTCGCTTTTGCCGGAGCGAACGCGGGAAAAAAAGTCGTCATCGTCATCGAAAAGCTTTCCGAGCTTGACCATATTTTAAAAGTCGCCGACGAATTGCTCGAAGAAGGCAGCGACGACCGTCTGCCGATGGTCGGCGTCCGCGTCAAGCTCTACTCGAAAGGTTCGGGCAAATGGGAAACTTCTGGCGGCGAAGCGGCGAAATTCGGTTTGACGACGACCGAGATTCTCGAAGTCATTTACCGGCTTCAGGAAGCCGGACGCATTGATTTGCTGCGGCTGCTGCATTTTCACATCGGCTCGCAATTGACCGACATCAAGCGCATCAAAAACGCGATGAAAGAAGCCGCGCGCGTTTACGCCAAGATTATTCAGATGAACGTGCCGATTGATTATTTGGACGTTGGCGGCGGAATGGCGGTTGATTACGACGGCTCGAAAACCGCTTTTGAATCTTCGGCAAATTACAACTCGCAGGAATTTGCCAACGACGTAGTTTACGTGATCAAAACCGTCTGCGACGACGAAAACGTTCCTCATCCGACCATCGTGCAGGAATGCGGGCGATATATGTCGGCATATCACGCTATCTTAGTGACAAATGTGCAGGATGAAATCGAAACCATTGTCGAAGATATTACGCCGATGGAAATTGCAGCGGACGATCCGCAGCCGGTTCGAGAATTGCACGATTTGCGCGAAACCATCAGCGTCAAAAATCACCGCGAGTATTATCACGACGCGCTCGAACAGCGCGAACAGCTTTTCACGATGTTTAATCTTGGTCTGATTTCGCTCGAAGACCGCGCCAAAGGCGAGGTTTTGTTCTGGGACGTGTGCGAAAAAGCCGATAAATTCGCGCAGCAGAAAAAATACGTTTCGGAAGAGTTCGATGATTTGCGGCTGCTTTTATGCGCCAAATATCTGACGAATTTTTCGGTTTTTCGCTCGATGCCCGACAATTGGGCGCTCGAACAGCTTTTTCCGATTGTCCCGATTCACAAATTAAATAAAATACCGACCGAATACACGACGCTTTGCGACATCACTTGCGATTCGGACGGCGTGGTCGAAAAATTCGTTGATTTGCACGACGTTAAGCGCGTTTTAGCGCTGCATCCGCTTATCAAAGACGAACAGTATTATATCGCCGTTTTGCTCGTCGGGGCGTATCAGGAAGTGATGGGAAACAATCACAACCTGTTTGGCGTGCCGCACGAAGCACAGGTTTTTATTGACGATGACGGCTATTTAATCAAAAAAGTAATTCCCGGTTCGACGCTCGGAGAATCGTTGAAACGCGCGCGCTACGACAAATCGCTGCTCCACGAAGGTTTTCGCCGCATTGTCGCCGCGCAAGTCAAACGCAACGAACTGTCGGAAGAAGAAGCGACTAATTTAATCGAATTTTACGAATCGAAAATTGATTCATACACTTACCTTTCGCCCAACGGCACAAAGCCTTGAGGCTTTGAAATTACGAATTTCAAATTACGAATTACGAATTAAAAACAAATTCCGGCATTCGTAATTCGTAATTCGTAATTCGTAATTAAATATATGACGGCACAACGCAAAAGCAAGTCTTCAAAATTTTTAACCGCGCCGACGCGCCCGGTTTCGGTTGACCGCGACCGCTCAATCACAGGTTTGCTCGAAAAAATGGAAGGCGCCGGATTCGGCGCGCGGCAATTGGCGGAAGCGCATCGCATCTGGCTCGACGCGCTCGGCGATAATACGACGATTTACATCGCCGCGACGGGAAATCTGATTCCCGCCGGAATGCGCCGCCTGCTGGCTTATGTCATCAAAAACCGCTTCGTTGACGTTTTGGTTGTGTCCGGCGAAATGCTTTTTCACGATTTGCACGAAACTCTCGGCAGAAATCATTATCAAGCGCACGCGGCGATGGACGATGAAGAGCTTGACACGGCAAACATTGTGCGAATGGGCGACACTTTGGGAAACTCCGACGAATACCGCGAAGCCGACGAATGGATCGGCGGTTTTGCGAACCAACTAGAACCGAGCCGCCCTTATTCGGTCAGGGAATTTTTGCATTTTTTGGGAAAAGAACTGGCAGAAATCGCCACCGAAGACGGGTTGATAACATCCGCCTACAAAGCGCGGATTCCCATTTTTTGCCCGGATTTGGGCAACAGCGAAATCTGCGTCGGAATCGCGCAAGGGCGTTTTGAAAAGAAAAACACAGTGCTTTTCGACCTCGCTCAAGATTCGCTCGAAATGATGCAAATCGCGCAGAAAAGCCGTTCGACTTGTCTGATTTCGCTCGGCGGTGTTGACGGACACAGCTACATTAAATTGAGCGATACTTCCTTGAATATCATTCGCGCCCAACCTCGCGGTCACAAATACGCCGTCACGATTTGCTCCGAACCGCCCTGCGTTGTCAGCCCTCGCCCGCACGGTTCGCTCAGCGAAATGACGCAGTTTTTCGGCAAAACAATGAAAAACGCTTTGACGGCTTACGTTCAGTGCGACGCGACGATTGCGCTGCCGATTATCGTCACTTCCCTCTCGCAAACCGCCGCCAAATATATGAAAGGACGCAAGCGCCCGACCTTCACTTTTGTCGGACGCGAGCTGCTAATCGAAGTCTCCTGATTAGTTCGTCGTTCGTTGTTCGTTGTTCGTTGCAAAATCAATAAACAACGAACGACGAACGACGAACAACGAACAAATTATGAGCGAATCAGCAAATCTTCCAATGAATTTCGGCGGAATTGGCGAGCCGGAGTTTTCCATTTTCGACCGAGCCGGAGTTTTGGTTTTACCCATCGCTTACGAAGGCACAGTTTCTTACGGCACCGGCACCGGACAAGGCGCGGCGGCGATTATTGAAGCCTCGCGCAATATGGAATTGTACGACGAGGAAACCGATGCCGAAGTCTATAAAATCGGGATTCACACGCTCGCAGAGCTTACCGCCGAAGACGAACCGGCGGCGATGATGACGAAAATCTATGAGCGGGCGAAAGAGCTTTTGCCGTCGGAAAAATTTCTCGTTTCTCTCGGCGGCGAACATTCCGTCAGCGCCCCTTTGATCCGCGCGCACGCCGAGCATTTTCACAACATTTCGATTTTGCAGATTGATGCGCACGCCGATTTGCGCGATTCATACGACGGCACGCCGTATTCGCACGCTTCGATTATGGCGCGCGCGGTCAAAGACTTGAGAATTCCGGCGGTGCAGGTCGGGATTCGCTCGATTTCCGCCGACGAAGCGCGCTCGCTCGATGATTTACCGCATACCAGGATTTATTGGGCGAAAGATGTTGTCGGGCGAATTGATTGGATTGACGAAGCCGTGTCGCATCTGACCGACAATGTTTATTTAACGATTGATATTGACGGTTTAGACCCGTCGCTCGTACCGACGACCGGAACGCCTGAACCGGGCGGTTTGGGTTGGTATGAAGTTTTGACTTTGATTCGGCGGCTGGCGAAAAAACGCCGCGTCGTCGGAATGGATTTGGTCGAGTTTTCCAAAATGGACAATTCCGATGCCGGAGCTTTTCTTTGCTCAAAGCTCGTTTACAAATCGCTCGGCTATATTTTTCGCGGCGAAACTCCGCGTGTGCGCGGTAAATAGAATTAAAAAAACCAATCCCGGAAAAGCGGTGTCTGCTCGGCGGCGCTTTTTCTTTTTGTCGGTATTGATTTTCGGCGTGCAACTACTTAAATTTAAAATCGTATTAGAAGAGAGCTAAACTAAGGTTCAAAGGATTATTAAGGATTATTTATGAAATTTTACCAGCTTTCGTCACTCAAAATTTTCACTGTTTTGGCAACCGCCGCACTTTTAGCCGGTTGCAGCGGCGGCAACGCCCAACTTTCTCCGAATTCGCAAACGGCGCAGACAGAACAATCCACGCCGGTTTCACAGTCGCCGATTGTTTTAGCCGACGGAATCCGCGCATCTTACGCCGATATTGTCGAACGAGTCGCGCCCGCCGTTGTCAACATTGACGCGCGTCGAAGAACTAGCCGCGCGCCGCAGCAACAACAACAGCAACAGCAGAACCCGCTGCTCGACGACCCGCGTTTTCGGGATTTCTTCGACCAATTGCCGCAAGGTCAGCGGCAGCAGCCTCCGCCGGTCGAACGCGGCGTCGGTTCCGGCGTTATCATCAGCGCCGACGGAACGATTTTGACCAACAATCACGTCGTCGAAGGAGCGGACGACATTGAAATCGAGCTGACCGACAAGCGAACTTTTAAAGCAAAAGTCGTCGGTCTCGATCCGGCTTCGGATTTAGCCGTGTTAAAAGTCGAAGCCGACAATTTGCCGTTTATGAATCTCGGCGATTCGGACAAAGTGCGCGTCGGCGACGTTGTTCTGGCAATCGGAAACCCGCTCGGAATCGGACAAACCGTCACTTCGGGAATTATTTCGGCAAAAGGACGCCGAACGGGACTCGGCACGGGCAGCTTTGAAAACTTTTTGCAAACCGACGCCCCGATTAATCGCGGCAATTCCGGTGGCGCTTTGATCAACGTAACGGGCGAGCTTATCGGGATTAACTCGCAAATCTTATCGCCCGGCGGCGCGGCTGGCGGCAACATCGGAATCGGTTTTGCCATTCCGTCGAATATGGTCAAAGGCGTGATGGAGCAGCTCGTCAAAAACGGCAAAGTCCGGCGCGGGCAGCTCGGCGTTTTGATTCGTGATATTGATTCGGATTTGGCGGCGTCGCTCAATTTAAAAGACACGCGCGGCGCAGTAATCACCGACGTTCAGCCCGACAGCGCGGCGGCAAAAGCCGGGCTTCAGCGGTATGATGTCGTCACGGCTTTAAACGGGGAACGAGTCGAAGACGGAAACACGCTCAGAAATCGAATCGCCGCGACTCAGCCCGGCTCGGAAGTCACTCTCACGGTTTTGCGCGAAGGCAAAGAACAGCAAATTAAAGCAACTTTGGGCGAGCTTGCGGTGCAGACGGCAGAGAACGAACGCGAAAATCCGCAGGGAAACCAGAACGCGCCCGGTGGCGAGCAAAGCGGCAGGCTCGGTCTCGGTTTGCAGCCGCTGACGCCCGATCTGAAACGGCAATTGCAAGTGAATTCGGAAAGAGGTTTGGTTGTCACGGAAGTTGATCCGAATGGACCGGCAGCCGAAGCCGGATTCAGGGAGCAGGACGTGATCCTTGAAATCAATCGTCAGCCGGTTACAAGTTTTGAAGATGTCCAAGCCGCGCTTGAAAAAAGCGGCGACCGCCCGGTTCTGATTTTAATGGAACGTCGCGGTCAGGTCGTCTTTTTAACCGTCAGACAAAGAAGATAAAATAGCTTCAAACGAATAAAAAGGCGTCGAGCTTTATAAAGCTCGACGCCTTTTTTATTCGTTCAATTTTAGCAGGATTTTATCAATCCAATATTTTTTGCAGATAAGCGCCATAGCCGCTTTTCATATATTTGGCGGCGAGAGCCATCAATTCGGAACGATTGATATAGCCCATATTAAAAGCGGTTTCCTCGATGCAGCCGATTTTTGAGCCTTGTCGTTTTTCAATCACTTTGACAAACTCGCTGGCGTCAATCAAAGAATCGAATGTGCCGGTGTCGAGCCAAGCCATTCCTCTGCCCATTAGTCCCACTTTTAAAGCGTCTTTTGCCAGATAAGCCTTGATAACGTCAATAATTTCATATTCTCCGCGCGCAGAAGGCTTTAAATTTTGCGCTATCTCGACAACCCGGTTATCGCAAAAATACAATCCCGGAATCGCATAATCGGATTTCGGAGAGACTGGTTTTTCCTCGATGGAAATAACACGAAAATCTTCATCGAATTCGACGACTCCGTATCTTTGCGGATCGCTGACTTTATAAGCAAAAACAGCCGCGCCTTCGACATCGTTAAAATCTTGCACCAGATTGCTTAAATGAGCGCCGTAAAAGATATTATCGCCGAGAATCAGCGCGACCTTTTCATTTCCGATAAATTCTTTGCCGATGACAAACGCCTGCGCCAATCCTTCGGGCTTTTCCTGCACCGCGTATTCAAAACGGCAGCCAAGCTCGCCGCCGTCTCCCAATAATCTTCGAAAGCTTTCGGAATCTTCCGGCGTCGTGATAATCAGAATTTCGCGAATGCCCGCAAGCATCAAAACCGACAAAGGATAATAAATCATCGGTTTGTCATAGACGGGCATTAACTGTTTGCTGATGGCTTTCGTAATCGGATAAAGCCTTGTGCCGGAACCTCCGGCTAAAATTATGCCTTTCATAATTTAAATCGTTTTGGAAACGGAAAAGCCGCAAAGCTAAAATCCCTTGCGGCTTAAATAATCGGGATGGCGAGATTCGAACTCAAAGAAATTTGTTTGTTTGCGCTTGGATGAATTCGTTTAGCCTCTGATTTAAATGCCATTCCTGTCAAAATATATTAGCAGACTTTCTCTCTGTTCGGATAAATTTTGTTACGGTTCTGAAACCATTAAACAATCCTTACACGAGACAATCTTCGAATAATAAATCTAAATAAAGCAAGCGAATAAAAAATTTCGTGAGATTTTAAACAGAAATTTTTCAGAAAAACTTCAGAAAATCTTAAAGATTCCCCACACCGAAATCAGCATAATCGCTCCCGTCAGCAACAGACAGGCTCATTAGAAGCCAAACATAAATGGAGGAATAGCAATGATAAAGATTTTCGCAAATAACTTGATTCGATTTTTGGTTTTGGGCAGCCTCGGGCTGTTCGCGTTTTCAAACTTTACGTCAGCCGCGCCTGTCGTCAGGCAAGGGAGCGGAGCAAATGCGGTGGGGCTTCAAGCGACGGTTGACTTATTTCGCGCCGATTTGGGCGGCGCAAATAACGGCGTCGGCGGTTCGTTCGCAACTGGAAGGCGCGAGGTAAATTGGGACGGCGTGCCGGACAGTTTTGCCGAACCGAACAATTTCCCCGCAGATTTCTTTAACAACAATAGCGCGCGCGGAATTATGTTCAACTCGATAGAGGATGCAACCGGATCGGCGTTAAATCAATTTGCCGTCAGCGCAAACCAGGCGTCAGGCGTGCCGGTTCGTTTCGGCAATATCAACGCCTCTTATCCGTTCATTCTGCAAACTTTTAGCTCGCAGCGGTTATTCATCGCCCGCAATACGCATATGATGGAAGTGACTTTCTTTATTCCGGGCACGAGCATTCCGGCGGCGGTCAAAGGCTTCGGAGTTGTTTTCGCTGATGTTGATTCGGCAACCGGCGGCAATCGTTCGCTGATTCGCGTTTATGGTCCTGACGGCAGACAGCTTTCGGCTGCTTCAGCGCCGGTCTTCAATACCGGTCTTTCGTTCGTCGGAATTTCCTTTAACAATGGCGAGCGCATCGCCCGCGTGGTGATTGAAAGCGGCAACGCCGCACTTTCCTCAACAAACGACGACAGCGAAAACGGGATTGACATAGTAGCGATGGATGATTTCATCTACGGCGAGCCGCAATCAATAGATTTTGCTTCCAGCGTTTCGGGATCCATTATTTACGGAACAACTCCCCCAGATCAACCGGCGAAGATTGTCTCAGGAGCAAGATTAGTGGCGAGCGGCGATTCGAACGCGGTGGCAATCAGTAATTCAAACGGTTATTATCAGTTCAACGAGAATCTTGAAACCGGCGGCACTTATACCGTCACCGCATCAAAAACCGGAGATATAAACAATATCAGCCCTTTTGATGCGACGCTTATTTTGCGGTGCGTAGCCGCCGGCGATGCTTGCAATTTAACAGCTAATCAACAAACAGCGGGCGATACCAATGGAAGCGGGAGTCTTTCCCCGATTGATGCGACTCTGATTCTTCGTTTTGTCGCGGCAAATGGACAAACCGCGCAAACCGGACAAACGGGTAACTGGAAATTCTCTTCACCGTCCCGCAGTTACTTGCCGCTCGGCGGTAATCTTTCTGATGAGAATTATACAGCTTTACTGATCGGAGATGTAAGCGGCGGTTGGCAGCCGCCCCCTTCTTCAAGCAGCCCTGCAGAAGCGAAACAAGAAAAGACGGAAACACTGCCCTCATAAGTGCAGAAGACTTTCCCGCAGCATCTGCAGCCCGTGAAATGATAGTGGTTCGGGAACAAGCCAGCAGAAGGAAAAGCGGACATTCAATTACTACTACCCGAGAAAGCACTTTTTCGTAATTGACGCGCCGATGACATACTAAACAAGAAAAGCGTATCTCTAAAGATACGCTTTTCTATTGATTCAATTGAGTTAAACTCAATTATTTTATCGGGATGGCGAGATTCATAAGCGGCGGCTTCCGTTTCGGGGAAACCAAAACTAAACGGTCACGGCGAACAATTCCCTTGCCTCAAACGCTTGTTAAAGATTTACAAAAGTATCGCGTTGCACAGCTTGAACATAAACTAAAACTTGGTGAAGTGTATCAAGACCTTGATCTTGTTTTTGCTACCGAACTCGGAACGCCCGTTGCTTATAAAAATTTGGACTTTCGACACTTTAAGCCGACCTTAAAATGCGCCGGGCTTGAAGGATTCAGGCTTTACGATTTGCGTCACACTTGCGCGACCTTGCTTTTATCGGCTGGCGAGAATCCGAAAGTGGTTGCCGAACGCTTAGGGCATTCATCTATTGTCCTAACGCTCGACACTTACAGTCACGTTTTGCCGGATATGCAGCAAGCCGCCACCGAAAAGTTAGAAAAAATGCTTTATCACCAGCATTGTTAACAATCTGCTGCTGGAACTGCATTATTTTGCCTCAAAAGCCATCTCCAAAAAGTGCCTCAAAAG
>DASWLV010000169.1:0-20674 GCA_036400075.1 Pyrinomonadaceae bacterium
CATTTTTTACATTTCTTTTACCGGATACGAACACAATTTCTTGAGGCTTATCAAAGTCTGATTTTGAATGAACCTGATAGCGCAGTTAATCCCTCATTGAAAGAAGCATTTCTCGCAATGCGTCTTGCGACGGAAAATGGCATAGCTCAGTCCGGCGAAATAACAGAATCGAATTTTGAGGCTGAATAGACTATACATAAACAAAGCAATCCAACAATTATTTTGCTGCCACACCAAAAAACGGTTGAGACAAATCGTTTGACCGGGTAAGATGCTGTCAACTTTCCTTGAAGAGTTAAAGGCAAAACCCGAACGATGAAAAACTTTCAAATTCTGACGCTCGCCGTGTGGCTCGTTCTGCTCTCTTTTTCGTCAATAAAAGCGCAGGAAGACATTCCGCTTTTCACAACCGATTTTCCGCCGCAGGAATTTGCCGAGCGCCGCGCAAAAATTTTCGCTCAGCTCGGCGAAAATGGCGCGGCAGTTTTGCAGGGTGCGCCGAGTCCGGCAGGTTATGTGCGCTTTCGTCAATCAAACGAATTTTATTACCTCTCCGGCATCGAAGTGCCGCACGCTTATTTGCTGCTCGACGGCGCGCAGCGCACGGCAACTCTTTTTCTTCCCCACCGCAACGAAGGGCGCGAGCGCAGCGAAGGAAAACTGCTTTCAGCCGAAGATGCCGAAACGGTCAAACAGCTTTCCGGCATTAACGCCGTTCTCGGCGTCGAAATGCTTTCCGAACATTTATCGCGTTACGCTCGCGGAAATCGGACAATTTACACTCCGTTTAGCCCGGCTGAAGGTTTCGCAATGAGCCGCGATCTCGCCGTTCGCGCTGTCGCCGACAGCACGACGGATGCGTGGGACGGAAGCGTCTCGCGCGAAAGTCGTTTTATTGAATTGCTCCGCTCGCGTTATCCGCAGCTTGAAATCAAGGATTTAACGCCGACGCTCGACAAAATGCGTTTGATCAAAAGCCCCCGCGAAATTGCTCTGATCACAAAAGCGACCAGACTATCCGGTCTCGCGTTGATGGAAGCGATGCGCTCGACCATGCCGGGAATTACGGAATACGAATTGGACGCGATGGCGAAATACGTTTATTACCGCAACGGCGCGCAGGGCGACGCTTATTATTCGCTCGTCGCGTCGGGGCGAAACGCCTGGTATCCGCATTACAACACCGGAAAGCGCGTGATGAAGGACGGCGATTTTCTCTTGATGGATTACGCGCCGGATGTCGGTTATTACATGAGCGATGTCACCAGAATGATGCCCGTTAACGGCAAATTCAACAGTTGGCAGCGCGAGCTTTACGGCTTTTATCTCGATTGCTACAACTCAATTTTGAAAAACATCAAGCCCGGTTTGACGGCGCAGGCAATCAAACGAGCGGCGGCAACGGAAATGAAACAAAAGCTGGCGCGCTCAAAGTTTTCCAAACCAATTTACGAAAAAGCAGCCCGCGAGTTTGTCGAGAGCTATGAGCGTTCGGCGAACAATGCTCGCTCGATGCTCGGTCACTGGGTCGGAATGGCGACGCACGATGTCGGCGGTTACGACGGCGGCGCTTTGCAGCCGGGAATGGTTTTTACGATTGAACCGGCGCTACGCGTCCCGGAAGAAAAAATCTACGTCCGGCTCGAAGACGTGATTGTTATCACGGACAAAGGCGCGGATATTTTGACGACTTTTGTGCCTTCGGATATTGACGCAATCGAGAAATTAATGCGCGAAGAAGGGATGCTTCAAAAGTATCCGCGAGACAATAAATAATGCCCGGAGCAAACTTTCTGTAAGCGCTTGCACAAAAACAGAAACCGCACGTTAGCAAAGACGGATTTACTCGATTAATAATTGCGCTTTTGCTAACGTGCGGGCTTCGGATCTAAATTTTAACTTACTGCCGTTTCAATATTAGCCGGTTCGAGATTCGGCGCGAGCAAATGAATAATCAAGAGCGCCAACAAATAAGCCGAACCCGCGATGATGAAAACCGAAAGATAATTATTATTCGTGTATTGCAAAATCAAACCGACGGTGCTGGCAATAAGCATTCCGCCGACAGAACCTGCCATTCCGCCGATACCGACGACCGAACCTACGGCGCGGCGCGGAAACATATCCGAAGCCAAAGTGAAAATGTTTGCAGACCAGCCTTGATGCGCCGCAGCCGCAAGCCCTATGAGACAAACCGAAACCCATAAATTATCGGTCGTCGCTGCAAAAACAATCGGCACGACTGCCACTGCGCAAATCAGCATCGTCAGTTTGCGACCCGCATTAACCGTCCAGCCGCGTTTGATCAGATGCGACGACAGCCAGCCGCCGCCGATTGAACCGACATCGGCGATCACGTAAATGACGACGAGCGGCGCGCCGAGTTCTAAAATGTTCAAACCGAATTTCGTGTTCAAAAATTTCGGCAGCCAGAATAGATAAACCCACCAAATCGGGTCGGTCAAAAACTTGCCGATGGCAAAAGCCCACGTTTGACGATGCGGCAATAAACGCCTCCAGGGAATTTTTGTCGTCGGTTCTTCGGCGTCGGATTGAATGTGCGCGAGTTCTGCTTTGGAAAGTTTCGGATGTTCTTCCGGTTTGCGATAAACCGCCAGCCAGAATCCGAGCCAGATAAACCCCAGCGCGCCGGTAATCACAAAAGCCCATTGCCAGCCGTAATTTACTGCAATGAGCGGAACCGTGAGCGGCGCCAAAATCGCTCCGACGTTTGAACCGCTGTTAAAAATCCCGGTCGCAAAAGCGCGCTCTTTTTTCGGAAACCACTCGGCGACGGTTTTGATCGCGGCGGGAAAATTTCCGGCTTCGCCCAGTCCTAAAGCAAAGCGTGCTACGCCGAACCCGAAAGCGCTCCGGGCGAACGAATGGCACATCGCCGCCACGCTCCAAAAAACGATTGCGACGGAAAACCCTTTGCGCGTCCCGAATTTGTCCATCAAACCGCCGACGACCAGTAAACCGATCGCGTATGCAGCCTGAAAAGCCGTATTGACAAAGCCGTATTCGGCTTCGTTCCAACCAATTTCTGCTTTGAACGTTTCGTCGGTGGCGAGAATTCCCAGAACCTGCCGGTCAATATAGTTGATTGTCGTCGCAAAAAACAGCAGTGCGCAAATCATCCAGCGATAACGCCCGATACGCCCCGTCGAGTTAGGGTCAACTGACGCCGTAACCGCCGTTTCAAATGCGCTGGTGCCCGGACCAATCGGGGCAGCTTTTGAATCGAATCTTTCTTTCATTTTTTTACTCGCGTTTTAATTTAGATAGACAAAATACCGGGCGAAAGATATTCGCGCCCGTCAATTTCAACCGAGATTTGCGGAAATTCCGGCGAAGCCGTGATTATTTCCGTTTCGTTTTCCAAAACAAGACAAGTTTCTTCGACTTTTGTCCCGGAAATTGAAGGATTCCACGCGAAGGCTTGATTCGTTTTGACGATTTCGTTTGATAACGGATGCGCTACCCAATCGCGTGTTCTATATCCGGTTGCCCCGCCTTGATGATGTAAATTTATTTCGCCCGCAAAACCTGCCGCTTCGTAAGCATCAGCGGCAATTTTATAAAGCTCCGCTCCGGTTATTCCGGGTCTCGTTGCGGCTAAAAGCTGAGCATTGACGCGCGCACAGGCGAGCGTTTTTTGCTTTAAATCTTCCGGTACTTTTCCGGCGCAAACAATGCGCGACAGAGACGCAATCAAGCCTTCTCGTCTGGCGCAAACTACGATCATTATCGTTTTTTCCCAACGCTTTTCGGTTGGAACCGGATGTCGAAACCTCTGCAATCTTTCATCTGCGGCAGCAAGCGTCACGACCGAGCGAATATTTTTTTGAGCCAGAGCGTCAGCGGCTAAACGAGCTATTTCAAGTTCGGTTTGTCCCGGTCGGAGCGATTTTGCCAATTCGCCGATTATTTTTCCGGCGTCTTTGCCGAGCCGCCTGTATCTTTCGATTTCAGCTTCGGTCAGTTGATAACGGCAGCGCGCGATTGCGCCTTCGACGACTTTTGCGCCCAAAGGCAAATCGGCTCCGAGCGTTTCGCCGTTTTCCAGCAAACCGGAAGCCTTTTTTATCAAAAAATCGGGCGCGCCCTTTTCTTCTTCCCAACCGAACTCTATTGGCTCGAAATCTTCGTCTGAAATTTCTTCGGCTAAAATGCGCGGCATTTCGATTCGGCTCGCTAAAACAAAACGCTTCCCGTCATTTCTGACGAGCAGCGAAGCCGCGCCGTTCTCGCGGCTTTGGTCAATTCCGTTGTTCGCGCCGCCGGCTAACCAGGAAAAATTCGTTTGCGAATTAAGCAGAACGCCGCCGAGATTTTCTGCGGCAAGCATTTTTACCAATCGTCCGGTTTTTTCCTGTAACTCTGAACCGTTCACGGTTTTGTTCGATTTGCCAACTTAATTGCAAAAATTATTGATTAACGCCCGACGCCAAAAATCCGCCGTCAACCGTCAGAACTTCGCCGGTCACGAAGCTCGCCGCATCCGAAGCTAAAAACACGGCTGCGCCAGCCAATTCTTCTACTTTTCCGAAACGGCGCATCGGCGTTCTCAACTGAAATTCGCGCCCGCGTTCGGATTCGTCCAGCAATTTTTGATTGAGCGCGGTGCGGAAAACGCCCGGCGCGATTGCGTTGACGCAGACGCCGCGCGAAGCCCATTCGATTGCCAGCGATTTGGTTAAACTGGCGACCGCCGCCTTTGAAGCCGAATACGCGGCGACTTCGTAAAGCGCGACAAACGTCGAAAGCGAAGCGATGTTGATAATGCGCCCGTAACCGCGCTCAAGCATATGGCGACCGAAAACCTGACAGGCGCGCAAAGTTCCGGTCAGGTTCGTTTCCATAATCGCGTTCCAGTCTTCTTCGCTAAAATCCAGAGTCGGCGCGCGTTTTGTGCGTCCGGCGGAATTGACCAGAATGTCAACCTTGCCGAAGGCGGCGACGGTTTCATCCAAAACCGTTTGCAGCGAAGCGCGGTCGGAAACGTCTGAAGTAAGGCGCAAGCTGTGTCTCCCGCGCTCTTCAATTTCGCCTGCCGCCGCTTCGACCTGCTCCATCCGGCGCGAAGTCGGAACGACATTCGCACCCGCCTCCGCCAGACCGTGCGCGATAGCGCGCCCGATGCCGCTCGTTCCTCCGATGACGACCGCAGTTTTTCCGTTTAACTCCAAAAGCGAATAGCTCATTAATTAGTATTAATCCTACTTTAAGATAAATTTAGACGACAAACTAGGCTGATGCTGAAACGATTAAAAATTCGATGACTATCGAACGCCTAATTTTAAGATAAAATGGCAAAGGTAAAACCATTAATGTGTGACAGTCTTATTATGTATCACCGTTTCCGCATTTGTGTCAAGCCGATTGAGCTAGTTTTATGACATTAAAGTGGCAAAATATGAACAAACCAAAGATTATTTGTGTTCTCGTTTTAAATGTGGTAAAAATAATTATGCTGTCGAATTGGTTAAACCAATTTTGTATTTATGACTAGAGTTTGTTAAAATCGTCTTACCGAAAACTGCTTTTGCCCATTTTTAGAATGATAAGCTAATCAGTATTTAGTCATCTTTAATTTTAGAGCGGAGAACTAAGGAAAACGTGATTGCTTCAACCCAAAAAGATATAACGCGCCGAACAATCGGGGAAAATGTCTGGCTCAACAAAGAGACGCCCGAAATTCAAAACATCTTTGCTCGCCAACACATTTCGCCTTACAAGTATGAAGTTTTGGAAACGGAAGCGGCGGTCGGTCGCGCAATGCTCAATGAATTGCAAACAGTCGCCCGAAACAAAAAAGGCGACGTTGTGATGCTACTGCTCGGCGGACGCGGCGCGCAGGCGATGTATCACCAAATTAATGAAAAAATACTGACCGGCAAGCTGGATGATTTGCTTTCCCGGCTTCACGTTTTTACGCAGGATGCGCTCGCGCCGATGCGGATGAACAACGGTTTTAGTTTCGTCCGCGATTTTGAAAGACTTTTGGGCGATGATTTTTTCAGCCGCGTTAAAAGCTTTACGCCGATGCAAACCGATACCGAAGATTTGGAAGGCGAGCTGATCAAATATCTCGAAAAGCTCGAATCGCTCGGCGGCATTGATATTTTCTTTTTGGGGCTTGGACCTGAAGCAAATGCCGCTTCGCACCTTGCTTATATCAAACCGAATTCGGGAGCGGTTTTCGGTGATTTAGCGGGAATTATTCCTATTTCGGAAACAATTTTGGAACATCACATCAGTAAATTTAAAGCGGGCGGAAGCAATGTTACCGAAACGGACGAAGCGGAATGTCGCGCGGCGACTCATATTTTAACTCTTGCTCCGGCGGCGATTTTGGGTGCGAGAAAAATCGTCCAGTCAATCGTTGACGCTTCGACAGCGCCGAATAAAAAACCGAGCTTTCGCCGCGTTTTGGAAACCGAAATTTCTAACGATTTAACCGAACGCGCGAGGCAGATGGATGAAAATCCGGGATTGTGGCTGCGTCTTCATCCAAACGTGCGATCATTAATTTTGCCTGATCTTTTAGAAAAGTAATTTTAAATAAGTTTAATAAAATGTTGACTACAGAAATAGAAACCGCCGCTGCAATCAGCGAATACGCGATTATTGTTAATTCGGAAGACAATGTGGCGGTTGTCAAAACTCAGATCGAACCCGGCTTGCAAGTCGCTTTGCCAAACGGAAAAGCGATTGAAATCAAAGCGGCAATTCCGCCGGGACATCGTTTTGCCACCAGAACGATTCCCGCGGGCGAATTTGTGCGCCAATACGATCAGCCAATCGGGACTTCGCTTGGAATCGAAGAAGGCGAATGGATTACGCACGAAAATATGACGAACGATGTTCCGGTCGTGCGCGATTTACCCGATGATTTACACACGCCCGCGCCGGATTATATTCCCGAATTTGAGCGCGAGACTTTTATGGGTTTTCGCCGACCGGACGGGCGCGTCGGAACCAGAAATTTTATTTTGATCGTCCCGACTTCGATGTGCGCCAGCCACGAAGCGCAGCAAATTTCGATGATGTCGGAATTTATTCACTATAAACGCGAAAAGTTTCCAAACGTTGACGGCGTTGTCGCGATTCCGCACAACAAGGGCTGCGGCTGTCAGGACGGCTCGAATCTCGAAATTATGCTGCGGACGCTCGCCAATTATGCCGATCATCCGAACGTCGGCGGCGTGATTCTGATGGATTTGGGCTGCGAAAAAACTAATCTTGCAAAAGTCGAAAAATATCTTTTAAAACGCGAGCTTTCCTTTAATAAACCGTTCGCCAAAATCGGCATTCAGGAAATCGGCGGCACACAAGCAGCGATTGAACGCGGCTTACAGCTTGTCCAGGAAATGCTGCCGGTTGTGAACCAAAACGTCCGCGAAGAATTTCCTGTCAGCGAGCTTGTTTTGGGCGTTAAGTGCGGCTCAAGTGACGGTTTTTCGGGAATTTCGGCGAATCCCGCTCTGGGCAGCGCGGCGGATTTGCTCGTGCGTTCGGGCGGAACGGTTTTAATTACGGAGATACCGGAATTTTGCGGCGCGGAACATATCGTTGCCAACCGCGCGAAAGACGCTGAAACCGGGCGCGCGATTTATCGAATGATTGATTGGTACAAGGATTACGCTTCAAAATTCGGCGGAGTTTTAAACAATAATCCCAGCCCCGGAAACATTGCGGGCGGGCTTTTAAATATCACAATCAAATCTCTCGGCGCGATGTCAAAGTCGGGAACAACGCGCGTCGAAGGCGTTTGCGAATACGCCGAAGCGCCGAAAAATCGCGGCTTAAATTTGATGCAAGGTCCCGGCTACGATCAGGAATCAACTCCGGCGCTCGTCGCCGCAGGCGCGACGGTCGTGGTTTTCACGACCGGAAACGGCACGACCATCGGCAACGCGATTGCGCCCGTCATCAAACTCGCTTCAAACAATCGCGTTTTTGAGCGGATGAACCGCGACATTGATATTTCCGCCGGAGACATTATCGAAGGCACGGAAACGATTGAAGCTGTCGGCGAGCGGGTTTTTGAACATATTCGCAAAGTCGCCGGGGGCGAGATTTTGGCGAAAGCCGAAGAAAACAAACACCGCGAATTCCAATTCTGGGCGGAACAAACCGTTACTTTGTAAAGAAAACGCGGGCGTAAAATCGCGGATGGATAATATTTTGAAAGAAGCCGGAATTTCTTTCCGACAATTCATTTTTGAAAAGGAGTTTTTATCAATGACAGAGAATTTTAATATCCCGGCAATTACGCCGGAAACTTGTTTTGTTCCGCAAACGCATACACAAAAGGGACGCCGAATCAGCGTCAAACCGGGCGAAACCGCCGCGCGCCATCTTCATTACGGACGAATTATTTTAGAAAACGGCGACGCACCCGTGAGCTTTAACAATCAGGATCACGAAACCGGATTCGTTTGTTTAAAAGGTTCGGCGACAATTTCCACCGGCGAACAAAGCTTTGAGCTTTCGCAATACGACGCCGTTTACATTCCGCGAGATTCCGAAATTAAAGTTACGGCAAACGGCGAAATGGGATGTGATTTGGCGGAAATCTCGGCACCCGTCGAGAAAAAATATCCATTACAATTCGTTCGTTTCGCCGATGTGCGAAAAGATTCAACTCTGCATTTTATCGCCGGGCAGCCGCCGACGCAGCGCGATTTGAATATTCTTCTGGGTAAAAACGTCGAAGCCGGGCGAATTATGGCTGGCGTGACGTTTTCGTCGCCGGGAAATTGGACGAGCTATCCGCCGCACGAACACGCAGAGATGCTCGAAGAAGCGTATCTTTACATTGATATGCCCGCGCCGCAATGGGGCGTGCAGTTTGTCTATACCGATTTCGACAATCCCGAACTCATTCAAGTGGTGCGCGAAGGCGATGTCGTTTTAATGCCGAAAGGTTATCACCCGAACGTAGCCGCTCCGGGCGGACAAATCAATTTTCTGTGGATGATGGCGGCAAACCGCGAAGGCGTTGACCGGCAATTTGGCGTTGTCAATGTCCAACCGGAATACGCAGAAGGCGGTTCCGGTCTCGAAGCAGCACACGGAAAGAAATAAAAATGTCTGCTTCTGCAAAAGATCAGTCCGATCAAAGTTCAAGTGCGCCGAAGATTGTCGGCGCACAACTTCTTAATTGGGAAAGCATCCCTTTCGAGCAAATTGCTGAGGGCATTGAACGGCAAATGATTGTCGGCGAAAAATTAATGATCTGCCGCCTGCGTTTTGCTCCTTTCGTCGTTACGCCCGAACACGATCATCCGCACGAACAAATGACTATTGTTGATAAAGGGCGCGTTCGATTTTTTATTGAAGGCGAAGAGAAAATTGCCGAACAAGGCGATGTTCTGCATTTTCCGTCAAACTGTTGGCACGGCGCGACAATGCTCGACGAAGAAGTCGTTTTAATTGATATTTTCACGCCGATAAGAGAAGAATTCCTGAAAAAATGAATTTGTTCGTCGTTCGTTGCAAAAGCAATTAACAACGAACAACGAACAACGAACAACGAACAAACCTGTGATTTTGGACAAATTTAAGCTGGACGGAAAAGTCGCGCTCGTAACAGGTGCGTCAGCAGGTCTCGGCGCGGCGATGGCAATTGCCTTAGCCGAAGCCGGAGCGAGCGTTGTTTGTCACGGCAATTCGCGCTCGCCGGAAACGACTGTTTCGGCAATTCAAAAAGCAGGCGGAAAAGCCGCTGCTGTCGTTGGCGATTTGAGCCGAAAAGATGCGCCGCAGGCGATTTTTGACGAAGCCGTGCGACAGTTTGATCGCGTTGATATTCTCATCAACAACGCAGGAACGATTCGCCGCGCTCCCGCAGTTGATTATTCGGAAGACGATTGGACAACCGTCCTGGAAGTTAATTTGTCGAGCGTCTTTCGTCTTTCGCAAGCCGCAGGGCGACAAATGATTGAAAACGGCGGCGGAAAAATCATCAACATCGCTTCGCTTTTGTCTTTTCAAGGGGGCGTCACCGTTCCGGCTTATGCGGCTTCAAAAGGCGGCGTGGCACAATTGACAAAGGCTTTGGCGAACGAATGGGCGAAATTTTATGTGAACGTAAACGCCATCGCGCCCGGTTATATGCGAACTGACAACACGACTGCTTTGCAGTCGGATGAAAACAGAAATCGCCAGATTTTGGAGCGAATTCCGGCGGGGCGCTGGGGCGAAACCGAAGATTTAGCCGGAGCTGCGGTTTTTCTTGCTTCGGCGGCGTCAGATTATTTGAATGGTCACGTTTTGGTCGTTGACGGCGGCTGGCTGGCGAGATAGATTTCAAATTTCCGGTTTGAAATTTTAAATGAGCGAATTAATTATCAAATCAAAAACCAAATGCCGCTGGGACTCTGTTTCTTTGGGCGAAGTTTTGCTGCGTTTTGATTCAGGCGACGAGCGAATTCACACGGCGCGCGAGTTTCGCGTTTGGGACGGCGGCGGTGAATACAACGTCGCGCGCGGATTGTCGAAAGTCTTCCGGCAAAAAACCGCGATTGTGACGGCTTTGACTGACAATGCGCTCGGGCGTCTCGCCGAAGATTTGATTTGGCAAGCGGGCGTTGATTCTTCCGAAATTTTATGGCGACCGGCGACGGGCAGCGCGCGGAATGGAATTTATTTTATCGAGCGGGGTTTCGGTTTGCGCGCTCCGGCTTCGTGTTTTGACCGTTCGGGAACTGCCGTTTCAAGGCTCGAAAAAGGCGAAATAAATTGGAGCGCAATATTTGCCGAGCAAGGCTCGCGCTGGTTTCACACGGGCGGAGTTTTTGTCGGATTGTCGGAAACAACGCCCGATGTTGCCGCCGAAGCGATGCAAGCGGCGCGCGCTGCGGGAACGCTTGTTTCATACGATTTAAACTATCGCGATTCACTTTGGCGCGAGCGCGGCGGGCGCAAAGCGGCTAACGATTTAAACAAAAAATTATTACAGACGGCTGATGTCGCCTTCGGCGTGTTTGATTTCGACTCGAAATTGTCCAATTACAGCGAAAACGCTTTTCGGCAGTCGGCTGAAAGAATGCTCGCCGAATTTCCCAATCTTAAGGCAGTCGTTTCCACTCTCCGCGAAGTCCATACAGCCAGCAGCCACGATTTCAGCGCGGTTTGTTTTTTTGAGAACCAAATCTTTAAAGCGCGGGATTACAAAAATACGGATGTGCTTGACCGCGTCGGCAGCGGCGACGCTTTTGCCGCAGGTTTTATTTATGGTTTATTGAGCGGAAAAGGGACGCAATACGCCGTCGAATGCGGCGCGGCGCACGGCGTTTTGGCAATGACGACGCCCGGCGATAACTCAATGGCAACTCTACCTGAAATCGAACGAATAATGCAGGGCGCGTCGGCGCAGGTTAATCGTTAAGAAGCGACGTAAAAGCAAGATTAAAGTTGTCTCGGCTAAAATTTATGGACAAAAGAGAAGTCATTCAAAAAATCGTTGAAATCGGGCTGGTGCCGGTAATTCGGGCGTCGTCTGAAGACGAAGCAATGCGCGTGATTGACGCGATTTTGAAAGGCGGCATTTCGGTTTTGGAAATTACGATGACTGTTCCGGGCGCGATGAAAGTGATGGAAACGCTCGCCGAGCGTTACGGCGGCGATGCCTTAATCGGAGCCGGAACGGTTTTGGATTCGGAAACGGCGCGCGCGTGCATTTTATCCGGCGCGCAGTTTGTGATCAGCCCGGCGCTCAATTTGGAAACGATTCGGCTTTGCAAACGTTATTCGATTACCGTTATGCCCGGCGCATTGACGCCGACTGAAGTCATCACGGCTTGGCAAGCAGGGGCGGATTTCGTCAAAGTTTTTCCGTGCAGCGCAATGGGCGGAGCGAGCTATATCAAAGGTTTAAAAGCGCCTTTGCCTCAAATCGAGCTTGTTCCGACGGGCGGAGTCAACCTGAAAACAGCCGCTGATTTTATCAAAGCAGGTTCGAGCGCATTGGGAGTCGGCGCGGATTTGGTTGATGTCAAGGCGATTCGGGCGGGCGAAGCGAGCGTCGTTACGGAAAGAGCGCGTCAGTTCCTCGAAATCGTTCAAGAGGCGCGTTCCGCAAATGCTTGATTTTCTAAAAATTTACTGTATGTTTCAGAAAGAAAGCGAGTGTAACACCCGCTTTCTTTTCTAATTTTGTGTTACAAAAATTGCAGAACGCAGGTTTGACTGTCTCAATCGAATTCATTGAAATAACAAGTCGACGAATAAATTTTATGAAATCGAGCATTTTAATTCTGACAATATTTTTCCTTGTTTCAATCGTTAACGCGCAATGGCAAAAGCAAACGGTTGACTCAAAAGCGAGCTTGCGCGGGCTTTCGGTCGTCAATGAAAAAATTGTTTGGGCGAGCGGCACGGGCGGAACTTTTTTAAGAACGACGGACGGCGGCAAGACCTGGAAAGTCGGCAAAGTGCCGGATGCCGAAAAGCTGGATTTCCGCGATGTCGAAGCGTTTGATGCAAACACGGCTTATCTGCTCAGCATCGGCGAAGGCGAGAATTCGCGGATTTATAAAACTACCGACGGCGGCGAAACCTGGAAGCTGCAATTTAAAAATACTAATCCGAAAGCGTTTTTCGACGCCTTTGATTTCTGGGACGCAAACAACGGAATTGCGATGTCCGATCCGGTTGAAGGCAGGTATTTGCTGATTGCGACCAGCGACGGCGGACAAACCTGGAAACAGTTGCCGAATGACAAAATGCCTCCGGCAAAAGAAGGCGAAGCGGCTTTTGCGGCAAGCGGAACCTGCATCATCACAAACGGCAAATCCGACGTTTTTCTTGTTACAGGCGGACAAGCCGCCCGCGTTTTTCATTCGCGCAATCGCGGCGCAAGCTGGATTGTCGCCGACACGCCGATTGTCAGCGGCACAAATGGGAGCGGCATTTTTTCGATTGCGATGTTCGATCAAAGGCGCGGCGTTATTGTCGGCGGAAATTACGAAAAACCGAACGAATCGGCAAACAATCTCGCTTTAACAAACGATACGGGACAGAGCTGGACTTTGGGAAAAGGCTTGAACGGGTATCGTTCGGGCGTCGCATTTGTTGATAAAAACGTTTTGATTGCCGTCGGCTCTTCAGGGTCGGACATTTCGCACGATGGCGGAAAAAGTTGGACAAATCTCGATAAGGAAAATTACAACGCCGTTGTCACCAAAGGCAGAAATGCGGTTTGGTCGGTCGGCGCAAACGGACTCGTTGCCAGATATTTCATTCCCAAAAAATAAATTCTGAAAAATTACAGAGCTATTTCACATGAACGGCATATTTAAATTAACTTAACAGGTTAAGTTAATTTTAGGAGCGTTGAGCAGAGGCGAGAGCGGGAAAAGGAAAATTTGCGGCAGGAGATTCTTGACGCGGCACGAGAGATGTTCGCCGAAGAAGGCTACAAAAATGTCTCGATGCGTAAAATCGCTGAAAAAATTGAATATTCTCCAACGGCGATTTATCTTTCGAACTATTACGAAGTCACTATAATCAATCCAGTTCGATTTCAATCAGATCGAAAAAGCTTTCCTCAATTTCTTCCGTTGAATAATACTGACTCTGAGCTTTCATTTCCTTAACCATTTTTGGCAATGGTACAGCGGTATCCTCTGATTCGCCGTGCTTGCCTTCCATCGTGGAGATGACGGTTTTCAATCTACCGGATTTATTTTTATCTTCGGATTTGTTTTTAAAACTGTTCCACAAAGATTTCGGCGTAGCGTTGCGGCTGCCGTGATGACCGACTTTGTACACAGTCGTGTCATTTAAAAGCTTCTGAAGCGTGGGATCTTTCTTGGCGGCATCAAGAGCAAATTGCCAGTTCTCAATTTGTGCATCGCCCGGAAAAAGCAGTTTTTCGTTTCCTGCTTCGAAAAGCATAATTACGCTTGTGTTATTCATAGCGTCGTCAACGAATTTCACGATTTCCAAAAGCTGGTTTGCCCGCAGGGCGCGAAGTCTGCGGATAAACCAACGCACATTAGCCGGTCTCTGTTTATCGTCATAAACTTTGTCTTTGTTAAAAAGCAGTTTTTTATCTTCAATTTGGGACTTCGTAACTTGACTTGTCGCAGCCTGCACGCCCCAAAAGTTTTTGGTTATCGCCTGCAGAGACCAGAATTCGGCACTCTGCGTGGTTGCGCTGGTTATCTTTTCGCTGTCTTCCAGGGTAGGCGGACCGAGGATGTGAACTTTTACGCCGGGCAGGACAGTTTCCCAGTCAATCTCATTGTAGCCGAAATGAACGTAATGATTCTTTCCCATTTTTGCCAGATTCTCTACAGCCGCCCGATTTTTTATTTTATTATCGTTGGCGGCGAAGACAATCCGCTCTTTCAGTTTTTCGTCAATCGTTTTGGTGTAATTATTCTTATTTCCGAGGTTTTCGACCTCTGCTTCGATTGATTCAGCCACGCGGTTCATATCGTGAAGCATCACTGCAAAGTTGTAATTCCCATTGGTTTTGAATTCATCCGAGTTCAAAAGCGATTTTTTCTCGTTCAAATCACGGTTATCTTCCGGGTCCTCCGTCCAAGGCTGAATAACCACGCCCGGCTTGCAGTCTATAATTATCTTTCCGGCTTCCTTTAGCCCAAATCCGTAAATATGGTCTTTGTGGCGGTGTGTGGCGACGACGACATCGAGTTTTCCCTCGCACTTTTCCTGAATATCCTTGGCGACCTTTAACAATCGCTCTCCGGTCGTGTCTTTTTTCATTTCGTCCGACTCGTCAATTTCAATTTCGGCTTCACCCTCCTTCTTGTGCTTTCCCTTACCGGTGCTGCCGAAATCAATGAGAACGGATTTCTGTGTATTGTCGGGGTATTTAAACAACATTAAAAAGCAATCGCCGAAATAGACGTTGTATGCATAAATCTCGATTTTGTTTGGTTTGATCGCCATCGCTTAAAAGCCCTCCGTATAATCAATGTTCTGTGTTAAAACGCGGTTCAGGTGCATTTTGAAAAAGATATTTTCAGTAAAATCCGGGTTGGAAAAGTAACCGTATCGCCAGAGGTATTTAATTCTTTCAGGCTGATTTGTAGTACTGAAAATACTATTTTGAATATGATATTTCAGTTTCCCGTATTCGTCGAAAATTAATGTCCCCCCGCCGTAAAGCATAATTTCCATCTCGTCGGGAATTTCGGGGAGAATATTTATGCCTAATTCCGGCAATTCGTCGGCACGCAAAGTCGTCATCTGAACGTATTCGGCGACGGTTTCGCGAATGATGAAACCGTCTGGACCGATTCGCAAACAGGGGCGAACCGATTGCACCTTCATATACGCCTTGCCGAAATACTCATCCGTTTCTAATTTCAGGTTAGCGCGATTGTCCCAGATGAAACGAAAGATTTCATTCGGTTCGCGGAGAAGTGATTCAAAATGCGTCCGGTCATAGGAAAAATTTCCGTCAACCATATTCCAGTATCCGTCGCTGTCAGCTTTCTCAGCAGGTTTAATACCGTATGCGGCGAAACTATCGCGTAGAATCTTTCGGTATTCGTATTTTGAATCATCCGGCACCGTTTCCCTATCGGACGTTAAAATCGCACTCAGGTAGTCGTGAAAACGAATATCGGTCGGCGGCATATAATCGAGGGCGCGAATTGCCATAGTAAGAAGATGGTCAGCGGCTGCAGCGCCCTCATCCACTACTATTGAAACATCTACTTCATTTCTATCCTCGACGTATTTATCCAACCGTTTGAGCCAGACCTTCAAAAAAGCGTTCATCATTGCCGCTACCAGCAGTTCGCCGCAACGATGGGGTTCTTGAAATTCTTTCCTTTTCAAGTACGGAACAGGTTTCTTCGCTTTAGACGGCTGTTCTTCTAAAGTCAGTAATTGAGCCGAGCGTCTCAAAGCGTTTCCGCGGACGCCGGAAAGCGCTTGTCCCATCTGTTCCGCGAGTCCGAATAGGGTAGAATCTCTCAGATGCTTTTCGGTCAAAACTTTAACCGGAACTCGGTTAGACTTGATTCCCAATTTGCTTTTATCTTTTGATTTTTTTATTAAAAGATTTCTAACTACATCCTTTAACGAAAAAACCGAAAGAAGCGCAACCACATCAGCGAACCCTTCATGGAAACCGGCTTGTTCCGGCGAAGACGGTGTTGTGTAGCGCTCGCGTAAACCGTCAAGAATGGCATGCGTCGTTTCGTGAGCCACGACATCGTGCGAAAGACAGGTAAATATTATTTCCGATTCGTCGTCTTCGGACGGAACACGAAAATAGCCGAAAGCGAGAGCCTGATCGCTTTTGGAATAAAAAGCATTAGCATCGGCAAAAGCGTGCGGTGCTGCGTAAATTTGATGCCCCGGAAATCCCCAACCGACTCTTCTTCCCAAAGCGGATTCGAACCGCGCCAGCGTCCGCATCACAATCGCATAAACATTTTGCGCGTGAAATCCCGGTTCAGCGAGCAGTTCGTTAATGCTTTCTTTTTCAATTTCGGCATACGGGTCTATATAACAGCCGTCCTTTAAAGGCTTGTAGGGCTGCGGCTGGTAGAGCGTGCCGGTCGAAGTATCGTAATCAACGACGTGAACGCGATAACCACGCGGACCGGGCGCGAGTTCCTCGGCGGGAATTTCAATCTCGGTGGTCAGAATGTTTCCGTCCGAATCCTTGATGCTCGGATCTTGGGCGACGATTCTCAATTTTCGTGTGCGCGGCAAAGGCGTTGATTTCATCAGGGAGTCTCCTCAAATTAATAAAAATCGAATTTTGCAATCTCTGTGAAACAAGGGGGATTCGTTTTACGAGTAAAATTAGTTTCGCATTTTATCCGACTCCATGTGCCTGATATGGAAACTGTTCAGGCGGCGGCAGTTTTTCATCGAAATACTTTCTGGTCGAGGCATCGCAAATCGCATAGCCCCAATTGATGATTCTTTCCTGAGTCGGCTGGTCGAATTTCTTTAATCTGGTCGGCGTTTTTGCCAGAATGTCCGTCATTTCAAACGGAAAATCGAGGGCATCCTTTACGTCAAACTTTTCTTTTTCTGGCACCAACGCGCCCCGCGCGTCGCTTACCAAAATCGTATCGTATCGTTTTCAAGCCGTTTGTCCTGTAGCAACAAGATGCTTATACATAAAATTTAAAAGCTCATTTTTATTCGTTGCATAATCAATCTTTTCCACAAACTCGAAAGCTTTTTGATTATCATTTGTTTTCAATAATTGTTTTGCCGCCTCACATAATACCAAAGATTTGTAAATGGAGCTTTTTATTCCTTCTACTGTTTTTATTGCTTCCTTTACTTCACCCAATTTCGCTAGACGTTGAACTATTTGACAAAGCAATAATTCGTCTTTAGCAATCTCCGGAGGATATTCCGGCAGTGGACGTTTATTTAACGAGTGCACCTTAACCATCACAATAAAAATAAAAATTTGCCCGTTGAGCTTTGGCGGGCGGTTTTTTTATTGTGATAAACATTTACAAAATGAAAAACAGCCGGATTCCGAACCCGACGCCGGATTTACAAACCGCATTTCAGATTGCCGAATTTTTTAGGAATGACCGAAATTTTCGGAAGAAGCTTTTGCAAGGTAATTGGTTTTACAAGACTTGCTTTAAATCTTCCAAATTTTTGTTTTGAAATAAAAACCAGCGTTCTGTATGCTCGGCAGAATCTCCGGGCTGCACTTTTTGCAGCGGCGCGAGCGTTTCGACTTCGATAAAACCACCCGCCGTATAAATTTCGGTGTTTGAATTCATATCCGGGTAAGCCGCGTTTAAAACAACATCGAATCTTTTCACGAACAGCAAATCCCGCCATTGGTAAGCAATCCAGCCGCGCCGGTTAAAAACGCCGATTTTCTGCGGATGATGCAAAGTTTCGTCCGTTTTCAGGCGAATAAATTCTTTCTCGAACGTCCATCGCGAATCCGTAAAATCCGTGTAAGACCAGACCGCAAACGAACGCACGGGCAGCAAAGTTTCCGGCGAATACGGCGCAAACGGCTCGTTTGGAATCAAGGCTTCGCCGCCCGCGCGCATAATCGTCAAAGCCCAAGGCGCAAATTCGATTTCGCTCGTGCCGAG
The DNA here is from genome assembly GCA_036400075.1 of Pyrinomonadaceae bacterium. Lineage (GTDB taxonomy): Bacteria > Acidobacteriota > Blastocatellia > Pyrinomonadales > Pyrinomonadaceae > JALZCH01. Next base: position 18,090 of record DASWLV010000169.1, read on the forward strand.
ATTTGTGATTCGATGTTTGATGGAAAAGCCTTCCGCATCGGGCGCGATTTCGATTTCCTTTTGCATTTCGGTCGCCGCTTCTTTCGGCGCGCGAAGCCGCAATGAATTGTTTGTTTCGTCGAAAAAATATTCGATTGGCGCGTTGTCGGGCGCGTAAGAAAGCGGCATATTTTCCGGCGCAATCCACAAACGATGTCCGCCGTAAGGCTTCCACGCGCCGATTCCAGTTTCGACTTTCGCGTCCGGGTGAAAACCTAAAATGTTTTCGCCGCCGGCTAACCCGAAAAACAAAATTCTCGGTCCGACATCGGTGGTCGCAAGGATTTCAAGCCCGTTGTTTGCAAGACGAACGCAATTCGGAAATCCTTGATATTCGATTTTTTCCATATTCGATTTACCTAAAAATTACAATGTGAAACTTGTCTCAAAGCGTCAGACAAGTATATTCTGGTTTTAATTTTTACTGAAATTTGTCAACTGGTTTGAGGAGAAATTATTAATGACTTATGTTGTGACGGAACCCTGCGTCGAATGCAAATACACCGATTGCGCGGCGGTTTGCCCGGTCGAAGCATTTCACGAGCTGTCAGACCGGCTTTATATCAACCCCGACACCTGCATTGATTGCGACGCCTGCATCCCTGAATGCCCGGTCGAAGCGATTTACGCGGATATGTCGCTGCCGCCGGAATATTCCGAATGGCTGGAGATGAATGCCGAAGCCGAAAACTACCCGATTATCAGCACCAAACAACCCGCGCTCTTTAACGCGGGATGCAAAGGACAGCCGGAATAGATTGCCCGAATAAAAATTTTTCGACAAATCCGCGACGAGCCGTGCTAAATTATCAAAGGCGCGGCTCTTTTTGATTATTGCCCGCCGCAGCGATCTCTCACCCGAAAAATTACAGCTCCTTTTCAGTTCGACAAAACACGGAAACCCCGTTTATTTAAACTTTTGTTTTTAAAGGACGACGTGACAAATTCCCGCCGCAAAAGAAAAAAACTCAAAATCGCTCCCGCGAACGAATTTTCAATATGAAGCTGCCGCATCTAAAATCCGCCGATTTTGAACAAACCGTCTTTCCCGCGCCGGAAAAATCTCAAAGCGAGCTGCGTTTCGCCGACCGCCGAACGAGGCGAACGAAAGTTTTAGCGCTTTTCGGAACGCGCCCGGAAGTTATCAAGCTCGCGCCCGTCATCCGGCAATTAAAAGCGAATCGCAAAAATTTCGAAACAATTGTCGTTTCTTCGGGTCAGCATGCCGATTTAATCAAGCCTTTTGTCGAGCTTTTTAAAATCCGAATCAACCACGATTTGCGCGTAATGCGCCGAAATCAAAAACCGAACGACGTTGCCGCGCGCGTTCTGACGGCTTTCGATAAAATTTTGGAACTCGAAAAGCCCGATGTCGTTCTCGTGCAAGGCGACACGACAACCGCGCTTGCCGGAGCGATGGCGGCATTTCATCGTCACATTGCGGTTGGTCACGTCGAAGCCGGTCTGCGCTCAGGCTGCGCCGACAGCCCGTTTCCCGAAGAGATGAACCGGCGTTTGATTTCGCAAATCGTCCGTTTTCATTTCGCCGCCACCAAATTTAACCGCGAAGCTCTCATCAGCGAAGGCATTAACGCGCGGAACATTTTCGTCACCGGAAATCCGGTCGTTGACGCGCTTCATTCAATCGGCAAAAAAACAAGCGGGCAGGGCGAAATCGCCAGGCTGCTGGCGAAAACAAATGATTTAAAACGCATTTTACTGACCACGCATCGCCGCGAAAGCTTCGGCGCGACGATGACCGAAAATCTGCGCGTTTTGCGCGATTTCATCGGCAAACACACCGACACCGCTTTGTTTTTTCCAGTACATCCGAATCCTGCGGTGAAACAAGCCGCCGCAAAAATTTTTGAAGAAAATCCGCGCGTTTTCCTGCTTGAGCCGCTTTGCTACACGGATTTTGCGCGAATAATGGCAGGCTCGTGGCTGGTCGTTTCCGATTCGGGCGGCGTGCAGGAAGAAGCGCCTTCTTTCGGAAAACCGCTGCTGGTTTTACGCGAAAACACCGAGCGACCGGAAGCGATTGCCGCGGGCGTCGCAAAGCTCGTCGGCGGTTCGCCGCAGCGTCTCGGCGAGTTGTTGGAAGAGAATTATCTGGACGAAAGCTGGACAAATTCGGTCAAACAAATCGAAAATCCATTCGGCGACGGAAGCGCCGCCGCAAGAATCGTCAAAGTTCTTGAAACTCAATTTGCGGCGGTTAATTAAAGTTTTTGATGAGCGAAATTGCGACAAAAAAAGAATCAGCGACGAAACCGAATCTTTTGACGGTTTTGCTCGAAGATTATTTTCAAGTCGGAGCGTTTGACCGTTTGATTCGTGAACAAACGTGGTCGCGCTTTGAGCCGCGTTATGTCCAAAACACGCTCAAAACTTTAGATTTACTCGATAAACACAACGCCAAAGCGACGTTTTTCGTTCTCGGATGGATTGCCGAAAACACGCCTGATTTGATTCAGGAGATTGCCGGGCGCGGTCACGAAATCGCTTCGCGCGGTTATAATCACTGCCCGCTTTCGAGAATGTCG
>DASWLV010000170.1:0-22502 GCA_036400075.1 Pyrinomonadaceae bacterium
CGGCAAGATTGTTGCCGTCGGAAAAGCGGACGAAATTGCGCGGCAATATTCCTCGCGTCAAATTATCGAAGCGCAGGGTAAAGCCGTAATTCCGGGTTTGATTAACACTCACACGCACGCGCCGATGTCGCTTTTTCGCGGGATTGCCGATGATTTGGATTTAAACGAATGGCTGACGAAATACATTTTTCCGGCGGAAGCGAAAAACGTCAACGAACAGTTTGTCCGCGCGGGAACACGGCTTGCACTGGCGGAAATGATTCGCGGCGGGACGACAACCTTCTGCGATATGTATTATTTCGAGGACGCAATCGCGGACGAAACCGCGAAAGCCGGAGTGCGCGGTGTGGTCGGCGAAACGATTATTCGTTTTCCGGTCGCCGACAACAAAACGCCCGAAGAAGCGATTGCTTACACCGAGCGATTCGTCAATAAATGGCGCAATCACCGTTTGATTGTTCCCGCGTATGCGCCGCACGCGCCTTATACTTTGACTGAAGCGCAGCTTCGCGCCGTTCGCGCTTCTGCCGATAAATTAAATGCGACGGTCGTGATTCACATCGCCGAAACTCGCAAAGAAGTTGAAGACGTTTCCAAAGAACACGGCGCCCGCCCGGTCGAATATTTAGCTCGAATCAATTTCCTGAACAACAAAACAATCGCCGCGCACGTCGTTTTTGCGAATGATAACGAATTGGACATTTTAAAAAGATTAAACGTCGGAGTCGCGCACAATCCGCAATCGAATATGAAGCTCGCGTCAGGCGTCTCGCCAGTACCGCAAATGCTTTTGAAAGACGTTTCTGTTGGATTAGGTACGGACGGCGCGGCTTCAAACAACGATCTTAGTCTGTGGGAGGAAATGGACACGGCGGCAAAGCTCCATAAATTGACGAGCAACGATCCGAAAGTCGTTTCAGCGGAACAGGCGTTTGAAATGGCGACAATTCGCGGTGCGCGCGCCCTGCATCTCGAAAAAGAAATCGGTTCTTTAGAAACGGGAAAACGCGCGGACATCGTTATTGTTGATTTGGATGATTTCAATCAAATCCCGATGTATAACATTTTTTCGCATCTGGTTTACGCGACGAAGGCAAACGATGTGCGCCACGTTATCATCGAAGGAAGATTGATAATGCAAGACCGCAGGTTGCTAACTTTGGACGAAAAGGTTATAAAAGCAGAAACAGTTGCTTTTCAAAAACAAATCGTCAGCAGTCTGAAAATTAAGTAACAATTTTTAAGAAGCCCGGCAGGATTTGCACCCGAAACGTTTGCAGGGCATAATGTGTAATCTAACAATTTGCGAGTGATGAAGTGAGCCACATTGACGAGGCGAGCTTTGACTCTTGCGGAACTTACAAACCGAAACCGAGAAATTAGGGAGGAATGGAATGCCGCTAAAGGGAAGAAGGCTATGGCTTTCGTGTTTAATTTTAACCGCTGTCGGCGCGAGCGCCGCCGCAGCTCAGCAGCAAGCTGAAAATCAAACGCCGTTAAATGGAGTAGCGACTCCGACAACTACGGCAGCGCCGACAAATACAATTCAACAAAGAATCGGCAGAGTCCGGGCGTGGATCGCCGGTCGCAATTTCGGGGCAGCCGCCGCCGAGCTTGAAAAAATCAAAAAGGAAACAGCCGCCGACGAATCTATGCAGCAGGTTTCGCGCGTAATGCTGATGGGCGTTTTTCTCGAACAGCCCGATTACGCCCGCGCGCAGGCTCTTTTGGAAGAAACCTACAAACGCAAATCTTTAAAAGTCGGAGCGGACGATTCTTATTACGCCGTTGCCGGACAAATCATTAAAAGCTCACAATCACAGGTAGAACGCTACAAACGTCTCGGCATCAACATTTCGGACACGGCTTTGCCGACCGAAGCCTGCACCGATTTGGGCAAATGGCAGGCATTGCTCGAAATCATCGTTCAGCAATCAAAGCAGATGACGGTCGAATTGAAACAGCCGGACGAAGCTATGACTTTGCTCGAAGCCGCGACAGGCGCACGCGGCACGCTGGCGCGCGACGAATACGAAGCGGCGAAATGGAAAAACGAAGTCACCGACACGCGCGAATTGATTTCCAACGCGCAGATGAAAGTTTCGGAAGTTGACGCTTCGACCTCAGTTCCTTCCGGCGTCTTGATTGCCTCGAACAACATTCCTTCGCCGACCGTTTTCAAACAAACCGAAGCTCCGAAAATCGTTTTGCCGACTCCGGTTGAGAACAAACCAGCCGAACAACCGCAAGTGGCGAGCGGACAAAGCGAGATTTTAAGCCAGCCGATTCAGCAGCCCGTCCCCGCGCCGGTTCAACCGAATCCGGTTAAAACTGAAAACACGACAGCCCAAAACAAACCCGAATCTGCGGCGAATGTCGCACCGCAAAACAATTCGGAACCTGTTCGCCAAAGAATGGTGGCGAACAATACAGCGGAGAAAGCCTCAAATCAGCCTGCAAATCCGGCTAATAACGAAAAAGCTGCGGCAAGCGGCGATATGATGCAGGTCGGTTCGCTTATTGATATGGCAACGAGAAAAGTAAATCCGGCGTATCCGCCGGTTGCGAGAACCGCTCGCATTTCGGGCGTTGTCAAAGTCGAAGTCATTCTTGACGAAGACGGCAAAGTAGCCGAAGTTCGCAACGCCGCCGGACCGGAAATGCTCCGCCGCGCTGCGATGGACGCGGTTAAACGCTGGCAGTTCAAACCCGTCACGCGCGACGGTCAGCCGGTTCGCGCGAGCGGTTTTGTCAATTTCAATTTCACTTTGTAACACGAATGAAAATGCAAAGATTTTTGGGCGGCGACTGTAATGAGTTGCCGCCCATTTTTTATTAATATGTTCTCACGAATTTTCTTATTCCTTGTAATTACAATGATTGTCGGGTCTCAAATTTCAAACGCGCAAACGCCGCCGATTGACGCGGGCGTTTCGCGCGAGCTTGCGCGCTGGCGAGCCGCGCATTACAGCGACGTGCGTTACAAGTTAAATTTAACGCTCGAAAAAGTGTCGCCGACGCTCAATGGATCGATTGAAATCTCTCTGAAAACGGACGCCGATCAAATCGTTCTCGATTGGCGCAAGATTCGCGGCAAGGAAGATTTATCAACGATTTCAAGTGTTTCGGTAAATGGCAGATTTGTTACATTGAATTCTAATTCGAGCCAACTTTATGTGCCTAAATACATCGTTGAAGGCGACCAAGCAAACTATTTTGAAACAAACGAGCACCTTGTTTTCAAAGAAGGCGTCAAAACGGGAGAAAACGTCATAAAACTCAATTTCACTTCGCCGATTGCGACGAGCGGCGCAGCCGTGACGCGCTATATTGATAAAGAAGACAGCGCGGAATACATCTATTCGCTCTTTGTGCCTTCGGACGCCAGCACCGCTTTTCCTGTGTTTGACCAACCGGATTTAAAGGCGCGTTTTACACTAACAGTCAACACTATTGGAAGAGCAACAGGATCGTGGCAAGTTGTTAGCAATTCAGAACCAGAGAATTCATTTAGTTCTACCTTCGGCACTTTGTATAAATTTAAGGAGACGCAACCAATCAGCACTTATGTTTTCGCATTTGCGGCAGGTGATTTTGTAGTGTCTGATGAGCTTCCATTTGAGAAATTTGCAAAGGATATATCTCATCCTACAGAACAGGAGTACAAAAATTGGAAAGCAAACAAAGGCTCATCTATCTATCTTCGCAAGTCGCAGGCGGGAAAGCTCAAACAACACGCGGCGGAAGTTTTTCGCCTTAATCGCGAAGCCGTCAAATATCTCGAAAATTATTTTGATTACAAATTCCCGTTTCCGAAATACGATTTGGTGTTAATCCCGGAATTCCCGTTTGGCGGAATGGAACACGCAGGCGCGACTTTTTTGCGTGAATCTTCGGTTATTTTTCCGCAGGAGCCGACCGCGAACGATTACATTTCGCGCGGAAATCTGATTTTTCACGAAGCGGCGCATCAATGGTTTGGCGACACGGTGACGATGCGCTGGTTTGACGATTTGTGGCTCAAAGAAGGCTTTGCCGAATTTATGGCGTACAAAACGATGGAAAAAGTCCTGCCGCAATACAACGCTTGGAAAGCGTTTTACGAGCGCAACAAACCGCTCGCTTATCTGACCGATTCGACAAAAGGCACAACGCCGATTTATCAGGAAATCCCGAATCTTTCCTCAGCCAAATCCGCTTACGGCAACATCGTCTATCGCAAAGCGCCTTCGTTTTTAAAACAGGCGGAATTTTATTTGGGAGAAAAAGAATTTCAAACCGCAATCCGCAGGTTTTTAAAGAAACACGAATTTGCAAATGCGAGATGGGAAGATTTGGTTTCCGATTTCGCCCGCGTTAAATATAATTTGCCCGAATCAGGCGGCGAAATAAGTGCAGAACAAATGCTGGGAACTAAAGAATTACTGGATTGGGCAAATGGCTGGATAAAACAACGCGGCGTTCCGATTATAAAATTAGGAGAGGATTCAATTTTACAAAAAGACGCGGTTAACGAAAATTCAAAATGGATACAAAAAATCAAAATTTATACTTTTGAAAAAAATCCAAATCCTTTATACAAGGATGCTGTTGGAATTCAATCGGTTTTGCTGAATAACACTAGCCAGCCGATTAAATTATGGTCAAAAGCAACTTTCATTTTCCCAAATTATGAAGATTACGGTTACGGCATCTTTCTGCTTGACGAGAAGAGTCGCAATTACATTTTAGCCAACATTCAAAACGAAAAAGACGATTTTTTGCGTTCGATGATGTGGGGCGCGTTGTGGGATAGCGTGCGCGAAGCCGAACTCAATCCGAAAGATTACATCGAGCTTGCCGTCAAAAACATTTCCGCCGAAAAAGACGAGCTGACGATTCAGACAATCCTAAGCCGCGTTTCAACCGCGATGAATTATTACTTAAGCGAAAAACAATCTGCGGAACTCGCGCCGCGCCTCGAAAAAGTTTTGCTTGAACGAATGAACGCGGCGGAAACGCTCGGACAAAGAATCGTTTTCTATCGCGCTTTTTTGAATCTGGCTGCTTCCACAGAAAGCCGGGAGCGGTTAAAAGAAATCTTGAGCGGCAAATTTGAAATTAAAGGCTTAAAATTAAAGACCAAAGACAAGTTTGATATTGTCGCCAGACTGTTGATTTTAAACGACGCAGACGCGCCGAAACTGCTCGAAGATTTAGCCAAAACCGAAACATCCGACGAAGCCAAACGCTACGCTTATGCGGCTCGCGCCGGAATTGCGACGGCGGAAAACAAAGGGAAATTCTTTGCAGATTTTCTCAACAACAAAGAGATTTCCGAAAGCTACATCGAAACCGCCGTCGCGCCGTTTAATTCGGTTCGCCACGCCGAAATGACTTTGCCGTTTCTGGCAACAGCTTTGGCGGAATTGCCTAATTTGAAACGAACCAGGAAAATCTTTTTCGTCAACAACTGGCTCGGCGCGTTTATCGGCGGGCAGCGGAGCGAACAGGCTTTGGCAATCGTCAATAAATTTCTCGCCGACAATCCGAATCTCGACCGGGATTTGCGTTTGAAAATTCTGGAAAACGTTGACAGTTTGGAGCGCAGCGTTAAAATTCGCAAAAAGTTCGCCGATTAATTTCAGAGATTTTTAAGCAAAAGCGCGGCGATAAGTGCGGCGCGTTTCGGAACGTCCGCAGCCATAATGTGTTCGTGAACCGCGTGCGCGCCGTCACCCGCCACGCCTAAACCGTCCAGAACCGGAACGCCTAGAGCCGAGACGAAATTTCCGTCCGACGCGCCGCCGACTTGTGTTTCTTTTAATTTATAGTCAAAACTTGCAGCGATTTCTCTGGCTTTTTCAAACAATCGAACTGTTTTTTCCGTTCGTTCCATTGGCGGGCGATTGATTGCGCCTTCGATTTCGAGCCGGACGCGCGAATCAAAAGGTTTGAGATTTTTGATTTCGCGCTCAATTCTTTCGGCTTCGGCGAGCGAGGTAAAACGCACGTCAATTTCACACTCGGCTGCGGCGGGAATAACATTTGAAGTCGTTCCGCCTGTTATTGTCGTGACATTTGTGGTCGTTCCATTTTCGGGATTGTTCAGTTCGTGGATTTTCAATGTTTGCCGGGCGAGTTCCAGAATCGCCGACGCGCCTTTTTCCGGGTCTAATCCGGCGTGCGAAGCGACGCCGTGCGCTTTTAATAAATAATATCCTGTGCCTTTGCGCCCGGTTTTGACCGCGCCGTTTGCCGAAGGCTCGCAGACCAAGCAAAACGCTGCTTTTTCGGCTTCGCGCTCGACAACGGCGCGCCCGGTTTCGCTTCCGACTTCTTCGTCGCACGAAAGCAGAATCGTAATCGGATGCGAAGGTTTTAAATTCAAATCCGAAAACGCGCGCAATGTTTCAATCATCAACGCTGCGCCCGATTTCATATCGAAAATGCCGGGCGCAAAAATCTTGCCGTCTTCCTCGCGCCAGGGTCTTTCGCGCAAAGTACCTCGCGGATAAACCGTGTCTATGTGACCGAGCAGCAGCGCAGGTTTTTCGTTTTCGCGGGAAAAAGCGCGAATTATCAAATGCTCGCCGTAGCCTTCGACCGGAATTTTTTCAATCGAATCAACGCACGGGAGTTTTCCGGTCTCGGCAACCAGCAGTTCGACTACGGCGCGGCTGCCCACTTCGTCATAAGAAGGCGATTCGATTTCGACGAGACGGCGAATCAAATTTAAAACCTCGTTTTGCCGCGCCGAAAAATATTCGAGCAATTCTTTAGCGTTCATTTTTGAGAGCTTCAGTGCGAACAGACAACTTTTCGATGCGTTCGCGTTTGACTGTAAAACCGATTCCGGGCGCTTCGGGCGCGATGATTGTGCCGCGCGGCGTGACTTCGACCGCAGGTTCGATCACGTCTTCCTCCCAATAACGACGGCTCGCGGAAACGTCGCCGGGCAAAACGAAACCGGCGAGAGTTGACATCGCAATATTGTGCGCGCGTCCGATGCCGGATTCGAGCATTCCGCCGCACCACGCTTGAATATTGTTTTCGCGGCAGACGGTTTCAACGCGCCGCGCTTCAGCGTGACCGCCGACTCTACCCAATTTGATGTTGATAATTTTGCCGGATTTTAACTCGACGGCTTTGCGCGCATCTTCGGGCGATCTGATCGGTTCGTCGAGACAAATCGGCGTCTCGATTTCGCGCTGCAATTTTGCGTGGTCAACGATGTCGTCGTGCGCCAGCGGCTGTTCGAGCATCATCAGATTGAATTTGTCGAGTCTGCGGAAAAGCTCGATGTCGGCGAGCGTGTAAGCCGAATTTGCGTCGCCCATCAGCAAAATATCGCCGAATTTGGCGCGGACGAATTCGATAACTTCATAATCCCAGCCCGGCTTGATTTTGATTTTAATGCGTTGATAACCGGCGTCAAGCTCGGTCTGGATTTTGTCGAAAAGCTGTTCAATCGTATCCTGAATGCCGATGGAAACGCCGCAGGCAATTTCATTTTTTACGCCGCCCAAATGCCGCCAGAGCGGAACGCCAAGTTTTTTCGCTTCCAAATCCCACGCGGCGGTTTCGATTGCGGCTTTCGCCATTCGATTTCCGCGCGGTGCTTTCATTAAATCCCAGACATTTGCGGCGCTTTCGATTTCTTTTCCCAAAACGCGCGGCGCGAGAATGTCTTTTAAAACCCACCAGCAGCTTTCCGTCCATTCTTCGCAATACGAAGGTGTTTCTCCCGCCGTGCATTCGCCCCAGCCCGTCGCGCCGTCGGCGTCCGTTATGCAAGTTAAAATTATGCGGCGCTCGTAAGTTCTGCCAAAGCTCGTTTCAAAAAAATGGACGAGCGGCAAACGGATTTCAAACAATTCGATTTTTTCGATTTTCATCACGCCATAAATTACGACAAAAACGGAATTTTTGGCAAAAGCGGCAAATTTGTAAATGCGAAACAGTTGATAGTTAACAGTTGACAGTTGACAGTTACGAGCCTTTGACTATCAACTATTAACTGTTAACTATCAACTGTTTCGCATTTGTTTTTTTGCTTGCGGAACTCTAATCTCGTTTTGTTATATGAATAAAAAATATCGAGTCGGAATTTTAGGAGCGACCGGAACTGTCGGTCAGCGTTTCGCGCAATTATTGGAAAATCACCCGCAATTTGAAATCACGGCGCTCGCGGCATCAGACCGTTCCTCGGGGAAAACTTACGCCGAGGCGACAAACTGGAAATTGGCGACGCAGATGCCGGAAAACATCAGGAATATTAAAGTCCAGCCGATTGAACCGTCTCTCGATTGCGACGTTGTGTTTTCGAGTCTGCCTTCGGACGCGGCGCGCGATGCCGAAATGAATTTTGCCCGCGCCGGTTATCCGGTAATCAGCAATTCATCTGCGTTTCGGATGGACGCGGATGTTCCGCTTTTGATTCCCGAAATCAACGCAGCGCATCTCGTGCTTATCGAAACGCAAAAACAAAAACGCGGTTTCGAGCGAGGCTTTATCGTTACAAATCCAAATTGCGCGGCGATTGTCGTCGCTCCGGCGCTTTACGTTTTGCAGCAAAATTTCGGGCTTGAATCGGTGATTGTGACAACAATGCAGGCGATTTCCGGCGCAGGTTATCCGGGCGTCGCTTCGCTTGATATTACTGACAATATTATTCCGTTTATCAACACCGAAGAAGAAAAGCTCGAAGCCGAAACCAAGAAGATTTTGGGCGAAATCAATCAAGCGGCTGATTTTTCAATCAGCGCTCAATGCAACCGCGTCCCCGTAATTGACGGTCACACGGCTTGCGTCCGCGTCAAACTGAAGAACAAAACAAACGTTGAAGAAATCAAACGCGCTCTCGCCGATTTTTCCGCTTTGCCGCAGGAATTAAAGCTTTATTCCGCGCCTGAAAAGCCGATTGTCGTGCGCGAAGAACCGGATCGCCCGCAGCCGCGACTCGACCGCGACGCCGGGCGCGGGATGACCACGACAATTGGCAGAATCTTGCCCGACGCGGTTTTTGATTGGAAATTCGTCGCTCTTTCGCATAACGTCATCCGCGGCGCGGCAGGCGCGGCGGTTTTGAACGCCGAGATGTTAGCTGCAAAGAATTTAATTTGATACAGCGATAAAAGCGAACCTGAAAATAGTTAAACTCGAATGTCGTCCAATTTGTACCGATTGATTTTCAGGTGTGCTGTTTAAAATGTTCTTCACAGTCGTAATAATTGCCGTTATTTAGCTTTCGCCATCCGTCCGTGTTATAAAGTAATGATGAGCCGAAGGTAAATAGCCGTGACTTCGCAAAAGCTGACATTAGCGATTGAGACTCAAGACGCAAGCGATTTTCAAAAAATCAAAAATAGGCTTCAAAACCGGAGGATTTCCGAATTTTCGCCCCACTTCAAAACAATGAAAAAAATAATAGCTTTAACAATCATCATCTTTACGTTTTGCATTAACAGTTTCGGTCAAACCGCGACGCCTCAAAAAAACGAGAAATTAACGGCTGAGGAAGTGTTAACCAAACATCTTGCTTCCATCGGCACGCCTGAAGCGATAGCGAAAACCAAATCTCGCGTTATGGTTGGAAACGGGCGGCTGACGCCTCTCAGAGGATTTATCGGCAAAACGCTGACGGGAGCCGTACAATTTGCTTCGGTAGACGATAACTTACTGTTTGTAATGATGTTAAACTCTAAGGAATACCCGTATGAAAAGGTCGCTTTTAACGGCAAAGACGTAACGGTCGGGAAAATGCCTACCGGTGATCGTTCGCCTCTCGGAGAGTTTCTGAAATCAGCCAGCAATATCATCAAACAAGGAGTTTTCGGCGGAGCTTTATCATCAGGATGGACTTTACTTAATTTTGATTCAAAAAACGCGAAACTTGAATACGCGGGCTTGGAAAATTTTAATAACCGTAAATTGCACAAGCTGAGATTCTCTTCCTCAAAGACCGGAACTTTAAAGATAAATCTGTATTTTGAAACGGATACTTATCGTCATGTGCTTTCCGAATATCAGTACACCACGTCGCTTTCCATTACTTCCGACCCGACGCAAAGCTCAAGACAAAAAGAAAAGCGATATACGTTAATCGAACAATTCAGCGATTTCGCTCAGGTAGAAGGCGTAACGCTGCCGCAAACCTATGTCCTTAATTTGACGAATGAGGAAGACAGCGTTACGGCGTTAGAATGGGCAGTCAAGTTATCGCAATTCTATTTTAAAGAAACCTTAAGCGCCGATTTGTTCAAGGTGTCGTAAATTGTCGGCAATTGACGTAGCTGCGATTACATTCGAAGTTTCTGTACGGGCGTTAAGTTGCGTTATTACAACTCGTAAAAGCTTCAATTTTTTTGTTAGGCTTAACTTTCAAACCCCGTATTTTAATTATGATTAAACGCTATACGCTGCCCGAAATGGGCGCGCTTTGGTCTGAGCAAAACAAATTTCAAAAATGGCTCGACGTGGAAATTGCAGTTTGCGAAGTCCACGCCGAAATGGGAACGATTCCCGCCGATGCGGTCGAAGAAATCAAAGCCCGCGCTGCTTTTACGCCCGAACGAATCTCGGAAATCGAGAAAACGACCGATCACGACGTAATTGCGTTTACGACGAATCTCGCCGAAAACATCGGCGCGGCGGCGCGTTTTGTGCATTACGGTTTGACTTCGAGCGATGTCGTTGACACCGCAAACGCTTTGCTGCTGCGTGATTCGTGCGGGATTCTGCTCGAAAAAATTGACCGGCTTTCGGAAGTTTTAAAACGCCGCGCATTTGAGTTTAAACACACGCCGCAAATCGGCAGAACGCACGGAATTCACGCCGAACCGACTTCGTTCGGTTTGACCTGGGCTTTGTGGTACGCCGAAATCGAGCGAAACCGCGAAAGATTGGCGCGGGCGAAAGAAACAATTTCATACGGGAAAATTTCAGGCGCAGTCGGCGCGTTCGCTCATCTCGACCCGGAAGTCGAAGAAAGAGTTTGCCAAAAATTGGAGTTAAAGCCTGCGCCGGTTTCAACGCAGGTGATTCAGCGCGACCGTTACGCCGAATATTTGACAACGCTCGCCATTATCGCTTCGAGTCTGGAAAAAATCGCGCTGCAAGTCCGGCATTGGCAGCGCACGGAAGTTCGCGAAGCGCAGGAAAAATTTAAAGCCGGGCAAAAAGGCTCGTCGGCGATGCCGCACAAACGCAATCCGATTCTTTCGGAAAGAATCTGCGGAATGGCGCGCACCGTTCGCGCCAACGCGATTGTCGGTTTGGAAAATGTCGCGCTCTGGCACGAACGCGACATTTCGCATTCTTCAGCCGAACGGATTGTTTTGCCGGATTCTTCAGCCGCGCTCGATTATTTGCTGGCGAAAACGGCTTCGTTACTCGATGGCTTGGTTGTTTACCCAAACCGAATGCTGGAAAATTTGAATCTCACGCGCGGTTTGGTTTTCAGCGGTCAATTGCTGCTGGCTTTGACGCAAAAAGGCGTTTCGCGCGAAGATGCTTACGTCTTCGCGCAGCGCAGCGCGATGCGCGTGTGGGACGAAGGCGGCGAATTCAAAGATTTAATTTTGAATGACGCTGACATCCGAAGCCGTTTAACACCCGAAGAAATCGAAAAAGTTTTCTCTCTCGAACATTATTTGCGAAACGTGGACAAAGTTTTCGCCCGCGTTTTCAACCAATAGTTTTTGCAACCTTCTCAAGAACGAGGCGTGAAATTGTTTGCGCGGACAAAACGCGCAAAAACGGCAACTCGCGCCGCAAAATTGTTATCAAAAAATAATCGTGATTAATCAACTCAATTTATCGAGTCGTCCTTTTCGCAACCGCACGCTGCCATGGATTTTGGCGGCGGTGTTGTGCTTCGCCGCCGTTTTCGGCTTTTTATTTTTATTTGCCGAATATCGCTCGGTCAACGCCCGCACGGAAGCCGTCAACGACAGCATCAAACAGCTTGAGCCGAAAATTAAAGATTTAAAAACTCAAGCCGCCGAAATCAAGCAAGCGCTGACACCGGAACAGCAAAAATCTTTGCTCGCCGCGCATCAGCTCGTCGCGCAAAAACGTTTTTCGTGGTCGCGCCTTTTGGCGGATTTGGAAAGCGTGATGCCGCAGGCGACGAGCGTTTCTCACGCCGCCGTGCGCAATGTTTATCAATCGGGCGACCGGATGGTGGCGGATTTGGAAGTCTCGATCTTGAGTCGCAGTTATGAAAACGTAATGACGATGATCAATCAAATGGGCGATTCCGGGATGTTTCAAGCCGAGTTGCGCGGGCAGGATTTGCAAAAAGACAAAGGCGGCAATCTGACCGAATATTCTTTGAGCGTCCGCTATCTGCCGCGCTATGGCGTTCCTTACGAAACGAACTCGACGGGCGGCATTGACACGGCGCAAAACCAAACGTCACAGGAGGCGCGATGACACCGAACGAATCACCCAAAATAAATCCGCCCGAAGAAGTTATTGTGCGGGAAGAGACGACAATCGTTACTACCGCTCCCGTTGCAGCGCCGAAAGAAAAGAGAAGACCGCGAATTTTGGTTAAAAAACGCGGCGGAATGTTTGACGTGCCGGAAATTGCGGCGGTCGGAATTGCCGGATTTTTGCTCTTGATGGTTTTGGTCGCGTATCTTTTCTGGCTTAAACCGGCGCAAGCCCAACTCCGGCAGCGCGAGTTATCGCGAAACAGTCTCGAAACCGAATATCAAAAACTGAAAACATCCATCGGCGAAAATCAGACGACCGAAGGCAGAGTTGCCAGCATCGTCGGCAGTCTCGAACGCTTTGAAGCGAATTATCTTTCGCCGCCGATGCAGGGAAATGCTTCGCTTTTCGGGCGTTTGAACGAAATTATTCGCAATAACAATCTGCGAAACACCGCCGGACCGGATTACGCGCCGCTTGAAACCGTCGCGCTCGAAAAATACGATCCGACAAAAATCGCGGAATCCAAAAATCAAAACCTGTATCCGGGAACCGCCGTCAGCGTCACGGTCGAAGGCGGTTATGCGAATCTGCGGCGGTTTATCAGCGAATTGGAAAACAGCCGCCAGTTTATTGTGGTTCGCGCGATTGAAATCGAAGCCGAAAACAACAATTCGTCTTCCGGCGGCACGGGCGGCGCGCAATCCGCCGCTGACATCAACACGGTTCGCAATGCGCCGCAGACATCCGGCATTCCGCCGCAGATTTCCGGTCTTCCGGGACCGGGCGGCGCGAAACCGAATTCAATAAATCCGCGCGCGCCGCAGCCGCAAATGCAGCCGCAGCAGAGACCGATTCAACAGCCGCAGCAATCTGCTCCGCGCGCCGCTCCGAGCGGCGGTCGCGGTTCGGTCGTCAGTATGCGGGTTGACCTCGTTTCGTATTTCCGCCGCACCGGCGACGCACAGCCCGCGCGGGCGCAGAATCAATAAATTTGAACTTTGACTTTTGACAAAGTGCGAAGGACAAAGGACAAAGGACGAAAATGAAATTTTTAGAAGGAAAAAGTCAGGCGGAACGCAAAAAGATAATTACCGCCCTAGCTCTCGGCGTCGTAACTGTTTGCGCGCTTTTTTACACTTTTGTTTTGAGCAGCGGTTCGTCAAAGGCAAAAATTGGCAATGGAAATGTAGCCGGAAAGCCAACTCCGAGTCCGAAACGCGGCGTAACTACAGAAATTCCGCCGGAGCCTTCGGTTGATGATGCGCTGTTGATAGCGATTCCTGACAATCCGTTTCCGCCGATTTCGGACGGCGCGGTGAGCCGCAATATTTTTGCGTTTTACGAACCCCCGCCGTTTGTACCGAAACCGTCTGTAATACCGACCGAAAAACCGACGCCTCCTCCGACGCCAGCACCGACGCCTCCGATTTTTGCCGCCGGTGTCAATCCGGGAATGGTTTACGCGCAGACCGGCAATTTTAACCTCGAAGTCGGGGGCGATAAGTTTACGCCAGATTCGAGGATTTACTTTGGCGGAATGGAATTGCAGACTCAGTTTGTCAATCCGCAGCGCCTGACCGCGCAAGTTCCGGCGCAGCTTATCTCAAGCGAGGGCGAGCGGGAAATCGTGGTGCGCTCGCCGAGCGATCCGAAAATGTATTCAAATCCTGTGAAAATTAACGTGCAAGCGCCGCCCGTCCCGGAATTTAGTTTTGTCGGGCTGGTTGCGCGTCGCCGCGCGAACAACGATACAGCGCTGCTGCAAAACAAAAAGACCAAAGAGTATATAAGCGTCCGTTTGAACGACACGGTGCCAGACCGTTTTCGCGTTTTCAGTATTTCAAGCCGCGAGGTCGTCGTGATGGATACGGCTTTAAAACTGCGTCACGTTTTAGGTTTCGTTGACGAAAAAGACGCACCCGGCGGTAACAATACCGGAGGAAGCGCGCCCGGCGGACGCGATGGTATTCGCGGCGGCAGAATGAATCAGCCGAATCCGAACTACAACCCGAACCCGAACGTGCCAAACGTCCAATATCAGTCAATTCCCGGCATCCCGGACAATATTCCGCGCTACGTTCCGCCGCAGCCGGTGCAGACTCCGCCGCCGAGCAAAAAAAATAACGACGATGAAGACGATAACGATCCGAACAGATAAAACAATTACGAATTACGAATTACGAATTACGAATTGTTTGTCTGTAAATCCGCAATCCGCAATCCGCAATCCGCATTCAGAGAAGGGCGCGGCGCTCGTCGCTTTGATGGCATTAATGACGATTATGGCGTTGTTTATGCTGACTGCCGCGCCGAGCCTTTTGATGGACGTACAGCGCGCCAAAGAGGAGGAAGCGATTGGGCGCGGCGAGGAAATTGCCGATGCTATTCGGATTTACGTGATGTTGAGAAGACGGCTGCCTGAACGAATGGAGGATTTGACCGAAGGCATTCCAATGCCGGGAAGCACCAAAAAACGGATGATTTTGCGCCAATCCGCCGCTATTGATCCGCTTTCCAGTACGGGCGAGTGGAAAACGATCCAATCGAGCGAGATTAAAACTATCAACGAGTTTCAGCGCAAGCTCGTCACTTATACCGGCAGCAATACATTCTCGAATCCGCCGTCACCGAATGGTATTTTCGACCGCATCGCCGGGCAGGTTATCAGCGCAATCAACACCGAAACCGACGAAGACACCGAGCCGCCCGGCGGGGAAGATACCGGGCAAAACGTTGACGGTCCGTTTGTCGCCGTAATGTCGCGCAGCCAGCGTAAATCCGTGATTACTTATTACGGAATCGAACGCCACGACCGCTGGCTGTTCACGCCGCTGTTTCGCGGAACCGGAAATAATCAGGGCGGTTTCCAGGGAGCGCCGCCTCCGCCTCCGCCGCCTCCACCTCCCGTACGTTAATCAATGAAAAAGCCGCCGTTGCAACGGCGGCTTTTTCGGCAAACGATTTGATTTTTTCGCTTAATCGCGCTCCTCAAGGATTTTTTCCAAATCTTCCCCGCTCAAACGATATTCGCTGTTGCAGAAATGGCAATGCAAAACCGCGCCTTTGTCTTCGCGCAGCATTGATTCCACTTCGGCGCGGTCAATCGAAGAAATTATTCTAACAACACGCTCGCGGCTGCAAGTACACTCGAAACCGATTGGTTTTTCTTCGAGAATCTCGAAATCAACGTTTCCGAGCGCGAACTTTAACAAATCCGCCGGGCGCGCGCCTTCCGAAATTAAAGCCGTCGTGCTGGGCGATTCGAGAATCGCGCGCTCGATTTCGGTAATCGTATTTTCCGGCGCGCCGGGCATCATTTGAATTATCACGCCCCCTGCCGCGAGAACTTCGTCGCGCGCCGGATTGACCAGCACGCCGAGCATAACTGCGGACGGAAGCTGTTCGGATTTGAGCAAATAATAAGCAAAATCTTCGCCGATTTCGCCCGAAACAATCGGAACCGAGCCGCGATACGGCTCTTTATATAAACCGATGTCATAACCTTGTTCGCGGATGACGTAAAAGAAACCGCTGCCGACAACGCCGCGCACGTCGAATTTTCCCTGTGCATTAAGCGGAACGTCCGCCGCCGGATTATCAACATAACCGCGCACTCCGCCGTGCGGATTAGCTTCGGCGACAATTGTGTCAATCAATCCGTCGCCGTCAATTTTCACGGTCAAACGGTCGAAATCTTTGTAAGTAGCACCGAGCAGCAGCGCGCCAGTCAGAGTGCGACCGAGCGCGGCGGTTGCGGTGGGGGCTGTTTTGTGCCGCTCGGCGGCTTCTTTGACCGTGTTTGTCGTCACGGCGGCGATGCAGCGAATCATTCCGTCGGCAGCCGTGCCGTGTGCGAGTGTGTCAGGTTGTGAGCCGTTCTGATTTAAAAAACTCGTGTTTTGCATTCTTCGATTTTAACTTTTTCGTTTCGCGGCGGGCAAACGGAATTTGCATTTTAGCTAATGTTTTACGTGAGGTTGCGCATTTTGTAGGCTAAAGCAAAAAACAAGGCGCAAGATATTGTGCAAAAGGTATTGACAAGCGCACGGAAGTCGGTTTATATTCGCTTTCATTCTGGATTGGCTCAAAGCCACCTAAAAAGAAAAACTCAACCGACTTTCAAATTTCAAATTTCGAGTTTTTCGTTCTAAACTTGAACCAATAAAACAAGAGGAGTGCAGATGAACATATTAGCCGAAACATCAGTTGCGGAAAACCTTTTTGCCGCGTCCGTCGCGCAATCGAACCGCGTCCGCAAACCGCTCGGAAAAAATGCGGAAAAAGTTGTCAGCAAGCGTTATTCGTTGAAAGACGCGCAGGGAAACCCGATTGAAACGTGGGACGACATCGTGCGCCGCGTCGTCGGTCACGTTGCGACCGCCGAGCAAAATCCTCAAAAACGCGACGAATTTTACAACGCGATGTCGCAAATTATGTTCGACCGCGAATTCGTTCCGAACACGCCTTGCCTCGTCAACGCCGGAAAAACTCGCGGACAGCTTGCAGCTTGTTTCGTGCTGAATGTGCCGGATTCGATTCCGGGAATTATGGAACACGCCAAAAACGTCTCCGTCATTCATCAATCCGGCGGCGGAACCGGAATGAGCTACGAATTTCTGCGCCCGGCAGGTTCGATGGTTAATTCTTCGCGCGGAGTCGCTTCCGGTCCGGTTTCGTTTATGAACATCGTCAACGAAGTGACCGATGTCGTTAAACAAGGCGGCGTTCGGCGCGGCGCGAATATGGGCATTTTACGCTGCACTCACCCGGATGTTCTGCGCTTTATCCACGCCAAAAACGACCAGACGACTCTGACGAATTTCAACATTTCCGTAACCGTTACGGATGAATTTTTGCGCGCCGCCGATAATCTTGAATGGTTTCAAACCGAATTTGGCGGCAAAGCGTGGGAACAGACGATCTTCGACCCGCTCACCGGAAAAGATTACGTCGTTTATCGCCGCCCGAACGGCGAAACCGTATCTTTTGCCGACAAAGCCGCATTTGAAGCCGCTGATTTATCGGATTGCACAATCGAAGAACCGCCCGCACCGGGAATGATTTACGCGCCCGACATCTGGAATCGAATCGTCGCTTCGGCGCACAAATACGCCGAACCGGGAATTATTTTTATTGACGAAGTAAATCGCCACAATCATATGAAAAATACGATGGGCGAGATTTATTCGTGCAATCCGTGCGGCGAACAATTTTTACATTTTAATAATTCGTGCAACCTCGGTTCGATTGATTTATCGAAGTTTTATAATCGAGTCGGCGACGGCACAAATGCTGACATCTGCATTGATTGGGAACGCTTGCGCCGCGCCGTGCATTTCTCGACGCAGTTTCTCGACAACGTGATTGACACCTGCGAGTTTCCGATTTCCGAAATTGATGATGTCGTTAAACGCACTCGTCCGGTTGGACTCGGCATTATGGGTTTTGCCGATTTGTGCTTGAAGCTGAAAGTCGCCTACGGCGAGCAAGCATCGCTCGATTTGATGGAAAAAGTGATGGGCTTTGTCCGCCGCGAAGCGTGGAATGCTTCGCTTCGATTAGGCGCGGAAAAAGGCGTGTTTCCCGAACTCGAAGGAAACCGCGAAGCGTATGCGCGTTTTATTTATGATGAAATCGGTATCCCGAAAGAAGTGCCGCTGACGCCGCGCAATTACGAAGTGACGACGATTGCGCCGACCGGGACGATTTCGCTTGTTGCAGAAACTTCCAGCGGAATCGAGCCGAATTTTTCGTGGGCTTATGTTCGCCAGGACACTCTCGGCACGCGAACTTATGTTCACACGCTCGCAGCCGAAGCGCTCGGAATCGGAGTTGATCAGACCGACGAAGAATCTATCAAACAAGCGGCGGAATACGTCGTCGCGCACGAGCGCGAATTGCCGCCGTATTTTATCGGCGCGATGGATATTTCCGCCGCACAGCACGTCAAAATGCTGGCGGCGGCGCAAAAACACGTTGATAATTCGATTTCCAAAACCTGCAACGGCGCAAACGACGACACTGTCGAATCGGTCAACAATCTTTATCATCTCGCCCGCGAATTGGGATGCAAAGCAGTCAGTTATTACCGCGACGGCTCGCGCGAAGGACAGGTTTTGACATCAATGAAAACCGAAGAAAAGAAAGCTGCTGAAGCGGAAGTTCCGGCTTCGAGCAGCTTTAAAGACGCCGAAACGCCGGACAGCGAGCGCGTCGAAATGCAAGAGCCGACGGGCGACACGGCGACTCATCGTACCAATTTAATTTCGCAAAACGGCAATCTCGCGACGCAGCAGAATCAAGCGGGCGGGCGAATCGAACGCCCGCGCGAATTGCAGGGCGCAACGTGGCAAATTCCGTTTGACGGGCGCAACCTTTACGTCACCGTCAATCACGACGGCTCGCAGGTTCTCGAAGTTTTTGCGACGGGACCGATTTCCGAAGGCGTCGGTTTACTCGCCTCGAAAATGCTGCGCGGCGGTTTTGAAGTGCCGGAAGTCGCGCACAGCCTGAACAAAGTCACCGGAACGCACGCCGTTTGGTTTAATCAGCGCCTGCTCTCGTCGCCGGAACAAGCGGTCGCCGAATGCTTATTGCTGACGATGCGGCGGCTGCAAAATCAGCCGGAATCTTTCCGCGCGGCGGGCAAAAAGGCGTTGGCGGAACACCAGCCGAACATCGAAGTCGGTTTCTCCGACGCCGCGCCGCGTCCGCAGACGGGGATGTCAAATTTAATCGGTTCCTGCCCGGAGTGCGGCGGGCAATTGGAACACGCTTCGGGCTGCGATTCGTGCCGCGATTGCGGTTATTCAAAATGTAAGTAATACTTGCATTTCATAATCAGACTTGGCGGTAAAAAGGTAAAACTAAATGAACAAGCTCCCGATAGCGCGCACAACCGATATTGTCGTGCAGGACGTAGGCAAAGAAATTCTCGTCTATGATTTGAGAACGCACAAAGCATATAGCTTAAATGAGACATCTTCAATTGTTTATCAAGCCTGCGACGGCAAGACTACTTTTGAGCAATTGAGAGCTAAAAATAAATTTACCGATGAGATTATTTTTCTCGCAATTGATGAATTGAAAAAAGAGAATTTAATTGAAAACGGTGAAGAATACGGTTTTTCCTTTGCCGGAATCTCTCGGCGTGAAGCGATCAGAAAAGCGGCGCTTGCTTCAATGATAGCTTTGCCTTTGATTTCATCTCTGATTGTTCCGACTGCTGCCGCCGCTCAATCTACCTGCGGAACCGCCGGACAAACCTGTAGTGGTTCCGGTACGGGAGGAACTTGCTGCACGCCGCTGGTGTGCGTGTCGGATGTTTGCTGCGCAAATGCCGGTTCCGCTTGTACCAGTAGTTCGGATTGCTGCGGAGGAAATTGCGACGGCTCGGTATGTCAGGATTTATAAAGATTAAATCGCATTTCTTTCCTCATTGTAAAAAAGAGCCTGCCTTGACGGTCGGCTCTTTTTTATTTCAATAAGCTAAATGGAAAGATCCTGATGTTCTTTGATTTCGCAGTTAATTTTTATTGAAGTTAAGCCGCAAGCCCGCGCGGAAAAAAATAGGCGCGGCAACAGTGCGGTTGGGCGTCAAGCCAATGTCGTAACGCGAATTGAAAACGTTTTCCGCAGCCGCAAAAATCTCCACACTCTTTCTGATTTTGTATCCGGCAAAAACATCGAGCGTGAAAAACGGGCGCAGCCGCAGACTGTTTAAATCGTCCTCAAACTGCCGGTCTGAAATTCTCGCTTGCGCGCCTAAAGAAAACGGCGAATCGGGGCGATAAAACGCCTGCAAATTTAATTGCTGCCGCGCAACCTGCGGCAAAAACTTTCCGATTAAATCCGCATTTGCCGGAAAACTGCGGACGCGCGAATCCACCAGCAAATAACTAGCCGACAGGCGCAAATCCGAGCGGGCGGCAAATTCCGCATCAAGCTCGATTCCGCGCGCACGTGTTTTTCCGACGTTTTGACGCCGGCGCGTGATTAAATTCGGCGTGCTGAAGATCGTCACGTTGACGACCGGCTGTGAAACTTCGGCTAGGAAAGCGACGCCGCGCACGGTAAAACGATTTTTGAAACCGGAAAAATTTAAGCCCGCTTCAACGTTTGTCGCGCGCTCTGAGCGTAAATTCTCGTTCGCCTCGGTTAAAACGTTTCCGACGCGGAAAGCTCGATAAAGCTCGTTCAAAGTCGGCGCGCGGAAAGATTTGCCGAAAGCGGCGAACGCGGCGAAGTTGGAATTGATTTGATAAAGCGCGGCGACGCGCGGGCTAAACGCCGATTCGCTGCGGTCTGGAAAAACGCGAACGGTCCTCGCCAGACTCGCCAAATTTTGCGTCGCCGAAAACGCTTGCTCATTTTTCCAGCGGTCAAATCTCGCGCCGAATTGCAGATTCAGTTTTGCGGTCGCGCGCCAAAAATCCTGCGCGAAAAACGAAACGGTTTGCTCACGCCCGCCCGCGCCGACTGTCGAAGTTTGGCGATTGTTGACGTAGATGATTTCGTCGCTCGCGCCTCGCATCTGTCGGATTTCAAAAGCGGCTGACAAAACGTGACCGGCAAACGCGCGATTCCAGAACAAATTCGCTCCCGCCGCCTGCGAAGGAACGCGCTGCAAACGAGTTAAAGTTTCCGTGTTTCTGTCCGCGCTGACGGCGGTGAAACTTTGATCGTAAATTTGTTTTTCGATGAACAGACGAAAATTAAAAGCGCCCGTTTTTTCATCTTTAAAGTCCGCACCTGCCGCAATCTGGCGAAAATACGTGCGGTTGTTTTGCAGGCGCGTTCCGTTGTCGCGTTTTTCCGAGAAAAGGTTTCCGCGCGCGAAGATTTTGGCGTTTTCGTTAAAACGATATTCGAGAATCGGCAGCAGACTGTTGTGGCGGCTGTTTGCTTCGGCGTCGGCGATTCCGCGTTCTGATTTGGCGACGGGAATGTAGCCGCCCGTGCGATAGCTTTCGGCTGCCAGACGGAAGAAAAAGTTATTGAAACCGAATCCCCCAAAAGCGCTTGCATCCGCAGTTTTTTGAGTGCCGAGCGAGGTTTCGAGACGCAGAAACGGCGAATCGGGATTTCGCGTCAAAACGTTAATCGCACCGCTCAAAGCCGCATTGCCGTAAAGCGCGGACGCGCCGCCGCGCAAAACTTCAATTTGTTCGACGCTTGCGCGCGGCACGCGCGACCAGTAAGTCCAGCCTCCGAAAGCGTCGTTTAACGAAACGCCGTCAAACAAAACCGATGAACGGCTCGCGCCGCTGCCCGCCAGCCCGCGAAAATTTGCGCCCTGCGCGGTCGGATTAGTCGTGCGGCTTGAGGAGCGGCGAAAAAGCTGAAAACCGGCGACTTGGCGCAAGGTGTCATCAACAGTCTGCGCCGCTGTTTGTTCCAGATTTTCGCGGTTTAAAACCACGACGCTCGCAGGCGTTTCGGTCAATCGAGTTTCGGTTCGGGCGATTGAAATCGTCACTTCCGCGCTGACGTTTTCCGGCAAAAGCGTGATTTCGAGTTGGTTTTCGTTCATCTCCAAACGCTTTTCAAAAAGGGCGAAACCGGCAGCTCGGATTTGCAAAATTAGATTTGCCGCGCCATTTGTCAAAAGTGAAAATGCACCCGTCTCATTTGTCTCTGTGCGTGAAACAATTCGGTTTGCGGAAACGAGGCTGACTTCGGCATTCGCAATCGGAGCTTGCTGCGCGTCTCGAACGGTGCCGGAAATTGTTTGCGCTTTTGGCGTTTGATTGAGTAAAAGAAACCACAGAAACACGGAGGCATAGAAGAAAATAATCTTAAAAAATCTGTGCCTTTCGCGTGTTTCTGCGGTGAAAATTCTATTCATTATTGTGGAACTGTTGATACCGAAAATGTTCGCACAAGGCGGCTGATAAAGAATGCTCAAAAGCGTACGGACGCGAAATATTTAAATGATTATCTTGTGGCAAAAAGGGTTGAAAAAAGCGGGAAATCACTGATAAATGCTGGTAAAAAGCTGTAAATCTTTGATCGGTTGAGCGGTAAAACGGTAATTAGTGATAACATTCCTAATGTTGCTCATTGGCAAAAACTTGAAC
>DASWLV010000171.1:0-1612 GCA_036400075.1 Pyrinomonadaceae bacterium
CAAAATGGAAAAAACGCATCGCAAAGTAGTTATTTTAGGTTCGGGTCCGGCTGGTTTAACGGCGGCGATTTACGCGGCGCGCGCCAATATGAAACCGCTCGTTGTGGAAGGTCCGCAGCCGGGCGGACAATTGACGATTACGACCGACGTGGAAAATTATCCGGGTTTTGCCAAAGGAATTATGGGACCGGAATTAATGACCGAATTCAGGGCGCAAGCCGAGCGTTTCGGCACGGATTTTCTCGAAAGCTGGATTGACCGCGTTGATTTGTCGCACCGACCGTTCACGCTCTACGGCAAACCGAGCGCCGACGCAGACGAGATTACAACCGAAGTTACCGCCGACACTTTAATTATTGCCACAGGAGCGGCGGCAAAATGGCTCGGAATTCCGGGCGAAGCGCCAGCGCCGGAAGGCTTGGGCGGCTACGGCGTCTCTGCTTGCGCAACGTGCGACGGTTTTTTCTTTAAACGCAAGCACGTCGTCGTCATCGGCGGCGGCGACACGGCAATGGAAGAAGCTACGTTTTTAACCCACTTCGCCTCAAAAGTGACTGTTATTCATCGCCGCGATTCTCTGCGCGCGTCGCAAATTATGCAGGAACGCGCGTTTAAAAGCGAGAAAATCGAGTTTCTCTGGAATACGGAAGTTCTGGAAATTCTCGGCTCAAAAGAAACGGGCGTGACCGGAATCAGAATTCTAAACAATCAAACAAATGAAGAAAGCCTTTTCCCGTGCGAAGGCGTCTTTCTGGCAATCGGGCATAAACCGAACACCGAATTGTTTAAAGGCTGGCTCGATATGGACGAGTACGGTTATCTGAAAACTTTCAAAAGCTCGATGGCGACCAACATCGCCGGAGTTTTCGCCTGCGGCGACGCGCAGGATTCTTATTATCGTCAGGCAATTACCGCCGCCGGAACCGGCTGTATGGCGGCGATTGACGCCGAAAGATTTTTGGCAAACATCGAAGCTGATGTGGATGAAAAGACTTCCGCCGAGTTTGAACTTAACCAATCAGCTTTGGACGAGCTTGTGAAGGAAAAAACCGAAATCGTAACAGTTGGTTAATTTTACTTGCAGAAAAGCACCGGGAATTAGAGCGAACAAGTCAGAACCGTCTGCGGCAGCGAGCAGTTGAACTCATAAAATTTCAACTGCTCGCTGCCGCAGACGGTTCTGACAAACCGAATATGCCGATTTACGAATACAAATGTCAGGAATGCGGAAATCATCTTGAAGCGATGCAGAAAATCTCGGATGAACCGTTAAAAGAATGCCCGAAATGCGGCGGAAATCTGGAAAAACAATGGTCGCGCAGCGGATTTCAGTTTAAAGGAACCGGCTGGTATGTGACCGATTACGCCGGGAAAGCGGCGACGGAAGGCAGCAGCGCGGAAACCAAAAGCGACGCGAAAAACGAAACCAAAACCGATGCGCCGAAAACTTCTGCCGGCGGAGAATCAACCGGAAGCGCGGAGGGCGCATCGAAATCAGAGACGACGACTACATCTTCCGATAAAAGTAAGCCTTAGAACGATGAAAAACTGTTTTGACGCCGCAAAAAAAATATCTTTTCTGCTTTTGATTTTAACTTTTTCCGCCGCATTT
>DASWLV010000172.1:0-24488 GCA_036400075.1 Pyrinomonadaceae bacterium
GCGGCGGCAAAAGCCTATGATCCGAAAATCGTTCGCGTTTCGGTCGGTTTTAACGACGAAGTTAAACATATCGCTTACGCCAACAGCGACGGCGTTTACTGGGAAGATTCGCAGCCGCTCTTTATGTTCAATACGTCCTGCATCGCCGAACAGGGCAAGAGCCGCGAAACCGGCTATCAAGGCGGCGGCGGGCGTATCGGTTTGGAATATTTCAACAAACGAAAAGCCGCCGATATTGCCAAAGACGCAGCGCGTCTCGCGGTTTTGAATCTTTCGGCGCAGGAAGCCGAAGCCGGCGTGCAAACCGTCGTGATGGGAAATGCGGAAAGCGCGGTTTTGCTCCACGAAGCGGTCGGACACGGGCTTGAAGCCGATTTCAATTATAAGAAACTTTCAAATTATTCCGGTCGCGTCGGTCAAAAAGTCGCTTCCGAACATTGCACGGTCGTTGACGAAGGCTTGTTTACGAATATGCGCGGGACGATCAACGTTGACGACGAAGGAAACGCGCCGCAAAGCACGACACTCATCGAAAACGGAATCCTTCGGGGTTATATGACCGACCGCATTTCGGCGAAACAACTGGGCGTCAAGCCTTCGGGCAACGGTCGCCGTCAGGCTTACAATCATCCGCCGATGCCGCGTATGACGAACACTTATTTGCAGCCGGGCAAATATTCGGCTGAAGAAATTTTGAAAACCGTCAAAAAAGGCATTTACGCCAAAGGCTTTACCGGCGGAAATGTGGACATTACCAAAGGCGATTTCACGTTTAGCTGTTCCGAGTGCTACATGATTGAAGACGGCAAAATCACCGCGCCGCTCAAAGGCGTGACGCTCGTCGGAAACGGTCCCGACGTGATGACGAAAGTCACGATGGTCGGAAACGATTTGAAATTCACGGACGGCGGCTGGACTTGCGGCAAAAGCGGTCAAATGGTTCCTGTCGGAATGGGAACACCAACCGTTAAAGTTTCCGAAATCACCGTCGGCGGAACGAAAGTCAAAGCTGCGGCACCGAAAGCCGAGGAAGAATAAAAACGAGGAAAGGAGCTAAAGAAAAATGAACCAGGATTACAGAAGCTTAGCTGCCGAACTCGTTTCGGCTTTGAAAAAACAGGGCGCTGACGCCGCAGACGTTTATATCGTTTCGAGTTCGGGTTTTAACACGACCGTTAGGCTCGGAAAAATTGAAAGATTGCAGCAATCTACCAGCAAAGGTCTGGGAATGCGCGTGATCAAAAACGGCGCGATGGCTAACACTTTTACCACCGATTTTAATGGCAAAGCCGTGCAAAGCTTGGCGCGCGAGACAATGGAAATTGTTAAAATCTCAAATGCCGACAAACACAACGGACTCGCTCCGAAAGACCTTTTGGGCGTTTACGAAGGCAAGCTGATGATGTTTGACGAATCGCTCGCCAAAATCGCGCCGGAAAAGAAAATCGAAATCGCCAGAACCGCCGAAGACGCCGGTTTGAAGTTTGACAAGCGCGTCACAAACGGACGCGGCACAAGCTGGAATGATTCGCGCAATCAGATAACTCTGGCAAATTCCGACGGTTTCGTCGGGCAATATCAAACAACGAGCGCGAGTTTTTCGGTAGGTTTGATCGCCGAAGAAAACGGTGTCAAACAAAGCGATGGCTGGTACACCGTCGGTCGCTATTTTAACAAACTCGCTTCGCCGAAAGAAGTCGGAGAAGAAGCCGCGCGCCGCGCCGTCAGAAAGCTCGGCGGACGCAAAGCCAAATCGCAGGTTGTTCCGGTCGTGGTTGATCCGCAGGTCGCAGGCGGTTTTGTCAGTATGATTTTCGGCGCGGCGGCGGGCGGGAGCATTTTCCGCCGTTCGTCATTTTTGGTTGATAAAATCGGTCAGGAAGTCGGCTCGCCGCTGGTCACGATTGTTGACGACGCGACAATGGCTGACGGCGTGGCTTCGCGCCCGTTTGATGCCGAAGGCGTAAAAACATCGCAGATTACAATTCTGGAAAACGGCGTTTTAAAGAATTACATTTGCGATTCTTACGCCGCGCGTCGTTTGAATATGAAAGCGACCGGCAACGCTTCGCGCGGTTATCAATCAAATCCGAACGTCGGCAGCACGAATCTTTATATGAAAAACGGCACAACCGATCCGAAAGACATTATAAAATCCGTTAAAAATGGGCTTTATTTAACTGACTTTTTCGGTTCGGGCGTCAATTATGTAAGCGGCGATTTTTCACAAGGTGCGAGCGGTTTTTGGATTGAAAACGGCGAAATCACTTATCCGGTTCAGGAAATCACAATTGCCGGAAATGTTTTGAAAGCGCTTAGAGACGTAAAAATGGTGGGCAATGA
Organism: Pyrinomonadaceae bacterium; assembly: GCA_036400075.1. Classification (GTDB taxonomy): domain Bacteria; phylum Acidobacteriota; class Blastocatellia; order Pyrinomonadales; family Pyrinomonadaceae; genus JALZCH01. Next base: position 2,344 of record DASWLV010000172.1, read on the forward strand.
TTTGAGCTTCAAGCTCGGAAGCACTGCGGCACCGACTCTGCTTGTCTCGGAATTAACTGTCGGCGGCGAGTAAGGTTAAAAAACAGAAGCCCGCGCGTAAGCAAGGGCGGAACGTTCTAGATTGAATTTTCCGCCCTTGCTTACGCGCGGGCTTCTGTTTGGTTGCGATTTATGTATTTGGCGCGATTGCAATGGCTGTTTTGGCTTCTTTTTCTCGCGATTCCTGAAAACTCTTCTCCGCAGGCTCAGCGCGCGGAGTTGCCAAACCGAGTTCTGTTGCACGCCACAAAGCCGACAATAAAAGCTCGCGAATAAACGTCAATTCTTTCGGCAGACGGTCGTAGAGCTTAAAGAAAATCTCGTCGTGCATAGCGATTTCCTTCACCCACAAATCGCGGTCAATGCTCATCACTTTTTCGAAATCTTCTTCAGTGAAGTTTTCCATTCCGCGCCAATCCAAATCTTCGTAACGCGGAACCCAGCCGAGCGATGTTTCAATGCCGATTGACTTGCCGCGCGCACGTTCGACGACCCATTTCAAAACACGCATATTTTCGCCGTAACCAGCCCACAAAAATTTGCCGTCTTCGCCTCGTCTAAACCAGTTGACATTAAAAATGCGCGGCGGTTCGGGAATGTTGCGTCCGAAGTTGAGCCAGTGGGCGAAATAATCGCCCATGTGATAGCCGCAGAATGGCAGCATCGCAAACGGATCGCGGCGGACTTCGCCAATGTTTCCGAAAGCGGCGGCGGTCATTTCCGAACCCATCGTTGCGGCGTTGTAAACGCCGAAAGCCCAGTTAAACGATTGCAGAATCAGCGGAGCAACGTTTGAACGGCGTCCGCCGAAAATAAACGCTGAAACCGGAACGCCTTGCGGATTGTCGAAATTTTCGTCAATCACTGGGCATTGAATTGAAGGCGCGGTGAAACGGGCGTTTGGGTGTGCGGCTTTTTTATCCGATCCGGGCGTCCAATCGTTGCCTTGCCAATCAATCGCGTGCGCGGGCGGTTCGCCGTCCATCCCTTCCCACCAGACATCGCCGTCGTCCGTCAGCGCAACGTTGGTGAAAATCGTATTTTCACGAATCGTTTCCATCGCATTCGGATTAGTTTTAAAGTTCGTGCCGGGCGCAACGCCGAAAAATCCGGCTTCCGGGTTGATAGCGTGAAGTCTGCCGTTTTCATCCGGTTTTATCCAGGCGATGTCATCGCCGACCGTCGTCACTTCCCAGCCTTCTTCCTGAAAAGGTTTCGGCGGAATCAGCATCGCAAAATTGGTTTTGCCGCAGGCGGATGGAAACGCCGCGCAAATGTAATCTTTGCGACCGTCGGGCGATTTGACGCCCACAATCAACATATGTTCGGCGAGCCAGCCTTGTTCCTGTCCGAGCTTGGAAGCGATTCTCAGAGCGAGACATTTTTTGCCGAGCAGCGCGTTGCCGCCATAACCCGAACCGTAACTCCAGATCGAGCGTTCTTCGGGAAAATGAACGATGTATTTGTCTTTCGGATCGGGCGAGCAAGCCCACGCAACATCAGGCTGTCCCGGTTCAAGCGGCATTCCGACCGAATGGAGACAGTGAACAAATTCGCCGTCGCCAAGCGCTTCAAGAGCCTGGTCACCCATCCTTGTCATAAGTTTCATATTGACGACGACATACGCCGAATCGGAAAGCTGAACGCCGAATTGCGAAATCGGCGAGCCGATTGGTCCCATACAGAACGGAATCACATACATCGTCCGTCCGCGCATACATCCTTCAAACTTCGGAGTCAGCGTGGCTTTCATTTCGCGCGGCTGCATCCAGTTGTTGGTCGGACCGGCGTCGCTTTTGCTCAAAGTGCAAATATAAGTGCGGTCTTCGACGCGCGCCACGTCCGACGGATGCGAGCGCGCTAAAAAGCTGTTCGGGCGTTTTTCGGGATTCAGGCGTATAAAAGTACCGCTCTGCACCATTTCTTCGCACAAACGGTCGTATTCTTCCTGCGAGCCGTCGCACCAGTAAACCGCATCGGGCTGGCAAAGCTCTGCCATTTCATCAACCCAACGAATCAATTCGGCATTCTTGACGTTTGCCGGAGCTTCAAATTTAGCCATATCGTTTCTCCACAAAAAGATAAAATGTTTTGGAAAAATCCTTTTAAATAATGCTTTGGATAAAAAAATAACGGGTCTCTGCAACTCGTTTACTCAGCATTTTGGAAGTTTAACACAGAAACTGTGCCGCGAGACATAACCGAGCGGCTGAAAGTGCTTGTTTAATTAGGTCGCAGGCTCAATTTTCGGTTTTCCGGCATTAAAAATTGTGTGCGCGGCAACGGTTGCGATAATTACAACGCCGCCGATTATCGCCCAGTTTGAAGGTTTTTCCCCCAAAAGAAAGAAAACCCAAACCGGATTGAGCAGCGGTTCGATAAAACCGATAATGCTCGCGTCGAGGGAGCGGACGCCTTTTGAAATACCGTAAGTGAACAGAAAATAAGCCAGTCCGATTTGAAAAACTCCGAGAAAACCGACGCTCAAAATATCCTGTGTCGTCCAGACTGACGGATTCGGAACGATAAACGGCAGCATTATCAAAACGCCGAGCAGATTGCCGTAAAAAACCGAAACCGCCGGATTTTTTTTGAGCATTACGGGATGCCTCAAAACGGTGAAATAAAATCCGAAAAACACGCCCGACGCGAGCGCCAGTAAATTCCCGTTAAACTGCGATTCGGCGGAAAGCTCGGCGCTCGGCGCGGCGTCTAAAAAAAACAAAGACATTCCGGCGAGACAAAAAATGACCGTAAATAAATCGGTAAAACGAAACTTTTCTTTTAAAATCAGAGGCGCGAGCAGCAAAATGTAAATCGGCGCGGTGTATTGCAGAAAAATCGCGTTGGCGGCGGTCGTCATTTTCGTCGCAATCGCAAAACACGAAAGCGTTCCGGCATAAAAAAACGCGCTCAGAAGCGTAAAGCCGTCGAGCCGCAAGCCTTTTTTATAAGTCAGCAAACCGATTGTCAAAGCCGCGAGCAAACAGCGTCCGGCATTGACCTCAAAACCGGAGACGCTCGTCATTTTGATAAACAGCCCGCCCGTGCTCCACAGGAAAACCGCCGCCAAAATATAGACCGTCGGAGGGAGAGAAACGGCTGTCGCAGTTTTCGCTTCGTTCATAAAAGGTTGTATTTACCAATACTTAAGCAAAAAAAAGATTTGTTGGAAAACGAGTTTATGCTAGACTGCTTCCGTTGCTAAATAAATTGAAAAGAGGTCCTCACCATGGATAAGCGAATACTTATTCTCCGTAAATATATCTCGGAAAACCTCCAACAAGAATTTTCGGTCATGCGACTGGCAGAAAAAGTTAAACTCTCCGCTTCGCATTTGCCCGCTCTCTTCAAAAGAGAAACCGGACTTCCGCCGATTCGCTATATTATCAATCTGCGGCTCGAAGAATCACGAAAACTTTTGGATGGCGACGATTTCACCGCGATCAAGCAAATAGCAATTCGAGTCGGTTTCAACGACCCTGCTCACTTTGTTCGCGAATTTAAGAAAAAATACGGTCTTTCTCCGAAAGAGTATCGCAAACAAAAATGGGCAAAGGAAGCCGAATCTGAAAAGCTTCCGTAAGCCGGCGAAAATATTCCTAATCGTCGTTTTCTCCAACAAATCGTAGAAAATATCAAAGAATCATCGGATTTATCAATAAACAGTTGTTTTTGATAATAAATAATTGTTGACGGAGAAAGACTTAGTCACCACAATCAAAGTTATAGTTCGCTAAATACAAACTCAATACAAATTCACAAATCCGTATATTGCGCGACTAAATCTCAAAAAAAAACAGCAAAATAAAAGGAGAAAGTATGTTAAAAAAGAATACACTCAAATTGTGTTTCACTTTGTGCTTAATCCTTTGTTTGGGGAGTGAAGCCTTTACACCTGCCCAATTCCACTCGGCACAAAACTATGAAAACTCTCAGCTATTACTCAATTTGTCTATTTTGAAATCAAATGATTTCTCTGACTCTTCAAAGCCTGAAATTTGGCAGACTGAATTAAATAATCCTGAAACTGTTCCAGATAGAACAGCCCAATCCCTTTTCTTTCTCACAATCTCTAAATTGGTGAATGAAGGAAAAGAAGATTTTGCGCGGAAATACATTAAGCTGATGGGATTGATAAATTGTCCCGATACGCAATGCTCGTCCAATATTTCCGAACAAGATGTGCAAAAGATTCTATCTGTCGTGAAGGAATACGAGGCTAAAGTCGCTTCTCTTGACGAAAAAGCACTTGATTTAAAAAGAAAGAATAGTAGTTCACAACTAACCGTTCTGCAAAAGCAGAAGTTACGCGAATTAGAAAAGGCTGTTCAGAAATTATCGGTACTATTGCGTCCTGAGACCTTTTCTCGATTCAAAGACCATATAAATTTCAGAATTAAGCCGAAAGTTAAGATTGTTAAAAGAAACGCTTCGGCGCAATCTAAATTGGAATCTGTGAATCAAATAAATGTTGCCGCAGATTCACAACGTCGCATTCGCAAAACCAAATCACAATTAGCCGACGCTGCTCAACTTCGACCTGAAGACCCGATTGATGACACCGGATATACTACGGAAATGTCAGATGTTTGGGTTGCTCCGTCAAGCGATTCAGAGGAGGTTTTACCGGAAGGAACAGCGCCGGTTTTTTCAACAACTATTGTCGGTGTAGGAGTTTCCGAAGCGGATTACGACGCTAACGTTTATCAAACATCAACAACGGTTTCGATAGTAACGGATGGCAATATTCTTGCTACGGATAATGCAACCGGAACTTTTTCCGCGATTGCGGAAACTCAATACACAATCGAAACGGATTTCGGAACGGTTTCACCAGACCAGCCGGAAGTGCAGTATGACATTCAATCAACTCACGCTTATAATGATTCACCCAGTTATGCGGATTACTCATTTTATAGTTATTCTTCTGCAATAATCTGGGTTACGTTTAGATATACTGGCTACATCTGGGCTGGTATGGGTTTCGGCGGTTGTTCAGGTCAATATCCATTCGGTTACAGTGCATCTTGTCCATTTTATGATGACTGTCAAAAGGCTAAGATGTGTTCTCGCTATGTTTCAAACGCAATTCAGGGCTATGGATATAGATTCAGAACAATAGGTTTACAATGGTGTCAAACATTTAATTTGCACGTAAATTTCAGACCATGGTGCAGAGGATAATAAATATGAATAAGACCTTGCCAAGGCAAGGTCTTATTCATTAAGGAGCAGTATGAGCCGTTTATTAATAAAAGCTATTTTAGCTAATAAAATTGAAGTTGTTAGTAATTTTATTGAATCTAGTTATGACTTAAATGAAAGAAATGAGGTAGGTCAAACGGCGCTCATTATCGCTACTGTTGCTGATTACCAGGAAATTACAAAATTGCTTCTTGAAGCCGGCTGCAACCCTAACTTAGTGGATGAATTTGGTCAATCAGCTTTAATGTATGCCGTCGTTAATAAAAACATAGAAATTGTTGAGCTTCTACTGAAATATGGAGCGAAAACTAATCTTAAAAATTTAGCTGGCAGAACAGCTTTTGATATGGCTAGAGAAAACGGTTTTCATCTTCAGTATGGAGCGATAATTACAAATATCGAATTTCTTTGTTGGCAAAGGGAAGGTAAAATTTTGAAAATTCTGAAAAAGCACCAAAAATGGCAGAACGAAACCGAATAGAACAGCCCAATCTCTCTGAAGACCCGATTGATGACACCGGATATACTGCTGAAATGTCAGATGTCTGGGTTGCCCCTACGAACGATTCAGAGGAAGTTTTGCCCGAAGAAACTCCTCTAATCTTTTCAACGACTTTGGTTGGTGTTGGGATTTCTGAAGCAGACTATGATTCGGGAGTTGACCAAACCTCAACAACCGTTTCGATAGTATCGAATGGAAATAACCTTTCCACAAATTCAGCAACCGGCACATTTTCCGCAGTTGCCCAAACTGAATATGCGATTGAGGTAAATTATGATGTAACTCCGCCGGAACAACAACCGGAAACACAGTATGACATTCAGTCAACGCATGTTTATTCTAATGCATACGACTCATTCTACTCGATATTCACGGACAATCTGCTTTGATGTTCGCAGTTCTTAACGGTAATCTTGATTGCACAAAATTGCTGTTGGAGAATGGTGCAATAGTAAATCTGAAAAATGTAGCGGGACAATCCGCCATAAATTTTGCCAAAAGGAAGAATTTTAGACTTGAAACTAATAATTTTATGTTAGTGCTTGAAATTCCCAGGCTGAGAAAAAGTAAAATTATGGAGATATTGGAGAGATACCAAAACATACAATGTGAAAACTAAAAACGCACCGAACAAGCGAATGGAGCGGAGGCGGAAACAGCTACTTTCTTATTCGACTTGTGTAATAAATTCTAATGGGCTTGGTCGCCGTTTCCGCCCCGCTCATCTCCGCCGTTCGGTTACCCGGTTTTGACAGTGCCGGAAAACTTTTGTCCGCTTGTTTATAAAAGTTGATTTTTCTTCGATTCGTCTTGAACGATTGAGCGCGTTTGTTTGGCGGTCGTTGTCGCCGGTTCGAGAATTTCTTCCGGCACGTTTTCTTTGTAAAGCTGTTTGCCGAAAACTCCGTTCCACGGCGGAATGACAATCGAAACCGCGCCGGTTGCGCGCGCCTGACACGAAAGGCGGATAATCGGTTTCGGCTCGTCGGTGTAAAGATAACCGAAACGTCGCATTGATTTGGCTTCTTTGCGCTCGACCTCGGAGAGCTTTTCAGCGCCGCCCAAAACGCCGACCCAGCAAGTTCCGCAAGCCGCCGAGCGGCATTCGACCGGAATCACGCCTTCGATACAGCGCGCGTCTTTTTCCACCCAATTCTGCGATTGATCGCGTTGCGCCGCCGATGCGATTTCTTCGTCGTTAATCGCTTTAAATCTGGCGCTGTTCCGGTTTTCGTCCCACGTCACAGTCCATTGTTTGTCAATGGTTTTCAGAAAACCGAATAAGCCTTGCGAATCGTCTTTGGCGCGTTCGTTTAAGACGGCTTGCGCCGATTTTTTGGCGTGTTGTTTGTCAATCGAAACGGTTCCCGGCGCGGCTTTCAGTGTGTCCAAGCCGACTTGAACGAGCGTCATCAAGCCGACCGCCGTAATGCCGACGATCAGAGATTTATCAACCGCAATTTTGTCGGCAACCGATTTGGCGATTTGCCGAATTTCTGTTGCCAAATCCGAAATCGAACCGTTTGCGCTTTCCGCCCGCGCGACAATTGCGTCTTTTGTCTCGCGCCAAAAACGATGCCCGTAAAGAAAATGGTGCGACGAGTCAATTTGTTCCGCCAGCTCGAATTTGCCTTGCAGCAAAAACTTTTGGATTAATTCCTGTTTGTCTTCCGCCGATTGAAGCGCGCGGAAAAGCGAAAGCGGGAAAAACTTAAACCAAATTTGCGTTGCCGCGCGGTCAACTTCGTGAATCTCCGGCAGCAAATCGGTCAAGGTTTTCCCCCAAGTTTGTTCGTCGTGTTTGTCTAAAAATTGTTCAAATGCTGTTTTCATAGATAAATGTTTAAGATTGTAATTTGAAATGAAAAGAAAACCTTAATTTAGCAAGTTTATTGGTTGACGCAAAGCCGGGAGAGCGAGATTGTGAAACTTTTATCAGGGCGGCTTGACAAGGTTTTTGCGAATTAGTATAGTCTTAAATTTCGGACAGCACGTCTGGAGTAAACAGTACAACGCTTAAAATTTCTGGAAAGCAGGGAAGCGTTGGGGATGACAATTATTGTGGCGTAAAACGGGCGCACCAACGTCCGGCGGCAAATTAGCCAAATCAAAAAGCAGCCTTTTCTTAATGAAAAAGAGCCACGCCACAGAAAAGTCAGGAAGTTTGAAGGAAGTTTCCTTCAAGTAGAAAGTTTTTAATTTAATAGCAAGCAAAGCAAACCGCTTGCGCTGACTGCCGAACGAGTTTCGGTAAGAGGCAGGTTAAAGGTTGCTTTTGTTTTTATTTCAAAAAACAGCAACGACATTTAAGAAATTATGCCGACTATTTCACAACTGGTTCGTAAAGGTCGCAAAGACGTTAAATACAAAACGGCGAGTCCCGCGCTGCAAGCCAACCCGCAAAAACGCGGCGTTTGCACGCGCGTTTATACGCAAACGCCGAAGAAACCGAACTCGGCGCTTCGTAAAGTCGCCCGCGTTCGTTTGACCAATGGAATCGAAGTCACGACTTATATTCCGGGCGTCGGACACAATTTGCAGGAACACTCGATCGTGTTGATTCGCGGCGGTCGCGTCAAAGATTTGCCGGGCGTGCGTTATCACGTTATTCGCGGAACGCTCGATTCGACCGGAGTTGCGAACCGCGCTCAAAGCCGCTCGAAATACGGAGCGAAACGCCCGAAAGCCGGCGGCAAAGGCGCCGCGCCAGCCAAAGGAAAGAAATAGTTTTTAACTAGAGAGTTATTGAATTATGCCGAGAAGAAGAGTTGCCGCAAAAAGAGACGTTTTACCTGATCCGGTTTACAGCAATGTGCTGGTCACGAAGTTTATCAATGGCGTGATGCTGCAAGGCAAGAAATCAACCGCCGAAAAGATTTTTTACAGCGCGATGACGCGCGTCGCCGAAAGACTCGGCGAAGAGCCGATGAAGATCTTCAAACGCGCGGTTGACAACGTCAAACCGCAGGTCGAAGTGAAATCAAGACGTATCGGCGGCGCGACTTATCAAGTGCCGCTCGAAGTCAGCTCAGAACGCCGCAACACGCTGGCTATTCGCTGGATTGTCAGTTACGCGCGCAATCGCGGCGAAAAATCAATGGAAGAAAAGCTGGTCGGCGAAATTATGGACGCCGCTTCAAATCGCGGTAACGCCGTCAAGAAAAAAGAAGACACGCACCGAATGGCGGAAGCCAACAAAGCGTTCGCGCATTACAGATTTTAGTTCACGGTTCGCCGTTCATTGCAATAGCAGTCGCAACGAACAACGAACAACGAACAACGAACAAAAATGGCTGAGAAACAGATTCCTTTAGATAAATTTAGAAACATCGGGATTATGGCGCACATTGACGCGGGTAAAACCACGACAACCGAGCGCGTCCTTTATTACACCGGCGTTTCGCACAAAATCGGAGAAGTTCACGAAGGCACAGCCACGATGGACTGGATGGAGCAGGAACAAGAGCGCGGCATTACGATTACCTCAGCCGCGACGACCTGCTTTTGGACGCGCAATAAAATCGAGCATCGCATTAATATTATTGACACGCCCGGACACGTTGATTTCACGATGGAAGTCGAACGCTCTTTGCGCGTTCTCGACGGAGCAGTCGCCGTTTTCGACGGCGTTGCCGGAGTCGAGCCGCAATCGGAAACCGTCTGGCGTCAAGCCGATAAATACGGCGTGCCGCGCATTTGCTTTATTAATAAATTAGACCGCGCCGGAGCTTCGTTTTATCGCTCATTCGATTCGATTTTAACTCGTCTCGGCGCAAACGCGGTTGCATTGCAGCTTCCGATTGGCGAAGAAGATAAATTTTTGGGCGTCGTTGATTTGATTACGATGAAAGCGCTGCTTTGGAAAGACGAAACCAAAGGCGCCGAATACGAAGTCACCGACATTCCGGCTGATTTGCAAGATAAAGCCGCCGAGTGGCGCGACAAATTAGTCGAAGCCGTCTCATCTATTGACGACGATTTGATGATGAAGTATCTCGAAGGCGAAACGGTTTCGGAAGACGAAATCCGCACCGCGCTTCGTCAGGGTACAATTGACCTTAAAATCGTTCCGGTCGTCACCGGCTCTGCCTTTAAAAACAAAGGCGTCCAAACGATGCTCGACGCGGTAGTTGATTATTTGCCGAGTCCCCTTGATGTTCCACCAATTGAAGGAATTAATCCGAGAACTGAAGAAACCGAGCCGCGTCCGGCTGATCCGAAAGCACCGTTTTCCGGTTTGGTTTTCAAGCTGATGGCTGACAAACACCTCGGACAGCTTTCATTCGTTCGCATTTACAGCGGCACCGTCGAATCAGGTTCTTACGTTTACAATACAATCAAGAACCAAAAAGAGCGCGTCGGACGCTTGATGCTGATGCACGCGAATAAACGCGAGGACATCGAATCGGCGAGCGCGGGCGAAATCGTCGCCATCGGCGGGATGAAAAACGTCACGACCGGCGACACGATTTCCGACGAAAAAGAACATATCGTTCTCGAAGCGATGGATTTCCCCGATCCGGTTATCCGCGTGGCGGTCGAGCCGAAAACTCGCCAAGACCAAGACAAAATGGGCGTCGCGCTCAATCGTCTGGCTCAGGAAGACCCTTCGTTCCGCGTTAATACGGACGACGAAACCGGGCAAACCATTATTGCCGGAATGGGCGAGCTGCACCTCGAAATTATCGTTGATCGGATGAAACGCGAGTTCGGCGTCGAAGCAAATGTCGGCAAACCGCAAGTCGCTTATCGCGAAACAATTACCGGAAACGCGCCGGGCAAAGAAGTTTACAAGAAACAAACCGGCGGTCGCGGTAAATTCGGTCACGTCGAATTGACTGTCGAACCGGCGCCCGGCGAAGGATTTGTCTTTGAAGACGAAATCAAAGGCGGCGTCATTCCGCAGCAGTTTATCAAGCCGACAATGGAAGGCGTCAGAGACGCAATGCAGCGCGGCTTTTTGGCGGGCTACGAAATGGTTGATATTCGCGTGCGCCTCGTTTTCGGTTCATATCACGATGTTGACTCGGACGAAATCTCGTTCAAGATGGCTGGCTCGCTCGCGTTTCAGGATGCGGTCAGAAAAGCGAAACCCGTTCTTCTCGAACCGATTATGCGAGTCGAAGTCGTTACGCCCGAAGAATATATGGGCGCGGTTAACGGCGATTTAAACCGTCGGCGCGGACAAATCGAAAAAATGGAGCCGCGAGCCGGTAACGTACAAGTTGTCACGGCTTATGTTCCGCTTTCGGAAATGTTCGGCTACACGACTGATTTGCGTTCAGCAACGCAGGGACGCGCTACTTCGACAATGCACTTTGAGCGTTATGACCAGGCACCGAAAAACGTCGCCGAAGAAGTCATCGCAAAAGTCAAAGGCGCAAGCAGCTAATTAATTTTTAGACTCAACAGTTTTTGGAGTGAAAAATGGCGAAAGAGAAATTTGATAGAAGTAAGCCGCACGTCAACATCGGAACCATCGGACACGTTGATCACGGCAAAACCACATTAACCGCGGCAATCACAAAGGTGATGAGCAAGAACAATCCGAAAATGGTGTTTCGTTCATTTGATTCGATTGATAACGCGCCCGAAGAGCGCGCCAGAGGAATCACGATTGCGACGGCACACGTCGAGTACGAATCGCCGAACCGACATTACGCGCACGTTGATTGTCCGGGTCACGCCGATTACGTTAAAAATATGATCACGGGCGCAGCTCAAATGGACGGAGCTATCTTAGTCGTAGCCGCAACGGACGGACCGATGCCGCAAACCAGAGAACACATTCTGCTTGCCAGACAGGTCGGAGTTCCCGCGATGGTCGTCTTTATGAACAAGGTTGATATGGTGGACGATGCGGAACTCTTAGAATTAGTCGAATTAGAAGTCAGAGAACTTTTATCTTCTTATGAATTTCCCGGCGATGATATTCCGGTTGTGCAGGGTTCTGCTCTCGGCGCTCTGAACGGAGAAGCCGAATGGGAAGGAAAGATTGACGAATTGATGGCAGCCGTTGATGCTTACATTCCGACTCCGGCAAGAGAAACCGACAAGCCTTTTCTGATGCCGGTCGAAGACATCTTCACGATTCAGGGACGCGGAACAGTTGCAACAGGCAGAATTGAACGCGGGATTGTAAAGGTAAACGAAACGGTGGAGATCATCGGTATCAAAGATACGAGAACAACTGTCGTGACAGGTGTTGAAATGTTCAAGAAACTCTTAGATGAAGGAGTTGCCGGAGATAACGTCGGTTTATTGCTTCGAGGCGTTGATAGAAAAGACATCGAACGCGGACAAGTGATTGCAAAACCGGGTTCGATTACTCCGCACACGAAATTCAAGGCTGAAGCTTATGTCTTAACGAAAGAAGAAGGCGGCAGACACACACCGTTTTTCACTGGCTACCGTCCGCAGTTTTATTTCAGAACAACGGATGTGACGGGAGTTGCACATTTACCGGCGGGAGTAGAAATGGTGATGCCGGGAGATAACATTCAAATGGAGATCGAATTGATCGCTCCGATTGCAATGGAAAAAGGTCTTCGTTTTGCAATCAGAGAAGGCGGAAGAACAGTCGGAGCAGGTACTGTTACCGAAATCGTTGAATAATTTATTTGCGGCTTGAAGTTTTTCAAGCCGCAAAATATGAAAGAAAAGAAAAATGCTGAACGAAAAAATTCGCATCAAGTTAAAAGCATACGATCACCGGGTTTTAGATCAATCAACGCAGGAAATCGTTGAAACGGCAAAACGCACCGGCGCGCGCGTGGCAGGTCCGATTCCGCTTCCGACCATTAAAAATAAATGGACGGTGCTTCGTTCGCCGCACGTTGATAAAAAATCGCGCGAACAGTTTGAAATCCGCACCCACAAACGGCTGATGGATATTCTCGATCCGACGCCGCAGACGGTTGATGCGTTGATGAAATTGGATTTGCCCGCCGGCGTTGATGTCGAAATCAAAGCGTTCGGCAATAAATAGTCCGGTAAGTCTTGCAAGTCAAGAGTCTGATGAATCAACTAGAATTTATTTTCTTTTGCTTCCTTTGGATTCGCTAGACTCGCTAGACTCGCTAGACTCGCTAGACTTTAAAGATGAACGGAATCATCGGTAGAAAAGTTGGAATGACGCAGATTTTCGCGGCTGACGGCACGGTTACACCCGTGACCGTAATCAAAGCCGGACCTTGCGTCGTCGTGCAAAAGAAAAGCGCCGCCGGAAGAGACGGTTATAACGCCGTCCAAATCGGGTTGGTCGAAGATAAACCGATTCGCCTTAAACGAGTGACCAAGCCGATGCAGGGGCACTTTGAAAAAACCGGTAACGGCGTTCCGCCGACCAGAATTTTGAAAGAAATTCGACTCGAAACGGAAAGCGAGATGAATGTCGGCGATACGATTTTGGTTGACCAGTTTACCGACGGCGATTCGGTCGAAGTTGTCGGGCAATCGAAGGGCAAAGGTTTTCAGGGAACCATTAAACGCCACAATTTTAAGCGCGGTCCCGAATCGCACGGCTCGATGAACGTTCGCCAACCCGGCTCAATCGGTCAATCGGCTTATCCGTCGCGCGTTATGAAAGGCGTCCGTTCTTCGGGACATATGGGCGATGAGCGCGTTACGGTCAAAGGATTGACAGTCGCGAGAGTTGACGCGGAAAACAACCTTTTAATGGTGCGCGGCGCAGTTCCGGGAGCGAACGGCAGCGTTGTAATCGTTAAAAAATCAGCAAGACAGAAAAAGAAATGATGAACGATGAACGCGGAACGATGAATTAAAAGCAAATTTAGCATTCAGCGTTCCTAATTCAGCATTCTATAAAGGCAATGCCAACAGTTAAAGTTCATAATTTAAAAAACGAAGAAGTCGGCGAAATCGAATTGTCCGATGCAGTCTTCGACGCGCCGCTTAACGAAGCGTTGATTCACGCCGCCGTTAAGAATTATATGCAGAACGCCAGACAGGGAACTTCGGCAACGAAAACCCGCGGCAATGTGCAAGGTTCGGGCAGAAAGCTCTGGAAGCAAAAAGGCACCGGGCGCGCACGTATCGCGTCTCTGCGCTCACCGCTCTGGAAAGGCGGTGGCAACGTTCACGGTCCGCAGCCGCGTGATTGGTCAACGAAACTGCCTAAAAAGATGCGTCGGGGCGCTTTGCGAGCGGCTTTGTCGGAAAGATTGCGTGAAGGCAATTTGATTGTGATTGAAGATTTTTCAATTGCCAATCCGAAAACCAAAGATTTTGTCAGCACTTTGACGACTCTCGGTTTGAGAACGAAAGACAAGCAAACGAAAACTTTGATTGTTGATTCGCTCGACAATGAGAATCTGATTCGCTCGTCGCGCAACATTCAAAAAACGAAAGTGACGAACAGCTACGGCGTCAACATTTACGATTTGCTGTATCACGAAAAATTGATTGTTTCGCGTACGGCGGTTCAGGAACTGAGCGAATTGCTCGATCCGATGCGCGAAAAAACAGGAATTATGGAGGCGGCTGAATAATGAAAGCGAAATCTGTTTGGGAAGTTTTAAAGTCGCCCGTAATCACGGAAAAAGCGGTTATTGCTAAAGACGAAGCGGAAGACGGCGCGGCGCAGGTTTTAACGTTCCGCGTTGACCAGGATGCGTCGAAAACCGAAATCAGAAGCGCGGTCGAAGAAATCTTCAACGTCAAAGTAACCGCCGTCAGAACGGTTAATTACGAAGGTAAATTGAAAAAACGCGGGCGTTACGAAGGTCGTCGTCCATCGTTCAAAAAAGCGTTTGTCACGCTCGAAAAAGGCGCAACCGTTGAATACGGAGAAGCAATTTAGTTCAAAGTTCAAAGTTCAAAGTTCAAAGTTGGAAACAACAAAGAACCTTGAACCTTGAACCTTGAACCTTGAACCAGAAAAATGGGTATTAAGAAATTAACACCGACATCACCGGCACGGCGCTATCAAACTTATTTGACGCGCGACGAATTGACGCCGAACGCGAAACCGGAAAGAGCTTTGCTCGAACCAAAGACACGTATTTCCGGTCGCAACAGCGACGGACGCATTACGGTTCGCCGTCGCGGCGGAGGTCACAAGCGTTTTTATCGAATCGTTGATTTTAAACGCAACAAACTCGGCGTTCCCGGTCGCGTCACGCAAATCGAATACGATCCGAACCGCTCGGCGCATATTGCTTTGATTACTTATCTCGACGGCGAAAAGCGATACATTCTCGCGCCGGTCGGTTTGGAAGTCGGCAAAACCGTCGTTTCGGGACCGGATGCGGATATTCTGCCGGGCAACGCTCTGCCGATCCGCAACATTCCTTTAGGAACGCAGATTCACAACATCGAATTGCGACCGGGCAAAGGCGGACAGATGGCTCGTTCAGCCGGTTCGTTTGCGCAGCTTGTCGCCAAAGACGGCGATTTTGCGCAGCTTCGGATGCCTTCGGGCGAAGTTCGCCGCGTTCCGATTGTTTGTATGGCGACGGTCGGACAAATCGGAAATATCGAACACGAAAACGTTTCTTTCGGGAAAGCCGGACGCACGCGCTGGACAGGTCGCCGCCCGAAAGTTCGCGGCGTGGCGATGAATCCGGTTGATCACCCGCACGGAGGCGGCGAAGGTAAAACTTCCGGCGGTCGGCACCCGGTGACACCTTGGGGACAACCGACTCGCGGCTACAAAACGCGGAGCAACAAACGCACACAGAAAATGATTGTGCGCGATAGACGCAGTAAATAAAGGATGAATGATGAACGCGGAATGATGAACTAAAAACCGAAATTCAGCATTCATCATTCCTAATTCATACTTTTAGAAAATGGCACGTTCAATCAAAAAAGGTCCGTTTATTGACCTCAGCATTAGAAGAGTTTTAGCCCGAATTGCCGAGGGCGCGGCGAAGCCGCCGGCGATTAAAACCTGGTCGCGGCGCTCGACGATTACGCCCGATATGGTCGGAATGACTTTCGGCGTTCACAACGGCAAACGACATATTCCGGTTTATGTAACGGAAAATATGGTCGGACACAAGCTCGGCGAATTCGCCCCGACGCGCACTTTTAAAGGTCACGCCGGAACAAAAGCCGAGAAATCAGCTAAGAGAAAATAAATTGATCATTGTTCGTTGATCGTTGTTCATTGCAAAAAGCAATCTACGACGAACGACGAACAACGAGCGACGAACAAATAGTTATGGATGCAATAGCAAAAGGTAAATTCTTGCGCGGCTCGCCGCAGAAAGCGCGGCTGGTGATTGATTTGATTCGCGGCAAAAACGTCTCCAAGGCGCTGGCGATTTTGCAGTTCACGAACAAACGAGCGACGCACAATATCGAAAAATGTCTGCGTTCGGCAATTGCTAACGCAACGTTTAAAGCCGAGCAGCAAAATGTGGCGATTGACCCGGATGATTTGTGGGTGAAGACTTGTTTTGTGGATATGGGTCCGCACAAGAATCGCCGCCGCGTTCGTCCCGCTCCGCAAGGTCGCGCTTTCCGCGAACAGCGTTATTACTGCCACATCACTATCGAATTGACGAGCGATAAGCCCGCCGATGTCGTGGCGAAAGAAGAAAAAGCGAAAGCGGCGAAAGCAAACGCCAAAACGCGCGCCGAGAAAAAATCTGCGCCGGTTGCCAAACCTGCGGCTACGACAGCACCGGCTGTCACGGAAGCGCCTGAAGAAGTTGTGAACGCAGCGCCTGTCGAAGAAACGACGGTACAAGCGCCGCAAACCGAAGAAACGGTTGAAACAGCAGCGCCCGAAACGGCGGCAACCGCAACCGAAGCGCCGGTTGAAACCGAAACTACAGCGATGACCGATGGCGAAACTGCTGCGGCAACCGAAGAAACAGCAGCTACGGACAACGAAGAGAAATAAAATAAAATGGGACAAAAAGTTCATCCATACGGCTTTCGAGTCGGATATAACAAAGACTGGCACTCACATTGGTTTGCCAAAAAAGAATTTGCGCAGTTTTTAGCTGAAGACTTGCAGCTTAAAAAAGATTTGAAAAAGCGTTTTGCAGGCGCAGGCGTTTCGCACGTTGATGTCGAGCGCGCCGCCAATCGCGTGAAAATCATTATTTATACGTCGCGTCCCGGAATCATCATCGGGCGCAAAGGCGCTGATATTGAAAAATTGCGCGAAGATTTGTCGAAACGCACCGGACGCGAAGTTTTGGTTTCGATTCAGGAAGTTAGAAACCCGGAACTCAACGGGCAGCTTCAAGCCGAAAAAATCGCCCAGCAACTGGAAAAGCGAATCGCTTTTCGCCGCGCAATGAAAAAAGCGATGGAAGAATCGCAGCGAATGGGCGCAAAAGGAATCAAGGTGATGATCGCCGGTCGTTTGAACGGCGCGGAAATCGCCCGAACCGAATGGTCGCTCGAAGGTCAGCTTCCGCTCCACACTTTGCGTTCGGACGTTGATTACGGATTTGCCGAAGCTCTGACGACTTTTGGAATCATCGGAGTCAAAGTTTGGATTTACCGCGGCGAGATTTTAGACCCGAATGCTTCGCTCGCGCGCGGAACAAACACCGACCCGATTATCGAACCGAAAATTATGGATCGCGGCGGTCGTCCCCCGCGCCGACGTGAACGCGAAGGCGGCGGCGGTGATTTCCGTCGCAACGACCGCGGCGGTCGCGGCGGTGGTGGCGGAGTCGGCGGTGACAGAGGCGGAAATCGCGGTGGCGGCGGTGACAGAAGCTAAAAAAGTAATAAGTAATAAGTAATAAGTTTTGAATATTACGAATTACTAAAATCTGATTATCAGCTACTTATTACTTATTACTTATTACTTATTACTTATTACTGTTTAGAGGTTAAGCAATTATGTTGATGCCGAAAAAGGTCAAGCACCGTAAGCAAATGAAAGGTCGCAATCGCGGTGTCGCGCAGCGCGGCGCTGCAATCAGCTTCGGTGACTTCGGACTTAAAAGTATGGAAGCGGGCTGGATTACCGACCGTCAGATTGAAGCGGCTCGTATTGCGATGACGCGCTTTATCAAACGTGCCGGCAAAGTCTGGATTCGGATGTTTCCCGACAAGCCGATTACCAAAAAACCTGCGGAAACCCGTATGGGAAGCGGTAAGGGTGCGCCGGATCATTGGGTAGCGGTTATCAAACCGGGCAGAGTTTTGTATGAAATTCAGGGCGTGCCGGAAGATGTGGCGCGCGAAGCAATGCGCCTTGCCGCACAAAAACTGCCGGTCAAAACCAAGTTTGTGACCCGTGCCGAACAAGAAGGAGGCATTGTCTAACGAGATGAAACGCAAAGAAGAACTCGAAAGATTAAACGAAATGTCGCTCGATGATTTGCGCGAAGAAGCCGACCGATTGAAAGAATCGCTCTTCCGGCTGAAATTCCGTCACGCTTTGAGCGATATGGAAGCGGTCAAAAACATTCGACGCGAAAAGAAAACGCTGGCGCGAATCAATACTTTTATTCGCCGGCGCGCTGAAGCTGCAGAAACGCAGCAGGCGTAAGGATTAAGGCAAGAAAAATGGCGAGAAAAAAGCAAGACGAAAACGAAGAAAATATTCAAGTTACGGAAGCCGAACAACCGGACGCCGCTTCGCACGCATCTGAAACGGTTTCAGACACAGAAGGCGCGCAGGCAAGCAACGGCGGAGGAGCAGACGAAGGTTCGACTTCAATTGTCGGAAGCCTCGTTAATGCGGTTTCTTCAGTAGTTGAAACCGTTGTCGAAGGCGCAACATCCGCTGCCAAAACGGTTGCCAGCGTAGTAACTAGCGACAGCGCTCCCGAAACGACGACAAAACGCGGCAATCGCGCTCAAAAAATCGGTATCGTGACTTCGGACAAAATGACGAAAACGGTTGTCGTCAGCGTCAACCGACAGGTTTTGCACCCGAAATATCGTCGTTATATTCGCCGCACAACCAAATTTATGGCGCACGACGAAAAGGGCGCGACCATCGGCGATAAAGTCAGAATCATTGAAACTCGTCCGCTGTCGGCTCGCAAACGCTGGCGCGTGATTGAGATTATTCAAAAAGCAGCGAAATAGTAATTAGTAATAAGTGATTAGTAATAAGTTATTCCGAAAATCAAACGACTTATTACTTACTACTAATTACTTATTGCTACTGATGGTGAAGTTATGATTCAGATGCAAACGTCACTGAATGTGGCGGACAATTCGGGCGCGCGGCGCGTCGTGATGATTATGCCGATTGGCGGTTCGACCGGAAAAATCGCGTCGCTCGGCGACCGGATTAAAGTCACGGTGAAAGAAGCTACGCCGGACGGCGTAGCGAAAAAAGGCAAAGTTTATAACGCCGTGATCGTTCGCACGCGCAAAGAAGTGCGCCGCAAAGACGGCACTTATATTCGCTTTGACGAAAACGCAGCCGTCTTGATTAAAGATGACGGAACACCAATCGGCACTCGCGTTTTCGGTCCGGTGGCGCGCGAGCTGCGCGACAAAAACTATATGAAAATCGTTTCGCTCGCGCCGGAGGTAATTTAGGAAAAATGAAAGCAGCAACAAAACAAGCGAAAAAAGGAACGGTTCGCTCGAAAATTAAAAAAGGCGACACGGTTGTTTTTATTTCAGGTAAAGATTACAACCGCTTTGACGCCAACGGAAAACGAATTCCGCATCGCGGCAAGGTCATCGCTGTTGATCCGCGCAACGGAAAAGTAAAAGTTGAAGGCGCCGGAATCATCAAAAAACACCAGCGCGCAGTTCCGCAATTGAACAAACAGGGCGGAATCGTTGAAATGGAAAGCTGGATTAACATTTCCAACGTCGCATTGCTCGACCCGGAAACCGGCAAACCGACGCGCGTTCGCTATCAAATTAACGACGACGGCACAAAAGTGCGAGTCGCGACAGGCAGCGGAAAAGAAATTAAATAACTGATTTTTTAAGTTTGGTAACGCCGAAAAGTGCGAGACCCAAACAAACGAATAAAACAATGCCAGCTAGATTAAAAGAAACTTATCGAAACGAGATTGCTCCGGCGCTCGCTAAGGAATTCGGGATTGAAAACCCGATGGCAATTCCGAAAATCGAAAAAATCGTCGTCAATATGGGCGTCGGCGAAGCGATTTCCAACACGAAGATTTTGGACACGGCGACCGACGAGCTTCGCGCAATCGCCGGACAAAAGCCGGTAGTCACAAAAGCGAAAAAATCAATCGCCAGTTTCAAATTGCGTCAGGGAATGAACATCGGCACGATGGTCACTCTGCGCGGCGACCGGATGTACGAGTTTTTAGACCGTTTGATTTCGGTTGCTCTGCCGCGCGTACGCGATTTTCGCGGCGTGTCCGGCAAAGCATTTGACGGGCGCGGAAATTACACGCTCGGAGTTCGCGAGCAACTGATTTTCCCGGAAATTGATTTTAATAAAGTTGATAAAACGCGCGGAATGAACATTTCGATTGTCACAACCGCGAAAAACGACGAACAAGCCCGCAGCCTTTTAAAAGCTATGGGAATGCCTTTCAGGCAGTAAGACTGTTCAAAGTTCAAAGTTTCAGGTTCAAAGTTTTAATTCTTTCAACCTCGAACTTTGAACCTGGAACCTTGAACTTTTTAGAAAATGGCTAAAACCAGCAAAATCGTCCGTAACGAGCAGCGCAAAAAAATGGTGACGAAACACGCCGCCAAACGCGCGACGCTGAAAGCGATTATTAATAATCCCAATTCTGCGGTGGAAGAAGTTGACAACGCGGTAATGCAGTTGCAAAAGCTGCCGCGCGACGCAAGCCCGATTCGGGTTCGCAACCGCTGCTCGCAAACCGGCAGACCGCGCGCTTATCTGCGTAAATTCGGAATGTCGCGCATCGGTTTGCGCGAGCTTGCGCTCAAAGGACAAATTCCCGGAGTTGTTAAATCTAGTTGGTAAGAAATTAGTGGTTAGTTGTCAGTAACAGCAGTCAGTCTTTCGGGCTGAAACCTGTTGCTGGTCGCTTGCGACTTTATAAGAGAAGAAAATGACTGATCCAATCGCCGATATGCTCACGCGAATCCGCAACGCCGTTGCGGCAAAACACCAGCGCGTAGATATTCCGGCTTCAAAATTAAAATTGGAGATCGCCCGTATTTTGAAAGAAGAAGGTTATATCAATAACTATCTGATCAAAGGCGAGGGCGTCAAAAAATCCATTCGCATCTTTTTGCGTTACGACGCCAAAGGCGCGCCTTCGATTTCGCATCTTTCGCGCGTTTCCAGACCGGGACGCCGCGTTTTTAGAGGCGCAACTGAAATTCCGAAAGTTTTGGGCGGCTACGGCATCAACATCGTTTCGACTTCGCAAGGATTGATGAGCGGCAAACGCGCTCGTTATGAAAACATCGGCGGCGAAGTTTTAGCAGAAATTTATTAGTGAGCAGTGAGCAGTGAGCGGTGAGCAGAGTAAATCTGTTTTTCACTGCTCACTGCTCATTGCTCACTGCTCACTGATTAAAATGTCGAGAATTGGAAAACAACCGATTATCTTACCGAAAGGCGTTGACGTAAAAATCAACAACGGCGAGCTGGAAGTCAAAGGCGCTAAAGGAACATTACGCGCGCCGATTCCGGCTGGGATTAAGGCAAGATTAGAAGACGGCACGCTCTTTCTTGAGCGCGACTCCGACGATCAAGCCGCGTTTCACGGCTTGGCACGCGCGCTGGCAAACAATGCTGTTGTCGGCGTGACTGATGGATTTAAAAAAGAAATGGATTTGGTCGGCGTCGGATACAAAGCGGATGTGCGAGGCAAAACAATCGCCTTTTCGCTCGGTTATTCGCACCCGATTGAATACGTTCTGCCCGAAGGCATCACTGCAACGGCTGAACGCGTCCCCACGAAAACCAGCATTGTGCAATATCAGTTGACTTTGACTTTAACCGGAATTGACAAGCAAAAGCTCGGTCAGGTGGCAGCGGAATTAAACCGCTTGCGCAAACCCGACGCTTACAAAGGCAAAGGCGTGCGCTATGCCGATAGAACTTATAAACTGAAACCCGGAAAAACCGGCAAATAATTATTTGTTCGTTGTTCGTCGTTCGTTGTTCGTTGCAAAAAGCAATCTACGATGAGCGATGAGCGACGAACGACCAACAAAATGATGGATTTAAAAATAGGCGATCAATTTTCGACCAGCAAACAAATTACTGATTCGGTTGTGCGCGCATTTGCCGAGTTGTCGGGCGATTACAACCCGATTCACATTGACGAAGAGTTTGCGAAAACTACTCGTTTCGGGCAACGCATCGCGCATGGAATGATTTCGGGAGCTTTGATTTCAGCCGTTCTCGGTTACGAATTTAAAGAGCGCAAAATCGTTTATCTGTCGCAAACTTTGAAATTTGTCGCGCCGGTTTTTATTGACGATACCGTTACCGCGACGGCGACCGTCGCCGACATCCGCGAGG
>DASWLV010000173.1:0-69584 GCA_036400075.1 Pyrinomonadaceae bacterium
GAAACTGCGCCTTTGCTTTCTGATGGAGTGCCGTATTCGGCAACCATTTGTCCAGAGATGTCATAAACAAAATGCTGCCACGAGTTGTTTACTTTTGCGGCGACTCTTTGACCCAAAGCGTCATAAACAGAATCCGATTGATAAGCGGTATTGTTTAGCTGCACCTGCGCCCTGATCATTCTGCCGTTGGCATCGTACCAATAGCTTTGATTGCTGCGGAATTTGTTATCCGTTGTAATGTTACCAGCGTTGTCGTATGCGATTGCAGAAGATGTAAAACGATTTGTTGATTTGGAAACATCAATGTCTTCGATTGCCTGATAACCAATTCCAGAATTCTGATTATCGGCGGCTTTCTGATAACGATTACCGAAGCGGTCATAAGAATAGGTTTGCTGGTAAACCTGCGCGCCCGTGTCGCCTCTCTTTTCGATTGATTGTTTTAATCTCCCGATTGAATCATATACAAATTGCTGTTCCTGTTGTTTGAAGGGAGTTGTTACATTTCCGCCGACAAAGTTTTCTATTTTTGAAACTTTGCCGTTGTTTGCCAATAATCCTGTTGCGGGATTGATTTCGCCGTAACCGTATTTAAGCTGTTGCTGAACGGTGTTGTCTTTAACCAGCGATTGACTCTCTAGCTGAAGGCGGTCGTTGTATTTATAACTTTCCGCAGTGCCGTTGCCTAAAGTCATTCCCTTTAATAAACCGTTCTCGAATTGGAAATTGTTGGCATAAGTTCTCTGAGCGTCCTTAATATTGGAGAGCCTGCCCGCAGTATCAATCGAGTACTCTACTTTCCTGCCAGATGGATATTTTTGCCATTTCAGACCGCCCGCCGCATAATAATCGTATTCCATCACATAACTGCTGGTTCCGATTGTTTCTGTTTGTTTTTTGATTTGTCCCATCAGGTTATATTCATAACTATGCTCGGTCGAAGGAGTATCCCCGATGGCGGAAGTCACCACGCTTGTCAGCCTTCCTTTATTAAATTGGGTTTCATCGCTGCCGTAGTTATATGTTACCGACGGAGTTTTCAAATTGCCTTCGCCGGAATACGCCACGGTTTTAATGCGATTTAAGCTATCGTAACCGAACGTTGTTGTCACATTTCGCGCGTCAACGCCTTTTTCGAGCAATCCGAACGAATCGTATTCATAATAACCGGTCCAAGCGCCTGCTCCGGTGCCTGCAAATTGACCGGCATCGTTTAACGTGGCATTTGCTTCCACTTGTTTTTCATTGGTCAAACGCGAAAGACCATCGTATTTAAACAATCGCACCTGTTCTGCGCTGTCTCCCGTTTGACTGATTTTTCTCAGGTTATCGTTTCCGTCATACCAGTAATAAGTTTTTAACGCATTAACCGTATTCAAATTACCCAGTGAATCCGGCTCGTCAAGTCGCACGGTTCTGCCCAATGAATCCGCGATTGAACGACGCTGTTTTCCGGCTTGATCCGTTGCCGTTACCGCCGTTCCCTGAATCTCTCTTTGCGAGTTGTCAGGATCGGTAAAAACCACCGGCGTTTGCCCGAATTGCGTCTGAACGATTGTGTTATCCTGCAATTTGACTGACAGCGTTCTGCTGAGCGCATCAAAATTTGTCGCTTCCGTCCATTTCACGTTCGCCGGAACCGGGTCTCCCAAGCCGCTTACTGTATATGGATTTGACGACTTAATCGCTCGACCCAGATTGTCGTATTTCACGTCTGAAGAAACATACCCTTCCGGCATTTGAGTTCTGGCGCGATAAACCGCTCCGCGCCCATCCATCCACTGCCATGCCGAAATTGTATGATTTGCGTCAAGCTTAGTCGTCGTTTTGACGTAGCTCGGCATTTGTTCAGGGTGATATTCAGTAGTTGTTTGTCCGCCGTTCGGCAAATCGGTTTGAGTTCTATCCAGAGTGTTCGGGTTATAAGTAAAAGTCACCGTCTGCCAGTTTTCATCCGTGGCAGTTTTTATCAATCCGGTGCTGTAATCGTAAGTTACGGAAGTAGCCAATTCACCGTTTGCGCCGCGCACTTGGCTGACAGGATAAGCATATCCGTATGCGGTGTTATATGTAATCGTTTTCTTCCGGCAGCAGCTTAATCTCCCGGATTCAACCACATTGCCTGCAATATCGTAACGATGTTCAGCTACCGAAGCCTTTGGATCATCCGTATCATTTGTTTTTGTCGCATCGGACAAGGCAACTATTCTGGTTATGTTTCCCCGGTATTGTGCGGCAGCCGTGTAATCGCCCGAACAAATTGTTCGGCAGCACTGCGTGTAACGGGGATCGCAGCTAAATGCCGTCCCCGGCGGCGGATCACAAAATGTCGTGCAGGTTCGGGGATAAAACGGATTATAAGCTCTCGAATGCGTGTTCGCCGAATTTGCATTCGTATCAATGTCATCCCGTCTCATTATAAAGTTGTCATCGCCGTTGTTGTCGTACTCGTACAAAACCTTGGAAACAGGCTGATCGTTCACTTTAACCACAATTGAGGCTGGAAGATGCAGCAGATTAGAGTTTATCCAGTTACCGCCTTGATACGAGGTTTCGGTTCTTCTCAGCAAATCACCTATTTGTCCGTTTTGCTTATTGAAATCGTATTCCTCAACGACGGTTGGATTGTTATATTGATCATATTCAAGATACTTGACCGTTTTAGTCAGCCCGGCTTCATTCGTAATTTCGAGCTTTTCTAAAACAGGATTTTTTCTTGTTCCGGTAGAAGCGGTACCTTGCTTCCAGAAAAATTTCGTTTTGGAAAAAACTAGCCCGTTTCCGTCTTTAACGTATGTTTCGCTAATTAAGCCGTTTTTATAATCACCTGTATTATGAGAAACGGTTTCGTTAATGATGGCGCCGTTTTCCCCGTTAGGAACGGTTATTCTGGAAATTCTGGTCACCTCGTTCTGAGCCGGTTCCGGCGCGTGATAATCCGTGATTGGAGCGGTCGCCGACGTGCGCCCGTGCCAGTCGTCGGTGCGCTGCGTGTATTTCGGAACGTCTGTAAAATTAGTGCCTTGAAGCGGCGTTGTCGGGTAATTATATGAGGTGCTTGCCGCCCAAGCGCCGTCGCTCGTCACCGAACCTGTCGCGTTCGTTGCGGTCGAATTAACGCTCATTCCGCGGAACTGCTCGATTTTATTAATCATTCCGAAATTCGGATGATAATAATAGCGATAACCCGTTTGAGTTGACGGAAAATAAACGTACTCTAAAACGCGAACATTACCGCTCGGAGCCGTTACCTGACCGGCGAATTTGCCTTGATAATCAATCGTGATGTCTTTGTAATAAAAACGAATAGTTTGTCGTTCTCCGCTGCCGTTGAAGCCGGGAACCGTCACGGCGACAAGCTGCTTTTCGGAAGAATTCGGAATGTCCTCGTAATAAAATTTAATATAGCGATTCATCGTATCGCGGATATAATCAATTCTCCCGCTCTGGTCTTTATAAACGATGTGTATCTGATTGCCGTTGCGGTCTTGAATCACGGTCGGGTAATGCTTTCTGTTGTCGCCGCTGCCAAACGGTTTATCGTAAAAAACATTCGTCCCGTCCGAGTGAATTACGCTGAAAGTGATGTCGCCGTAGTTGTAGGCTTCATTAACCCCGCGATACCAGCCGCTCCGAATGATTCTCACCATGCTGCCGTCGCTGGTCGAATATTCGGTACATTCAAAGCTGTTTGATTGATTGGCTTGGGTGTATGTTTTGCATTCTATCTGGCGACGAGTCCCATCCGCCTCGGTAATTCCTGTCGGAATCGGCTCAGTGTAGTTATAACTGGAAGTCGGGTTGTTGAAAATGATTTGCCTTTGAACTTTGGCGCTTTCCAAATAACCGAAGCCTGAGGTAAAACCGGGCGCGACCCAACTTTGCTCAACATCGTAGGTGAAATGCGGTTCCGTAGTTTGGGTATTTGGGTTGACGGCTTGAGATTTGTTCCAGGTGCGACTGTTATACGTCATTCCGATTCCGGCGTTGATGCCTCTGCCGGGGAGCGACGCGAATGGAACGCCGAAGCTGTAATTGGCGATTCCGGCGCGATGCTTGATGTTAACTGCCGCAGCTACGTTCGGCGAATCCATTTCGACTTGTCCCATCGGACTGCCCAAGTTGTTTTCATAGCTGTAAACTGATTCGCGTTCAGTATCCGGCAGTTGGTTAATAGTTAAAGGAGTTGCGGTTGCTGCGTTTTCGGCAGTTGCAATCTTTGCAGCCAGATCTTTGCTCGCCGAAGGCATTATGACTTTAACTACGGTGGATTCTTTCACCTCATTGGCTTCTACGGTTAAAACGGCTTCCCCTATTTCCGTTGCAATGGCGTGGTTGCCGTCTTTTATTTTGATAATTTGTGAATCAGACGATCCCCATTCGAGAACCAGCCCGTGAACCGGACTGCCATTATCATCGAGCGGCAAGGCATCAAGCTTAATCGTTTCGCCAAGGACAACTGTTTTTTCCGCATCCAGTTTAGTCTCGATTCGCTTGACTCTTTTTAGCAGCACTTCTTTTGTAACCGCTTTTTCCGGCTCCGCGGATTTTGGCGAACTTTCTTTATCACCTTTGTTTACTTCAGCTCCACCCGAAAAATTCAGTGCATTTAATCCAAGCAAATCATTGATAACCGCTAAGGGGGATTTGGTCAGCGCGCTCGGTGTTGACGATAAATCTTTGGATAAATCATCATGCCGCTTCAAAAACGTTTTCGAAGCAAGCTTGTCCGCCGTTGTAGTCGTACTTTCAACAAGACGCTCATCAATCGCAAACGCCGGAACGGGCAAAGCAACGGTAAGCAGAATCGTCCATATTAATAACGCGGCAATGATTTTCGCCGAAACTCCCGTTCCTTCTGAAGGGTTTTGTTGTCTATTATTGTTTGCCTTATCTTCCCTGTTATAAATTGCGCGTTTGGCAGTATTAAATTGAATCATCATCGGTTTGCTCCTGAATGCGGCGAAAAATGAATGTTCCTTTTCGATTTCTATTCGATTTTCCAGAATGTTTTTGCTCGTTAATTTATTATGAAATAGCAATTCTTTTTGTTATCGCTATCAATTTGAGTCAGATTAGGGACGACGATAGAGAGTTAGACCGGCGCGACTTCCCTCTGACTCTTGCTTCTATTCGCATCGTGTTGATTGCTGCTTGAGGCTGCGGCAGTGCCGTACAGCAGGATGCCCGGTCATTAATCTTGATTGCCGTTTGCCTCATAATCGTCTGCTGAGGCTTCTATAACCTTTCGGTTGCTATGTAAATCCGGCAACTTCAAATGTCATAACCTAATTCTCTCTTTGTCTTGACTACGGCGACTCCAGCAGCAACTGCTTTTACCGGATACTGCCGTTTGATCTTCCGACTTCGATCTGACGCCCCTTGTGATTTTCAAAGACCGGAATTTGCCGGAACTTTAAAGCTCTCGCTTCAGCAGAGGCGTTGTTCGCCTGCCCGGCAACCGCAAAACGCAATTTCACCAGCGTTCCCGCTTGAGCGGTGATGTCTTTGTCGCAAGCTCCCACGATTTTGACTCTGCCGCGAGTGACAGTGTATTCAACCACCTCGCATTTGCTCGAAAGCGTTCCTGTCGTTTCAACTGCCGTACCGGCTGGTTGCAGCAAAGCAGGGTTATACTGCACGTCAAAGTTAAAGCCGGAGACTTGTTTGCCGGTGCTGTTTGTTAAAGTGACAGGAATCGAAAGAGTGCTGCCCGGAGTTGCCGCGGCATTCTGCGGGAGCGAGATCTGCATCTCGTCTGTTGCGGGTTGCTGTTGCTGTTGCTGTTGCTGCTGCTCTGCCGGCGGGACAAAAGCCTTGGCGATACCGGCAACAGTTGCTGATGAGTCTTCGCTCTTTTGATTTGAAAGCGAATCGTTTGCTGCCGCTTCCGGCGGAGTTTCCAGCGTAAAATATCCGCTTCCGGGCATAGATCCGATCCGATTGCCTTGAGAGTCTTCAAACAATGGAGTTGTTCCTTCGTTGCTGTATTTGAATGACAGCAATGTTTCGCCGGGCATATACTCGTCATCTCTTACGTTAAATCTCAAGTAAAGCAAAGTACCCGAACTGGCACTGATCGGGGTCGGACAATATACCGATACTCCGACTACTCCCGACGAACCGGTGTTTGTGGATGGCTGACACCCCGCGGATAGAGTTCCTGAAGCGCTGATTGGCGCAGAGTTGGGCTCCAACACCCAAGGATCAAATGTAAATTGAAAGCTGTAGGAGCTGACCGCCTGATTACCGGTGTTTGAGAAAAAGACGGGAATAAGTATCGTGCTGCCCGAAGCGGCTGTGACATTATCAGGATAAATCTGGATATTATAATAATAAGACTGAGTGTTAGAAGACTTTGGGGGGGTCCAACCGCCGTTGACATCGCCAATTAAAAAGGCTGTGTAATCTTGATCTGTTAATGGACCTGAAAATGAAGGATAGTATTTAGAAGCGGGAGAGAACTTCCAGTTAGCGACCTCCACTGTATCTGGAGTTTGTTGACCAGCGGCGATATATTTCAAAATGAGCGTCGCATCATACGGGCTAATGTATCCGTTCCCGTTTGTGTCGGCTACAATTTGTTGATTTGGAGATAAAGCGTTTGGTCCCACTCCGTTGTCTGCAATGTGACGAAGAATCATCGTCGCGTCAAACGGAGTAATGGCACCGTAGACTCCCCCGCTCTTTGTCGGAGTGACAGTAAGATTTGCACCGGGTGTTATAAACGGGAACTCATACCGACCCTCTAGATCGGTTAGGGCATGAAGACTCTCACTATTCAGCCATACTCCGGGAACAGACTTAGCCTTTTCGTTCGCCGGAGTCGCCCCATAGACTGCTTTGCCCGACATGGTGTTAGAACCAACATTAGCGGTGTCATCGACAGCCGCCAACATTCTTCCACCGGCATAAATGTATTCTTTGGAGAGCTTCGGAGTGCCGGTTAAGGCTGGCAATGGTTCTGCGGCGGTGCCGGTCGAATCAGTGCTGCCCGGTGGCAGTGAATATTTATATTTTTCAGAAAACGCTCCGGCAACTCCTAAAACCGCAAGCCCCAGCAAAACAAAGGCAACGCAGATATGGCGGGCAGTGATAAATTTCTTCCGCGCAGAAGCGCTTTTTCCGGCTTGTCTTGTTTGGGCGGCGGGGCGATCAGCGCCGACTTTTCTTTTTCTTCTTGACATATTTTTGTGTAATGCAATAAAAACCTGTTTATCAGGCGTTGAAGTGATGGCTGAAATTCAAGACGCAGGAATCCCGTAGTGTTTTTCCGAGGAAAAACACTAAACACGTCTTGCCATTGGCTGGAGAAATGCGGTAGGATGCAGGTGGTCTAGTCTGCTTCGCGGCGCATTTAACCGATTAGCCGCAGGCGATTTTTATAGAAGTCCGGTTTTCTAGTGTAGTTACCAGCTACCTGAGAAACCGGGCTTTTATCTTTTGCAAACGATTTCTTTTCCTTGCCTAATTTTTAGGCGAAACGAAAAAACTTTTAAAATTATTATTCAGTTGTATCTTGTTTTATTCGAGAGCGAACTCTTCTTCTGTTTCAGTGGTGCACCGTCAAGATAGGGTTTGAACCAAAAGAAAAATTTACGAACTTTTGGGAGATTACACTATGTGAAATAGTCTTGTCTATCTAACGTGACACATTACTGCACATTTTTTCCAATTTTTTGAAATTTTAATGAAAATGTAATCTTTCCGACTGGTATCTCTTGCAAATAACCACCTACTTTAAAATTTCGCCAATTGCTTTTCTGATAATTTTGTAGCAATCGCAGGCGGCTTCTTCCAAACCCTTTCTATCCGTAATCAAAATCAATCCTCTCCTATACTTAATCAATTCTGCCTGCTGAAGGGCACCTTGCGGTCATCGTCACGTTGGTTCTCGGAATACCGAGCAGGTAAACCAAAAACTCCTGGGTTAACGGAAATGTGTTTGATTGAAGGCAGTCTCTCGTCATCGCAGCCAGCGTACAAGGCGCTGCTCTACCGAGTGAAAATGATGGCAAACTGCTGATTGGGAAATCTGGCAGAGCAACCCGTAAATATAACGCAGCAGAAGAGCGCTCAATTCCCCGCCGCGGTTGAATTCAGCTTTAAGAATGCGGGCATCAATTTGCAAAGCTTCGGTTTCGGTTTGCACTATCAAATCGTAAGGAGTGGCGCTGGTTTGCAAAAGAGCGGAAATTCCGATCATTCCTTCATTGCCGCACATTCCGACTTCAACGGTTTTACCATCTGTTGCCGTGGAAAGAAGAGAAACAACCCCGGAGACGGGAAAATAAAAGGAAGTTTTTAAATAGCCGATAAGCTTTAACCGGTAGTCTGCCAGATCGCGTTGGCGGCTGATGGCTGCATGTTATCCCAACCGACCGAGCCTTTTTTTAATGCCATCTTAAAACGGATTTTCCCTGCGCGTGACTCCAGCTTCTGCGCTTCTAGGATGCGTTTGGTGTTCCGCAGCAACCGGGCATAGCGCTCCAAGCTCCCTCTTTTTTGGCAGCCCTCAGCAGCGGCGGCAACTCGTCTGTAGCGAGGAAGTCCGAAGCGAGGAAGTCCGCGCTTACGAGTAACACGGCTACTTTAGTTTCAGCGATAGCCTGTCTTATTTCTTCTCTTCACCTTGCCCCCGGACGGATCCTTTTATCATGCCAAACATCAATTCGGCGCTGGCGTATTAAAGGTTTCAGGTGAACCAGAAGGCGTTGTAGCCAATCAGCATCCTGATGACTATAGCTGATGAAAACTTTTGTGCGTTTGCTCGATTTAGCTGTCACCTCTATCCTTTTCAATTTTCGCCCTTATTGGGTATCTTGTTGACCTTAATGAGACACTCAATATCGCAGGCGAACGTCTATCACCTAGAGAATTTTCATGTCGGACTCGATATTCTATGTAGATGCATTTTAATACCTATTATTTTGCGGGTAGATCTGCGCAATCGCTTAGCTTTGTTAACGCATGGTTGACCAAGCGAAAAGCATATTCTCAGAACGACACTCTTTTCTGAGATAAAATCCAACGCGTTTCTGAAATGAACAGGGAGAAATCAATCTCCCTCCAACGCTCAAAACAGCTTCACTTTTCGCCAGGATTCGAGAAATCGAGTTTTTTCTTTTTCAATGATAGGTTTTGTTTTCGTTTGGAGCGTTAAGAGATAAGAGCGCAATGTGCGGTTGTCCGAGCAAGATTAATCAAACTATTTTAAAAGCAAATTTAGCTTTACTGAATTGACGCGAAAAGAGTAAAACAGAGCCGATTTAACACGCTTGAATCGGTTTAATTCAAAGTTAGGCGGCAAGTTTATTTATGCAGATCAGATTATATGGTGAGATATTGATTTTGATTTAAGGTAGGAAAAGGTCTTTCTGGGTTAAGAAATCAGATGGTTCGGCAACAAGAGGTTTCGGTTTTCATCACGGGGAGTTCTGACAGCGAGGCACTCTTTCAATTAATACTGACCGGGTTGCGTGAAAGCGGAGTGGTGCGCGGCTGGCTGATACACGTGTATGATTACCCGGTATCAACAAGTTTCTTTCTTGAGCAGTGCCACAATACGGACATCATTATACTTGACGCTACAATCGAGGACGACGGCTCACACAATTATTGTGTAGCTCCGAGGATGTACATGGACCATGTGCTGAGCGTTTCCAGAACTTACCTTCCAATCAATTATGGAGGGATTAGGAGCGGCGGTGTTCCAAAGTATCCTGACAAGCTCTCCAATAAGGAAATAGCCAACTGGGTCATAGAGCAGGTCAGAGAGCTGGCTGCCGCTGAGCCCCGCAAGATTGGCAAATATACAGCCTTAGAATTCATGCGCGCGCAGCAAGAGGGCTTCCGTCTTTACTTAGAGAGAATAAAGGCTTCCGCCAATGAATTTGTGAGTTACCGCAGTTCCGGCGTCAGCACGCTTCAGAAGCTCATTGAAGAAAGGCATGGAATAGCAACTTCGTTAGCAGGGGATTCGAGACACCTTTTTTGGTTTCAGCCCGGCGAACTCGTCTTCGAAGACGAGTTACTGACACCGTATAGGCGATGGCAGGTTTTCTTCTACATAGAGCCATATATTTCTCACGCTAAACGGTTCTTAATACTCAGTTCTCCAGATTATCTTAAATCATGGTGGACCGTAGGCGAGTTGATTATCTTAGCATATAACAACTATACCAGTCGGTCGCTACCTCAAATCGTAGTGGTTGACCCGGATACGTGGCACGAGACTCCGCTTGAGCCGGACTCATTACCGGAATTTAATCGTGGGACCTTCTTGCGTTTCAATCGTTACCAAAAGGCGAGTGATGAACACGAAACCATACCAGAGTTTCAGAAAACGGCTCGACTAATACGTAATATTCCGTTCTTAAACAGATGGAGTCTTATTAAGGAAGCCTTTTGGGATGATTCGTTTTATGATTACGCGATTGTCCCTTGCCGGAATTGTGCGGGCAAGCCTCAGAACCAGTTTCAGATGAGCACCAAATCTTTGATTGAGAGTGTGCGCCAGATTAATGTGGACAGTTTCTTTGACATGAGATTATCTGGACTTTTTCAGCTTTCGTTGCCGGAAATCGATTATTGCCTCGCCAATAACAGACCAATTAAATGTCCCCACTGTGGAGCCTACATGCGCTTTCGAGAGGAACCAAATCCACGATATCTCTGGTTGCCAACGGGTGATGACGATATGCCAGGACTAGGTGGCTCGCATCTTAAGCAGCTACCTGTTTACCGTACTGTTAGTTAATGCAAGGCAGACTTGAGGGAAGGCAGCGCTTCAAGTGTTCATCAAAATCGCAGCCGCTGAATAATAGCTTGTGCCTGAAACTCACCACGCTCGATCTGAGGTGAAATCATAAAAAATATTCGAGTGATGATATTTTTTACTCACTTTTGGTGCGTTAATTGATGAGAGTAAAAAATGAATTTGAGCGAGAATATAGCTATCTTCATTGAAACCTTATAAATAAAGAATTTTATACCCAAATTTATTTCATTCTGTAGATTAAGAGGAACAAGTTGGTGCTAGCAATTAACTAAAACAAGAATATCAATGCCTAAGCTTTATAGAATAGATGTTCAAATTGATGATTTTTTGAGAAGAGCAAAATTTTGAGAAACAAACTACACCTATATAAATTCGAGAACATTTATAAATTGACTTTTCAGCTAAAGTTAGCAGCTATGCATAAAATATACGCTCTATTAGAATTATTTAATCCAAATTCCTTGCTTATCAATAAATAATCCAATTTATGGCTTCAATCCAAATTCAATTTCCTGTAATTGTAAATACAACTGAATTTGAGGAAACTCTTAAACAGTATTTTCCCGCAACTATTAAACGAAAAACAGATGAAGTTGTGTTCGATTTTAACTTAGTTGGATGGTGTGGATTATTTGAACTGTCCTTGACTGCAATTTGGATTAGCAATTTGCTTAGAATGAAAAAACGGATAAAGTTTATTTATCCAACTTGTATTCCCATTAATAACCGCGAAAAACGTGAATTTAGTATTCGACGATCTCATGTTTGTTCATTTTTGAATCGCTGGAACTTTGATACGTTCCTTTTTGAAAACAAAATAGAAATTGAACAATATGATCAAGATTATCCGCTTTGGTCTTCAAATTTAAACCAAGATTCAATTCTCCCGCTTATGTTCTTTCAGGATGAAAGATCATTCAATGATTTTGAATCGAGTCTTAATTCTAATGAACAATACTCAATCCTATTTAAAGATGTTTTAAATTTAGGGATTATCGGCAATAAAGGTATTAGAGATACCATTATTCGGGAAATTGGACAAAATATTTATGAACATGCTAACGGCGGGTTTGGTTTGTTTACAATTGGAAAAATATCCCCACTTTCTGATTCCTCAGCAGCAGAAAGACGTATAAAAAATTCATCTCCATTAGAAAGGGGCTTTTTTAAAACTCTTGGAAAGAATGGTTATCTACAAGTTGTAATTGCAGACAATGGAATAGGCATCTTTAATTCATTGGCTGAAACATATCAGAAAGAAATTGGATATGATCAACCGCTCGACGTAAAAGACTACGAGACTAAGCTATTGGATTATGCTTTTCGTTTTAATACGTCCAGAAATAAAGGGAAAAAGAATGATCAGGGGCAAGGTAGAGGTTTGTACTGGGTCAAATCTCTTGTAAGAGATAGCAAAGGTCTTCTTAGTGTAAGAAGTGGTGCATCAATAATTGCATACGATTTTCTTAATAATACTAACCTAAATAGTTACGTGGCTAATAAGGAGAGCGAGTTATTAAAAAGAATTGCAAATTTAGGCGGCACTCAAATAAGAATACTTTTTCCTTTTCAACCTGATTTACTCAGACAACAATATTATTCTAAGACTATCTTACCTCATTCAGGGCAACTTAGTAATTTACATGTCTTCCGTTTTTTAGAAATTAAATCTTATCTAAAGGAAGTGACAGAATGGTCTAAAGACTTAACAGATTTGTTAATTAATGACCTATTACCTAGAACAACAGAAGGGGATGGTCTAAGTATAACAATTGTTGATTTTGCTGGTACAAATTGGACTAAAGATGAACTGTTCCCTTTACTGAGTGATCTTGCTCAAACACAGCATGATGACAGAACTATAGTGATAATTAACTCAGAAGAGTTAGCCATATTTAATCTAGCTTCTGAGATCTTAAAAGATAAAATTAAAGAAAATCCATTAAAATTCAGACCTATACCTACAATAAGAAATGGTCAAATTGAACTTTTAGGCTTAATCAAGGATGATGAGGTTTTTTTAGATTCGTTATCACGCGGACAGCCTAACAGTAAATATTTCGATTTTTTTCGTAGAAGAAACGAACACGTTTATCACGTTGATCAGGAAAATGAATCTGTAAGTTTGAGGTTCTCTGTAGATCAGATAGAAAAGGAGGTAGAAAAAGAATATAAAAAAGCTGTAAAAAATCATTGCCTCCAAAATATAGTTGAGATGGAACACCTCGAAAAAGAGGAAGAAATCAGTGAAAAAGCAATTCTTTTCCGCGGAAAGTTCCTGACACCTTCAAATTTCTATTCTGAATCGTATTTTCGTATAGCTCCTTTGTTAGCAGATAAATTAATTTTCAATAAGATCTTTTATATTTTCTTTAGGTTTCTCCAACGTCTCAATGATATACCTGATTTCATAGTAACAACATCCAAGGAATTTAATGATTTTGGAGATCTTTTAGCAAAACAACTCTCCATTTTCTCAAATAAGCCAATAAAGCATATACATTTAAGAGATGCATATGATGAGAATAGTACATCCGCTCTATTGGTTGGTTTACGAGGAAAATCTTTAGCAATACTATCAAGTGTTATTGGGTCTGGCAGTACGATAAATACATTAATAGATATAAGTGAAACCACTTCAAAAACAAATACACTAGGAATTTTGAGCATTATTGATGCAAGACTCCTCAAAGACAGCAAAGGTGTAGAGAAGGATCCTCAATTCATAAAACACGGCAGCAAAAAAATTCAAGTTTTTTCGATATTTCAAAATTCTATTGAGTTTCAAACTTCTCGACCTTCAGTTTGGAGAATCGAAGAAATAGTTCGAGTTGACCCCGCGACAAATACACCTGAGAGACGGATTGAATCCGCAAAAAAGCCTTTCTGGGATGATGTCGAGAAACATTTCCTTGAAGAAATTATTGCTAAAGCAAGGGCAATTGCAATAGGACATTTTGTACGGAGAACCAAGCACTACATTTATTTTTTCGATATGGTGCGGATTACCAAGATATTTGGCACTGACTTAGCAAATAGGATTAGAAAAGATGTAGATGATTTTTTAAGAATCCCTTTTGGTGGAATTCCGCCAATTGGATGCGTAGTTTTTGATCCAAAAAGCCGGGGTGCCAAAAATATGGCGGAATTAATAGCTAAGGAGTTGAATACAGTAACAATATCCTCAGAAGACATAGAATTCCACTTACAAAACCCACAGAAAAAGATAAGCAACAATAATGTTGTAATATATTCATCTGCGACCTCTAGTGGTACACATCTTAAGCGTTTGATTGATAGTGTTTCTAAGTTTAAGCCGTCAAATGTCTTGGCTTATTCCATAGTTCACAGAAAGGAATCTGATGATATTGATTTTCTTCAAAAGATTGATGCTTATAATGGTTGCATATTACGTGTAAGATCTTTTGCCGCACTTGAGATCCCTACATATCATAAATTGAACTGCCCAATTTGTTACAGAATAAGTGAATTAACTTCTCTGAAAGAGCTTTATCGTTACAAAATGCTAGATGAAGCGATTGACCAAGAAATTAAAGAACTTGAGGAGATTGAGATTAGCGAGATTGATGAACTAGAAGAACCCAAACTTGAAAATCTCTACGAAATGATTGCACATGTAATATCAAGGCGGAAGTTAGGTGCTAGCAAAACTGGATTCCATATTAGAAAAAAAGAAATCACAGATGTAATTACAAATAGAAATGACCCTTCTGCCGCAAAAAGATTAATTTACATAATGGCAAAGGAAATTTCTTTCATTTCTTCATATTCAGAGATTTTTTATAAAGGTTTTCGAGAAAGCTTAGGCAAATATTGTATTGAAATTTTAAAGTCATCAGAAGATGATACACAGTCTGCAAGCTCTGCACTTGTTTTGCTCAGGAATCTAACACCTGATTTTTTTATTGAGAATATTCCTTTAATTTTCAAATATGTTGGAAGTAATCATACTTTATTGATCCAGTTCGCAATTGAGTTCCTACTTCTATCAAAAACTATCAAAGTCGATCATCCTCAACTAATGCATACTCTTGACCTATGTCAGATTGCGCTTCAAGAAGAAAGTGTATTCCAAAGGCTACCTGTTGATGATATTTTTCAAATACAGAGACTTCTTTTATTTTTGACTGGTAGCATAAAGAATAAAGAACAACAATCTAAAGCCGCGAGTACTGATACACATTGGTCATCTTTTTATCATTTGTGGAAAAACTTCGTGGGAGAAAACGAACGCGTACATCCCAGATTAGCACAAGGAATATTCGAAATTACTGGGATTACAGATGTTGCGTTATTTGAAAGGGGATTTAAACTGTTTTCAGGTGAAGACGGCTTTTCTTCATTACTTGACTCCTTGATTGACTGTTTTAGGAACATTCGTGATTTTTTACGAGATAAGTCTGCGAGACGGTTATCTTACTTTTTGAATGAAGATACTGATAGCTTTTCTAGCGATATTAGAGTTTTGGAAGAACGAATTAGTTTTCTTGGAACATTAAAGGCTCAGGGGCGGTTAGACGATATTATAATTAAACGAGCTTTGCGAGATACTATTACACTTGAAGCCTGCCAACGTCTTCAAAATGCATTCGTGAATAATAACCCGGTGTCGCAAGTGTTGGGATCAAAATTCACAAAATTATCCCCTGTATTAAATGATGTTTTTAATAGCTGGAAAGCTGAATTCGAAAAGAAGGGCATTATTTTTGAAACAAACATTGTCGAAGCTACCGTTTTCGTTCCAGAGGAAGTTTTAAGAGAGGTTCTCGATAATCTCTTAAAAAATGTTTATCAATATGCATTCGATGGTTCGACCAGTGAGCAAAAGGCAATTGCTGAAGTCAAACAGAATATAGGAAATATTGAAATCATTATTAAGGATAATGGAAAAGGAATTACTTCTGATGAAGTTTTGAGAAGAGAAAATCGTGGTATTTCACATAGTCAAAAACTTTTATCTCATTATGACGGTTCTTTAAATCTAAAGTCGCCTGATTTGAATGAGGAATTCCCTACTCAATTTTTATTGATATTAAAAACAAAAGAGGAGTTTTTTTATGAAACCCAAAATAATTCTAATAGATGATGATGAAGGCGTTACTCAGAAACTAAAAGGGTTATTAAAAGACTGGCATTTGGATTATGAACTCATCTCAAATACTCAACTAAAGCCTGTTGACAGTACTGAACCCTCAAAAAGAGAGTTTTATGAATATGTAATTGGTTTAGTTCAAGAAAATTACGACAGAAATTTAAAAGCAATTTTACTCGATGTTTTTTTTAACATAGAGGATGCCGAAATCGGTGAAAATATTGGTTACGAAATTGGTCAGGAGTTACGAATTCATTTTCCTGAACTTCCTATTATCCTTTTTACTGTTTATGAAAATCCGCAAAATGCCCTTAACTCGTTCAACTTTGATGGATTTATCTTAAAGGGAAATCTAGTTAACTGGGACAACAGAGAAAAATTTGATGCTGTTCTTTCACAAGCACAGGATAGACGCCAGCTTGTTATTGATGAGTGTCGTTCACTTAATAAAAGTGAGAACATAGCAGAAAAGAAGAACCCAGTAGTTATTCATATCTCTGATATTCATCGAGGTTTTGATGTTACAAATGATAATCCGAGTCTTTATGTCAGTACTCTTCAAAGCCTTATTAGAGGAAATACAACACAGCGTGACAAACGAATTCCAACGCCGAATATAATTGTAGTTTCCGGCGATATTACTACAAGAGGGTCTATTAAAGGTTATCAAATTGCCAAGAAATTTCTGCTTGAGCTTGGCGCAGCATTAGATATACCGAAAGAGCGAATAATTATTTGTCCGGGGAATCATGATATTGACAGAGAAATTTCACGGTTAAGTTATAATCTTGACCCCTTTAATTCCGCTAGTGACAATCTGCCAGATTCGTCCGTTCAACCAAATGAAAAATATATATTTAGATTTGCACCTTTTAAGAACTTTTTCGACGATTTTTATGATGGCTCATTTGTTTACAATCTAACTGAGCACAAGATGTTTACAATTTTCGATTTATCTCAATCATATAATTTGGTGATTGTTTCTTTCAATTCATGTGAGATTCTTGACCATTTTAAATTGAATCAGGAACGAGCTTATATTTCTTTGGATACGGTAGAGTCAGTTGCGCGCGAACTTGATAATCGTGGTTTAAGCGAATTTACAAAAATTGCTGTCTGGCATCATCCCTTTTTAGGTTCAATAAATGATCAAAGGCAACATCAAGCAATACTAGAAAAACTTTCGCGCCTTGGTTTTCTTCTTTATATGCATGGGCATTCACATAATCCGATTGTTCTTCCCCCACCTGACTTATCAAGAGGCTTAATGCAATTTGGAGCTGGCACTATTGGAAAAATGGATACCCCGGCAGATGTACCAAAACATTACCAAATATTTGTCTTCGATTTTGATAAAGGTATATTCACAGTCTTTAGTAGGCAAAGACATAATGAGGATTGGATACAATTTGCTTCATTTTCTGACAAAAATGGCAACCCAAAGGAAACTTTCACTAAAAGATTACCAAATAGTCGCAAAAACAGTAGCGTGTTAAACCATGGAGAAAGATTAAAGCGAAGATACCCCAAATAATATAATATTTTTGTAGAAATGAATTAGTTAAAAGTTGTATCTAACCCTTTATTTATTACTAAAATTCAAAAAAATATACTGCTATTTTGGAATGAAAAAATTGCACTGCTATTTTGGGTTGTATAACTTTTATTGGGTTCATACTAATGTAAGTTTAATCTTTTAGTCTTGTAGACGTATTCTTGATAGTAAGCTTACTCGCTCAGGTTACTAACTTAGAGATTTTCAACTTTTGTGTGTATTTATTTCCACATAGTCGAGAAATATTTGGCTTTGATCAGAGCTGATACAATAATGTCTAAAATTTTAAATTTTAATACAAAATGTGTGCAAGAATGTGTGCAAAACAAAAAGGGCTTAAGCGATAAAAGCTTAAACCCTTTATTTTAATGATGCACCCGGCACGACTCGAACGTGCGACCTTTTGATTCGTAGTTATTTACCTGTACAGTTCACAGAAGAACAAGTAAGGTCAAGGAAGAACAAAATCAACAACTTATAAAAAACCTTGTTCTTCCTTGACCTTACTTGAATGCAGGTGATTACTACATTTTTTACTACATTCGAGTTATCTGTAATATTTCAAAGTCAAACGTTTGTAAAAAAGAAGTGTTTCTGGCGGATTCACTTTTTTCACTTCGTTCACTATTAGTATTTCCATCTTGCACTTTCCTTTAATGGCGTCTCTATTTCTAACTTTTATTTTTGGATTAATTTAATCTAAACAAAGAGTTATTATATTCCACAATGGGATTTGAACTCGCAAAAATACAATCTGTTTTAATTTTGGGTCCCAGATAACTACTGATTGAATTTCTAATTGACTTACTCAAATGGCAAATGAATTAGCTACTGCTTCAACCAATACTGAGAAATCTAAAGTTGCATTATGTTTATCTGGTGGTGGTTACAGAGCTGCCTTATTTCATCTAGGGGGACTACGGCGACTTCACGAATTAGGAATCCTTCAACAAATAGACACTATAAGCTCAGTTTCTGGGGGAAGTATCATTTCTGCATTTTTAGCCAAAATAATGGTTGAAAATAATATTCAGAGAGGATTAAGGTTTGAGAATTGGGAAACTCAAGTTGCGGTCCCATTTCGCCGTTTTGTTTTAAATGATATTAGAACCATTCCTGTTTTTGCTCATCTGCTTTGGAATTGGGCAATGCCTTCTTTTCGAGCTTCTCACTTAGCTAGATATTATAAAAATCGTTTATCAAACTTGAAATTGAATGAATTACCGGAAAAGCCCGAATTCATTTTCTGCGCTACTGATTTGACTTTCGGTGTTAACTGGGAATTTAGGCGTCATAGAGTTGGAGATTATCAAGTTGGCTATTGCCGTCCAGATGACAAATGGACACTTGCTTCTGCTGTTGCAGCGTCGTCTTGTTTTCCTCCTATTTTTGGACCTGTACGATTAAAGCTCAAGACTTCAGATTTTAGGTACGGAAGATATAGAAAACCAGACCGCGAAGTTCTGCTTTCTAAGCTAAGTTTAACTGACGGAGGCGTTTATGACAACTTAGGACTTGAACCTGTAAGAAAACACAATATCATTTTTGTCTCAGATGGTGGAGCACCTTTTGGTTATGTTTATCCGGGGAATGTTTTAAGCCGTACTGTTCGTTATACCATGACGATGTTGAATCAAGTCCAAGCCCTCCGAAAACGAATGCTCCACACCGAAATTAAGCGCAAATATTTACAAGGCGCATATTGGTCATTAAATTACTTTTCAAGTAAAACCGATGGAGACCATGATTTTATAGGCTATAATCAGCAATTGGTAACGGATAAAATCACCAAAATCCGCACCGATCTAGATCGTTTTAATGAGGCTGAAGCACGCATTTTAGAAAATCATGGCTATTTTGCTGCTAATGCGCAAATCTTAAAATCTGCACCTGAGCTTATTAGTGCAAATGCTCCTCCTATAACAACGCCGTCGATGGATTGGGTTTCGGAGGCAATTATTTATAAGGCTTTAAAGAATAGTCATAAACGAATCACAATAAGCAGATTACTACGTCTCAAATAATACAAATATCAATAATATCCATCTTTAAATTTCCAACTTCATTCTCACCTTTTTTACCACTAATAAAATTCTGTATATGGCAATGGCGATAAGGGCGAGTGTTATAAAAATAAATTTAAAACAAAACGGGAAGTATAGTAATTAGCTGCTCAGAAATATTTTTGTGTGCTATTAGTTAGAATTATATGAATTAAAGGACTGCCGGAATTTAACAAAAACATTGCAACTGGTATCAATTATCTAACTTAAGTCTTGCCGATAGTTCTTCCATTTCTTCGATTGTATCTTTAATAGCTTTTCTAGCTATCATACTGTAAGGACCAAATCCATTTTTTATTTTATTGATGTGTTCATACAATTCGTCTGAAGACTGCTGATTTTGCTGTTTGGTTTCTATATACCAATTGATTACAATTTGCTCAACCTGGCGATATCTATCGCGCCGATAATCAGGCAAATGTCTTTCATTTAACCCAAGCATTTCTATGCATTTTCTTCCACGTTCAGTTTTGAAGGCGAGAACACCGCTTTTGTCTATTTTAAGGTGATTTTCCGGTAGGTCGTCTGGGTCTATACTTAAGGGGTTGATGAAAGATGGCGATTCGTTGATTTCTTCACCGGGTTGAATGGCTCGAAAGTCAGTTTCCAGAGGAAAATAATCGTGCTTGCCAATTGTGCGGTTGTTGCTGCGCTGTTTATTCGGACGGTTGCACAATTCACATGAAAACAGCAGATTCTGATTATCGTACGCCAGCCAGTAATAGCCGGGATGCTGAACTTCTTGTCCACCAATTGTCACTGTGATTGTTTTGCCTGACGTAAAATCTTTTACGTTTCCTTTTGGACGAAAATGCTCGATATCGCCCGATGAACTCTGATAAATTTCAGTTTCGCAATAAGCACACTTTCCTCTAAATATACCATCTAGTGCTGAGTAATATTTTTTTTGACTGGAATAAACTGTGGATTCAACTTTTGGCTTTTCATCCCTTTTTCTTTTGTCGAGATGTCTTTGCTCTTCTATAGTTACAGCGGGTGGAACTGTCGCCCAGTAACTGAGCCAATCCGACATTGCCTGATTTAAAAGTGCTTGTTTCAACTCACACTCATCTAGCCACTCGCGAAAGGCGGCTCTTGCATTAGGTTCAGTTGGTTCGGTGAATGTAATGCGAATCATAATCCGGTCAGTAAATCCTTGATTTGTCGTTTTAGTTCAAATTCGACGGCGGCTTTCGGGGGGTGATTCTCGTGCAATTGCTTTAGAGAATCGAAAATCTCCTGCTGTTTCTCCTCTAATAATTGCTGAGTTGTTAAGGCAACTGCCCGCTCAAGCTCGGTTTCTGGAGTTCCCAACTTGGCATTTAAGCTGGAACGCAAGTGATTGATCTCTTCTTTTTGCTGAGAGTTAGTTTCCTTCTGGCTTAGAAGTTTGGATAATCGTTCGATTTCATACTTCGTTTGGTCGTCGCTCGTAGTTTCCATTCCGAACAGATACGAAGTTAGCACTTGGTCTGCACGCATTCCACGTGGGGGCTTCAAATCATCGCGTACTATTATCGTGTTAGCTTCATTCCGCCGGAGATGAACAAGCGAAACCTGTTCGTCTTGAAAGTCGGTTGTTCCTATTACACATAAAGGCGAATGTGTTGTAGTAACAAACTGGACTTTAGGAAACTGGCTATTTAGGATCGAGAAAATTCTGCGCTGCCAAGAAGGATGTAAATGTTGTTCGATTTCGTCAACGAGAACGATGCCTTGAACTCCTGTGCGTAACATCTGCAAATCGCTATACAAAACCCAGCCAAGGAAATCCATAATCCAAGCGAGTGTTGCTTTGTAGCCATCACCAAGCATTCCTAGTGGCGCAAAATCTCCCCACGGTCCGCTAATTTCCAAGCCATTTTGTCCGAGACGCGTCGAACCGTGGGGAAGCAGCAAAACATTATCAATCCAATATAGAATTTCCTCACCTGTGTCACTGTATATACTTGTTCCTGGCATCAACAACCGCCTAATGATAAGTTCAGGGTTCTGTAGCTTGGCGTCATAATCAAAAAGTGTCGAAACCGCTTCGCTGAGGGAATAGCCACGGTGACTTTTATCTCCAAACGCCCGCCGCGCAGCACCATAACCGCAAATGACAATTTGCTCATTAAGAAGTGCTTCTGATTTACAAAAGTGGTCGCTAATTCTCTCGCCATAAGTCTCAAGTTTAATTAACAACTGCGAATAGCTACCGTCAGAAAACTCCAATTTAATCATTCCACTTTGAGTATTGAATCTCAGCCATGGCTGATCTGGCTCTTCGAACAATTTTGACGCTGCCTTCGGTGAAGCTAAACCTAGCGCGAGACATTTGAGCAGAGTGCTTTTACCTACACCGTTATCGCCAAGGAAAACATTGAGCAAAGACTGACTACCCAAGTGTTTGAAATTAATTTCAACCCACTCAAAACCGCGAATGTTCTCCAATGTTATTCTGGAAATTCTCAAACCGTTATTACCCATAATTTTAAAATCTATTTTATAGCTATTGAAACTTATGTTTTCTTATAGTTGTATTCCAAACAAAATTATTTATTAAAATTCGATTTCATAATCATACAAAAATAACCTTGTTTAAAACCATTAGCCAGACACATAGGGGTATCGTAATAATTTAACGCTTGGGCGAAAGACTGATTGATTTTGTCAGGAATACAAACCAACCAAATAAGGCAAATTTAACTAAAAACTG
Organism: Pyrinomonadaceae bacterium; assembly: GCA_036400075.1. Classification (GTDB taxonomy): domain Bacteria; phylum Acidobacteriota; class Blastocatellia; order Pyrinomonadales; family Pyrinomonadaceae; genus JALZCH01. The sequence goes on from DASWLV010000173.1 coordinate 22,210, forward strand.
TTTTTGTTTAACCTTGGTCTTGCGAAAACTCAAATACAAGTTTTTCAACCTGCCTTGCAGCTTTACCCTCAATATTTCGACTGCGTAGTTCTTCACGAAGGGAGGGGTGAATAAAAACTCTGGATTTTTTAACTTGCTCTTCAAAATCTTCTGATACCAAACCAACAAATCTGCTAACATCCTTTAACGGAAAAATCCCATTCTCAGAGCGGAAATCCTTAACAAAAATTTCTGGAATAAGATCACGCTTTTTATCGATTTGTGGTACATCAATCAAAACGTGACTATCGTGTATCTCTTTCTGAATTAGCTTACTCAGTAATTCAATACACCCTTTTCTAATTTGCTCAAGAGCTTGCTTGTCTTTCTTATTCAAAAAATCATGACAACGCCTAATTCCAGAATCTGTGGGATGTTTTGAAAATGAACATAAACGTTTATAGATTTGCCGTGAATTATCGAGTAAACCAGAAAGCGGGTTTGCAAAAATACTTTTGTTTTCTCTTATTTGAATATCATCAAACTGGTTAGAAAGCATTTTTAATACCTCTATGTCCGACATATTAATCGTTTCCTGAAGGTAAGTTTGAAATCTAAAATTAGGCTCAGAATCCCGGCGATACTCGAACACGCGTTTCATTACATAACGAATCATAGCCATCACAGCTCGATTAGTATGATGCCAATAAACTCTTGAAAACATATGATATCGGGCAAGGATCATGCTCTCGGCTGCATTTATTCCCTTATCGAGCAAGCCAATCTGTGGAATGTTCTCCACCCCATTGCTGAATCTATAAGGGGCAATGAGAACGACAAGCGACGATATTAATGCCTGAATATCAATCCCTCTTCCGTAAGCAGCACCAGTAAACCAACTATCCCTAGAAAGATATGCTAATTTGTCAATATCAATTGCCCCATCAATAAGTTGTCTGAAAAGGAAAACTGAAACGGGGTAATCTTCTCGCTTTCTTAAACCAATCACATCAAGTAATTCATCTCGCTCAATTCCCCACCCTTGCTTAAGCAATTCGGAAATTGGTGGTACATCCAGAAGCGGCAAATCAAGAAAATATGCGGCATTATCCATATCTAATGCTGGTCTTATCTTTGGATCATCCTTAAACTCGGGTCTTAAGTCCTCAACAGCATGAGCTAATGGATAGTGTCCGATATCGTGCAAAAGAGAGGCACATAGAAACAAACCTAGTTCATGCCCTCCTATGTGGAGTCTGAATAATTCATCCCCAATCAGATGGGAAGCAACACTCTTAGCAAGTTCAAACGTTTCTATACAGTGCGATAAACGGGACTGGCGCGCATCTGGATAGATTAACTCTACAAGATTAAGTTGATTCAGTCTTTGAAGCCGTTGAAAACATGGATGCGAAACAATCTTAAAAGTACGCTCACTGAGCCGAGATGTTAGATTACTCTTGTTAATCAAATACTTGCTCCCAACGCTGATGATTTCAGGAACCTGTAAAGGTAACGAAAATCGAGGATCCATCCGTTCAAATGCCTCTTTAGCTTCGCGCGTAGATCTGAATGCAAATTTGTCAAGCTCCGGTTCAAGTAACAGAAGGATATATTCAATGAGATAGCGTAATTGATCTTCTGGCAGCTGTTGGAGAACTAAACTTTGATTTTTAGGATTTTCAATTAGTCTTCTAATCTGTTGTCTATCAAAGGTACTAATAGTCAATTCACTTTTTGAAAGCGTATTGACCATCGTTAATCCGAGAGTGTAAAGATCAAAATGTGGTAACCATGTTTGGAGGTCGCTTCGCTTGATAGGTGATTTGCTATTATTTATTACCGGTTGCGCATAAGGAGGGGCATATATTTTAGTCCCATAGACGAAGGTTTCTTCACGTAGTTTTGTCCTGCTTTGTTTATTAATTTCAGCTTCTGGTTTAACAATCTTAGAAACGCCTAAATCAGTTACCTTGTATTCACGTTTTTGTGAGATTGGGTCGGTGTGAACCAAAATGTTCGCCGGTTTAATATCAAAGTGCAAAATATTTCGACCATGAAGATAGTCGAGTACATCAAGGATTTGACCGAAACATCTTAAAGCCTCGTCACTTGAGCTGAACTCGAAATTTTCTTTTAGGTCTCCTCCATTAGCAAGCTCCATGACATAAAAGACCGTATCCGTGCCATCTATTTTAACTTCTCCAAAGTCGAGAATCTTAGTAAGATTTTGGTGACTAAGAGATGAAAGCAACCGAATTTCATTCTTAAATGTTTCGTTGTAAATATTTAGTTCAACTTCTGAGTATTCAGGTGGACTAAGTAACTTTAAAGCTCTTTCAACGTTAAGTCCTATTTGTTGCACTCTAAATACCTCACCAGCTCCCCCCTTTCCTAAAGATTGGATAATTTTGTATCGGTTATCTATTATTTGTCCTATAAGCTGATTGTTCTTCATATTTTTCACCTCTTAAATTTTCAAAAATAAATTTGACATTGATACAGTTGTTTTTGAAATTCGACGTTGATTTGTTCCTCCTTACAGAAGATTATGATCTGAACTTCGACTATAATGTTCTTCATTAAATAGAATCTTAATGAAGCCAACCGTACTTTCTATTGACACTTTTTTTACTTCTAATAACTAACGCACCAAAAACAGGTGAAAGCTATCATATTTTTTTGGAGGTTATATGCGTTTATTGCAGAATATAAGAAGATTAGAGTTTGAAGATAGAAATAGTCCGATGAATCAAGTTTGTCAATGCTATAAAATTCAACACGTTTTTGGAGATTTATAGTTATTATTTCAATATGCAGATATCATCTAACATTTCCATTTTAATTTTGCTTGTATGCAGGTGATGACTACATTTTTTACTACATTAGAGTTGCGGTAATATCTTATTAGCGAATAATTAGAAGAATGTTCTTTTCTGCTCATTCACTTTTTCCACCTTTTTTACTTCTATCTAGAGCCTTTTCCATTATTTTTCTAAATTGAAAAAACGGATTAAAGCTACACTTCATTTTTTGCATCTAGCAGTGTAGGAATGAATTATATTTAATGTTATCGATAAAAGGCTAATAATAAAAGAATATAAAATAATCAATTTGACTTTTTTTAGATTGAGGCTATGATGCTGATGTTTTTCACTCAATTACTTTTTGAGGTAAGAAAATCAATAATTTTCAACTAATTTTCAACTTCATAATTGCATGCCATTTCTCCCTGAAAATATAACTAAACAACATGTGCTTGATGCTGTTCAAAAAATAGAAAGCGAAAATCTCGAATTAGAACCATCAACCGGTTACGATGTTATTATCAATGGCAAAGCCTATCCACCCAAAGAAATAATGCGGTACGCCCATGAGCAAATGAACGGTGATCGTCTTTGGTCAAGAACTGGTGGAGAGAATACAAATCGCTACCTTTCACGAATGGGATTTGAAATAAAAGAAAAAATAAATCCCTCTACAAAAAGGTATTGGTTATATGCTCCAGGCGAAGGGGCGAGAAAATGGGAGGAATTCTATTCTTCTGGAATTATGGGCTTAGGTTGGGATGATTTAGGCGATTTAAATCAATATAAAAGTCAGGAGGAAATTGCTGATAAATTAAGAGAACTAGAAAATACAACCGGCTCAAAGAAAAATGACGCCACCGCCAATTTTGATTTTAAAAATACATTAAAAATTGGGGATATTGTTATTGCGAAAAGGGGAAGGGCGGAGTACTTGGGCTATGGCATTGTAAAATCAGATTACTATTACGTTGACAGCAGAGAAGATTATAAAAAGTGCAGAAAAGTCGATTGGATAAAAAGAGGAAATTGGGCTGCAGATTATAAAATTGTTTTAAAAACCTTAACTGATATTACGAAATATCCTGATTATGTAGAAAAATTGAAAGCTTTAATTGGTATCGAGGATAGTTCTACAGATAGGCAAGTCTGGTTTGTTTGTCAGGGATCATCATTTAAAGAGGGGCGTGGTAAAAGGTATCTTTTCGCGCCAAGTAAATCTAAAGATGGAAGAACTCATACACATTGGGAAAATGTGAAGAAAGTTAAGACTGGTGACATTATCTTTAATTACGATAATGGAATTCAGGGCGTATCAATTGCCAAAGAAGATTCTCATCAAAGCGCAAACCCCTATCCGTCGGATGAATGGAGAAATGAAGGCTACTTAGTAAATATTGAGTTTCATCCTTTAGATCCTATTATTTCTTATCATGATTTTCTGAAATTCACTGATCCGATAAAAAAGGTAACAACTGACAACGGACCAATTGATGTCAATGGAAGAGTAAAACAAGGTTATTTATTTAAGTTTAATAAAGAGGCGGCTCAATTAATTAGAAAAGCCTATAACAAGCCTTTTCCAGAACCAGTAGAATCGATTCTTTTCAGTAATAAACCAATTGACAATCCAATTGTTAAACCTGTAATGAATTTCCCTCTAAATATCATTTTGTATGGTCCACCTGGAACCGGAAAAACATATCACAGCATTGATAAAGCAGTTCAAATTGCTAATGGCACTTCGTCTAATAATCACGCAGAAAATAAACGAATATTTGATGAATTAAGGGCACATGGTCAAATTGAGTTTGTGACATTTCACCAGAACTATTCCTATGAAGATTTTGTAGTTGGAATTTCTCCGGACATAAATTCTGGAGTATTGCGCTTTGATAAGCGCGACGGGATTTTTAAGCAAATAGCCCAGCGCGCAAAACAGAATTGGTTAGCAGCTACAAACAAGGCAAATGCAAAGTTAGATTTTGAATTCGTTTTCAATAGCTTTTTCTCTACGCTTATTGAGGAAGAGGTAACAGAAATTGAAATTCCAATGAAGCGAAAGGATCATAAATTCAAAATCACTTCGATTGATTTAGATAATGGCAGAATAAAGTTTACAAAACAGAGCGGCGGTACCGGACATGATTTATTGATAAAAAACCTTAAGGCAATGTACGAAGGTACTCTGGATTATAATCCCCAAGGTTTAGGAGTTTATTACAATCCGATCGTTGAGAAGCTCAAAGAATTTGCTCAAACATTACAACCAAACGAATCAGCGAAAGAAGAATTAAAAAGATTTGTTTTGGTAATCGATGAAATAAATCGTGCCAATATTTCAAAAGTCTTTGGCGAATTGATAACACTTCTAGAAGACGATAAACGATTAGGCGAAGAAAATGAGTTGAGAATCACTTTGCCAAATGGCGAAAAGGATTTTGGCATTCCGCCTAATCTTTACATTATCGGCACCATGAATACTGCCGATAAATCCATTGCATTAATTGATATTGCTCTTAGAAGAAGATTTGAATTCTTAGGCTTTTACCCACGATACGAAGATTGTAGTTCCGAAGCTGCTGCATTATTAAGAACAATAAATAACGCAATTTATGAGAAGAAAAAGTCTGCTGATTACCTGATTGGTCATGCTTACTTCATGAGAAATCAACCGATTGAAACAATCTTGAGGAATAAAGTTATACCACTATTGATGGAGTATTTTTCAGGTAAAACGGATATTGTCAGCAGCATTTTTGATAGTTCGGGTTGGAATATAAGCTACAACACCGATACTTATAGTTGGGGTATTTCAAAAGCATAAAATAATGCCTTTAATGTTTGAATATGGACAATGGGAAAACATCTCTAACAAAGATGTTTTAAAACGCATGTTGCACGACATGTGGCAGCGAAGTCGTTTTGTTGATTCAGAAGCTGAGACGAATGAAGAGGAGCAGGATAGTCGCTTTCAGCCATTTCTCAAATTTGATGGCAATCAAATCAGAGCAAATAATTATGTCGGTTTTATTCAAAACCAAGAAGAAGTAATTGAAATCTATCCAAAGGTTTTTAAGAACATTCCCAACATTCATCTGCAAAAGGAATTGATGCTACGCCATATTTTTTATTGGTTCAGCTATTGTAGAAAGTGGCGATTTCCTTTTAATCAAGCCGCTCTCGATACAATTGAAATTGATCAATTTCCAGAACTAATAATTAATTTAATTGCCAATCAGATTCTAGAATCAGTTTCTCAGCAGCCGCTGACAATATATCAGCAATGTGAAGAAGCTCTGCAAACTCCACGAGGATCAATCAATTTTGGACGTTATATTAGCAGCAGCTTATCGCGCGGACATTTTCAAAGTATTGAATGTGATTATGAGCCTTTTCTTTTCGACAATAAAGCAAATCGAATAATTAAATACTGTTCAAGATTGCTGCTCAATCAAACAAAATTTCATGAAAATCAAAGAATATTGCAAGAAATAATATTTATCTTAGATGAAGTTGAAGATGTTCCTTGCACAGTTAACGACATAGAAAAAGTCACACTTAATTCCTTTTTTGAAGAATATTCTTCATTACTTGATAGTTGCCGATTGATTCTCAGTCAACAGCTTTATTCCAGCAACGCTTATGATCTGTCTCAATGGTGTTTACTGTTTCCAATGGAATATATCTTTGAAGATTTCTTCGCAGGCTTTTTAGAAAAGAATTTTAATCAGCAGTGGAAGGTTGAATATCAGAAATCGAATTTATATTTATCCAATAATCCAAGAGCTTTCCAAATGCAGCATGATATTTTTCTCACTTCAAAAGCAGATCCAAATCGGAAGATTATCGTTGATACAAAATACAAATTAAGAGATCAAAACTTTAAATCTGATCCTAAGAAGGGAGTTGCCCAATCCGATTTATATCAAATGGTCAGCTATGCCGTTAAAAGAGGCTGCACAGAGGTTCTTTTAATTTATCCAAATCTTTCTGAAGAAATAAATGCACCGGATAAATTTGAAATTGTTTCAGGTTTTGTAGGGCAAGAGAAGATAAATGTGACAGCTTTAGAGATTCCATTCTGGTCATTTATGGACTTTAAAAGTCTTGATAAAAAATTAAACAATAAGATTGAACAAATATTTTCCTGATATTAAGGGCAATAAATATTACGAATGCAATTTGAAGAGTTTAATCCCTCGTCTGAATCTTACTGGCGATCAATAATTCTATTTGGTAGAAATGTTGCGAGCTATAAATTTGCTTTGGGAAAAGCGCTGCTTGAATTAACTGATAAGGAAAAAACGTCAATCAGTTTAGAAGAACTCGCCCTTCCATTTGCCAAACATATCGCTCATCACTTACAGCTTTCAGATAAACAAGTTACTTCTCCCTCCAGTTCATTGACAATTACTAAATCAACTTGCTTCCAATTTTGCGGATTTTTTAAACCTTGAGCCTCCAATTGTGCTGCTTCAAATGTAGGAACCTCATATTCTAAAAAGTCTGTTAATAGCAAAGTGCATCTTGAGCTCTCTCTAATTAAACTTATCAAAGACGACCTTTGTTCAATTGCTGCTGGACGCGTTAATTCAGGAAAAAGAGAAAGGATAATGTTTCCTTCTTTATATAACTCCAATGCTCTATTTATCCATATTATATATTCATCGTAATACCAAGGTGGATCGATAAATATAAAATCATAATTTGATAAATTCTTGTTAGAAAGGCTTACTCTTAAATCATGTTTGATAAGAGTATCTGACTTTTGAGACTTTTTTGATAAAGAATTCAATACATGATCATCTAAATCTACTAAAAGCCGTCTTTTCCCAATTTTTTTATTCGAAAACCACTTAAATAATTTGGGGGTTCCTAAAAAAGCGAGATTTGAATTTTTCCAGTCAATTAAATTTTCTATTTTGCCGCAGGTGCTATTAGTAAAGTACCAAGAGGAAAGAATTGGATTGCCTTCAAGAGTAATCAAGGAAGGACTTTTTTTCTCTTTGAAAGGTTATAGTAATTTTGTGAATTTCCGGTAATTTCTAAATTTAATTCTTCAAGGCACTTTTTAACTAATGTAGGATAAGCTCCTTTACACTGGCGAACAACTTCCCAAAAAGATTTACTTCCATAAGATAACGACTCTTTGATAGAGGTCTTAATCAATGTTTCGTATTTATTGTTCGCTGTTGAATCCATTCGTTCAGCCTAAATTTTTGTATGATTAAGACTTTAAATTTAAATATTAGTTTCCTCAAAAAACTGGCTCTTTCAGTTATAGATAATTTACTCTAACTTTAATGTCATTCATCAATTTCTGTATTTATGAATTACTTTTTACTGGGAGTAGGTAACCAAACTTTAATGATAACAACTGAAACATTCTTATCTAGGATTTTAATTGTTCTAAATTCACTCCCTACGTAATCTGCTGCTTGGTTGTTTTTAGTAGGATCAAAAATAATATAGAACACATCTAATAAATCATCGCCTTTTTCACCTTCAAGATACTCTTCTAACTCTCTTAAACCTTGTTTATAGTACTCACCGCCACGCCAAATTTTGGTCTCATATAAAAACCTTCCTGATTTTGTAAAAGCAAGAATATCAGTTCTACCGCCACGAACCGGAACTTCTCTATAACTTCTTGGAACCAAATATGCCTGTAGAATAGCGCGAGCAATATTTTCCTGCGGATTATCGTTTACATAAATATCTTTATACGTCTGTCTTTCAAAATATTGTTTGAAGGATAAAACTGTCTCTTGGGCAGTCTTTGTATCTTCTGTTGTATTTACAAACTGGTTCTCTAATAATTGAGTAATTTTATCGAGAGTTTGAGCGGCATTAGACTCAAGAGTTTTCTGTAAACGTAATAAATCTCTTGAAAACGCAAGCATTTCTTCTAATGGAGGTTCAATGCCAACAGTTCTCATGAAATTTAGGATGAACTTCAAGAAATCATCTGTATCAATGTCTATAGCTCTGATATTACTTAGGATATAGTTAAAAATAGATGCCCAAAGACTTGAACGAATCTTTTTAGAGATAAATGATAAAACATGGACATCAGTAGGATTGACTAAATACTCCAAGAAAAAAGCTTTGTCATAATGTACATTGATGTTAGCTAAAGAATAAATAAGAAAGTGTATATCCTCTGTGCCTAATAAAGCTCTTTCGGGAGTATTGGTATCCTTCCAGTACATATGGAGCTTTTCAATCTCGGAAAGAGGAGCTTCAGCTAGAATTTCATGGAATAAAGAAAAACCGTTTTCATCTATTTGAGAATGAATAGATGAAAACGCTATTGTACCATCGTCAAACCAGAAGAATCTGATACCTTTACACCGATAAATATAGTTGCCCACACTTCCCGCCGCGTGAAGACCGTCATAAAGTAAAAAACCCTTTTTCTCAAAAAATGTAACAAAACGGCTCTCTTGAAATCCCATGTGTTCTTCAATACTTTTAATATCATCGTTATGAACATGCATGTCTTCGGCTGGAACATGAACCTGTTCAGCGATTCGCTCAAACACCAATTCATCAAAACTACCAATAATAGTTTTAAGGGGTAATAAATCTTTACCTGAGATATTAAATTTATTATTTTGTTGAATAGACAACCAAGTTCGGTTGATTAATTCCGATAATATTCCGTTCGTAAATTCATCAGCAGGGAGCATATATAAAGTCGAAAATATACAAGTACCCGATGATGATACGCACGTCAATCCAGACCAAAAAGGTTGGCTGAAAAACTCAGAGATATTTGTTTAAAGCTCGGTTTGAGTCAACCACGAATGTACGAGCTTCTAAAAGACGAAAATATGCCGCTATATGTCGGTTATATAGGTTCGTTTGAAATAGGCAAAAAAGTGCCGTCTCTTTTGATTATTTTGAAATATGCTCGTATTGCTGGAATTACAATGGAAGTAATAGTTGATGATGAGTTAGATTTGCCGGCAAAATTAACAAACAATTAAATCATCAAAATATTATAAATGCCTTTTTGAACTGAAATTTTTATCCAGTTTTTTTGAAGTGCATAGAGGTGTTTTTATAAACACAGAAGTGTTAAAATAAAAGTAGAATTAAATAAGAAGCAGGAAAATAGCTTGTAATTAAGTGTTGAATAATGATTTCATTTTTCGATTTTCAACAAAATGAAAAACTCGCACAAAATTTGGTCGTGGCGTGCGAGTTTTCTTTGATTATGCTTACTAGCGTTTTCTTGTTGATCTTTGAAACAAAATTAGTTTCGGAATCAAGTAAGTTGTAAAATTTACAACTTACTCTATTAGAGTATACTAAAAAGACCCTTTTGTAAAACTCTTCTGATCTGCTTGTAGGCTTCTTTTACTGCCTAATTCTTCAAATCCTTTCCGAAACTAAAACGCTTTGCTCTGCGACGTAGGAATAAGTGTGTCTTCGTGGATGAAAATGCCAACAAGATGGCTTACAAAAGGAGAGGAATATGAATTGGAAATTTTCAGAATTGGGAAATTCATTGAACGCTAAAGAAACAAAAAAGCTTTTGGATAAAGAAGCTGTTTCTGTCACTGAGTTTTGTCGAATGTTTGGGATTTGCAAAGGAACTGCATTTAAGTTGAATCGTGAAAAACGACTCAAATTTACGAAAATATTTCGACGAACCGTCATTTTGAAGAGCGAAATAATTCGGTTTATTTCTGAGTTAGAACACCAATGAAGTGCCTAGTAACGCTCTTTAGTTTCGCTTAAAAATTTAAATGACTTTTAGTTAATTTGATTTTGTGAATTGACTAGCAAGACAGAGGAGTATTTACGATGAGTAATAAAGATGAAAAAGAAAAATCAGCCCATAATGAAAAGAAAGAGAAATTTGTCAAGGTGTCAGCCCTATTATTTAACCAAGGGCGTTATCTTACCACTCAGGCTAAATGGGTTTACGCTACACTTAGAAGCTTTACCAACAACGAAACGGATCTAACTTTTCCCAGCTATAACAAAATTCAGGAGCGCAGTAACTTAAATCGTGTGGCTGTGGCAAATGCTCTTGAAGAGCTTGAAAAATTCCATTGGATTAAAAGAGAAAACCGTTTTAAACAAACTAATAATTATATTATGTCGCCTCCTATTCGGCGTAATGCTGATGGAACGGAAGCTGAGGATCAGACATGCCCGACAAAGGAAGAAGCCGCTAAATGGAAGAACAATTTAAGAAACAAACGAAACCCTACAGGCAGGAAGGTGCTTTTTATTACTCAAAAAACTGAGCAATCTAATAATCCCGAATCTAAGGATGGGGAAAAAATCTTCTATATAAAAGAGGATGACAATGATGAACCGTTTTAGTAAACACGTGGCTACTGTGACCAGGATTAATTAAGTAAGCACGTATTTACTTGTGCAGTTAGCACGTGTTTACTTATGTCAGTAAGCACGTTGTTACTATAGATAGTTAATACGTGTTTACTCTAACTAGACGAAGACGAACTAGACTAAGAGATAACAAAATCAAAATTATCAATACTTTCTTTTTTGTGAATTTCTTTCACGAAAAAAGAAATCAAAAAGAAAAATTGAAATAAACAAATCAATTTTAAATTTCATAAAAATTGGCTTACATTAATAATTAAATTAGGAATTTGATGTTGTCTTGACTAGCAGATCACTTACTTCACAATCAAGCGCTTCACAAATTTTACTCAGCGTCTCAATGGTCAAGTGTTTGACTTGATTATTAAAACAACGCACAGCAGTCGTTGGCGCAAGCTTGGCACGTTTTTTTAATTGGTAAGAAGTTCGTATGCCTTTTTCTAAGGCGACCTCACGGATTCTAATTTTCAACATCATTATCTTACTCCCAAAAGGTTGGTTTCCACAGAAAAAGGCATCACGCTTCATAAGGAAAAGTGATGGCTTCTCCCCGAATCATAAGAAAAACTGTTTACAGATTGATTTCATTTTGATACTATATACAGTAGCACTGGGAATAATAACACAATATATGGGATGAAAGGAATTGGAGATGGGAAGAATAATCATTCAAAATCGAGAGCAATTTGAGCCTGCAATAAAAAGGGCAAAAAATAAGGGCGATATTCTTGTTGCTCAATTAACTAACGTAATGCGGACTTACGAAGTTATAGATTTAAAAAACGATCAAATTAATCATGTTTTTCTTAACAATGACGACCTGACGGGAGGATTAATTTCTTGTTGGTGCACGCCAAATACAGATAGAAAGATTTGCACACATGCGGGGGCAGTTTTTCTGCTTGATCTTATTGAGGCTGAAATGGATTTAATAAACCGTTATAAAAATCGTACTTTTTAACAAGAATAAGCTAAAGAGTGTTAACACTCTTTAGCTTATTTGATCTGCAAGCAATCACCACGAAAGTCAACTGACGTGCTTGTTTTTACTTATGGGAGGCGTCCCAAAGTGAATTTTCGCACTGAATCCCAACAGAGTGATTTTCTGATAATCGGAGATAAGACATTAAGGACTATGTGATCTGAATCACTCTAATGGGAACAGAATCGCCGTAAATAGGATAGATCAGTTTTGATAGGCATAGAAATAAATGCGAATTACATAAAGGGCGAATAAGACATTAACAAAAAAAAACGAGTTTTTATCAGAGTTTTGAGAGTTTCTTAATAAATCAAACCATAAAAGGAATGATCTTTGAAAATTTCATTAAAAATGAAGACTTAGCCCTTCGCTTTTGATTTTGGCTTAACGACTTGGAATAAATCATTCGGCGTACATTTAAGCGCGCTGCATAGCTTTTCCATCGTCACAATTGAGATTTGAACAATGTTGTTGTTGTAAAGATGTGAAGCATTCGAGGGCGATAGACCGGCTAGTTTCTGAAGCTGATACGCCGTTGTAATGCCTCTAGATTCGCAGACTTCCCGAATTCTAATTTCTATTTTCATAACAGTTGGAATATATCACAAAAACTAAAAAAATGTTCCATTGCATGTAACAAAACGGTTTACGAAATATTCCATACAGTGTAATATATTCTTATTGTGCTATTAATCGCACAATGTACCAAGAAAGAAATCAAATAAAGAAAGGAAAACTAAAAATGATTGAATTAAAAAATCGAGAACAATTAAAAAACGCTATTGAACGAGCACGTGCTGACAGAAAAAGCCTTTTTGTTCAATTAACCGATGTCGCTCGTCAATATCGTGTGACGAATCGCAGAAACGGCAATACTTATGTTGTCAGATTTCTTATCAATGAAAACGGCAAGCGGTTAGGACAATGTACTTGCATCGCAGGGGCGCGTGGCAATGTGTGTAAGCATCTTGCCGCCGCTGCCGGTTTAAACACTTGTCTGGCAGAGCAGGGTTTATTAAATCGTCAATCTGCTTCGTTGCAATAACAGCGAGGGCTTATCAAAGCGCCAACTCTGATAAGCCCCAGTAATCCGCCAACAATCACCATAAAAGCCAACGGACGCGATTATTTTAACTTATTGGGTCGCGTCCTGTTAAACAGAGGAGAAAAGGTTATGTCTGTAGGAAAAAGACCCGGTAGTAAATTTTATTGGATGAGCTTTGTCTTTAGCGGACAAAAAATACAAAAATCAACAAAATGCACAAATAAACGCGAAGCTGAGGCAGTTGAAGCCGCTTTTCGCACTCAGCTTGCAAAAAAAGAAGTCGGTATCGAGCCAAAAAAGAAGATTCCAACTTTTAAAGAAGCGATTACGGAGTTTCTCGATTGGTGTCAGATTCAACACGCTCAAAAACCTAATACCATCGTTGGTTATAACGCCTCGTGCAAATCACTTCTCGAATATTTTGACCACTCAGCCAGACTAGATTCAATTACTTCGCAAGATGTCGAAAAATTCAAGATGTGGCGTAAAAACCAACCTGACAAGCGAAAAACCAAAACGCCTAAATCAAAGATAAAAGGTGGTCTATCTGGCGCTAGCGTTAACCGAGAAATTGCTTGTCTGAAAGTGATCTTTAATCATTTTATTAAAAACGGTTTTATCACAAAAAATCCTGCTTCGGGAATAAAGCTATTGCCTGAAAATCTGACCCGCTGGAAAGTAATTAGCGAAGACACAGAAAGACGTTATTTACTAGCGGCGAGCGAACCGCTGCAAAGCATTGCAACCTTAATGCTTGAGACCGGATGCCGACCGGAAGAGTTGTTTCGTTTGGAGCGCAAAAACGTAAATTTAATCGAGAGATGGATTTTCATTCCCTTCGGTAAAACACGGTCCGCAAGAAGGCGAATACCGCTCAGTAACAGAGCTTTTGGAGTTCTCGCACATCGAATGCGTGAATCCGACAATCAATATATCTTCGTCAATGAAAAAACAGGAAAACCCATTACAAATGTAAAAAAAGCACATGCTAGCGCCATTAAACGGGGAGGCGTCGAAAATTTTCGGCTCTATGATTTACGTCATACATTTGCTAGCAAAATGGCGATGGCAGGAGTTGATCTTGTGGCGTTAAAAGATTTGCTTGGTCACAGCGCCCTTGATATGGTTTTGCGTTATGCTCATGCCAACGAAGAGCATCGCGCCCTTGCAATACAAAAACTAGAGAATGCTCGCTTACGAAGAGCCGAAAATTTTTGAGAATAACTGTTCTGTTTATTTCAGAAGTGCCAAAAGGATTTTTCCTCTGGCACTTCTTTTTTTGCATTGACCTTTGTATGAGCTGAATCTTGCAGTGAGTTCACTTTATGAAAACAGAGATTAGTAACTGTAGTTTGGTATTTTGTTAAATAATGAGCAAGTTAATTTGTTCCAAAATTAGGAGCCAGCATTTTACCTAAAACTTAGGTTAATTAGCGAGTTTTTTATAAAAAAAGTGTAATTGAAGATAGATTTTCTACTATCTTATAGGAAGTAAAGATAACAGTCTTTCTGAGACTAGTAATATGTTGTTAAAAACAATATATTGCAGATAAAAACGACTTTACAATATTTACTATTACTTTTTGCTGAATTCAATGGTACATCAGTTTTTGCGCTTAAATAATTCAATCTAGATTTGAATAATGAGAATAGCGGCTGAGTCCTCCACGTCGTTCCCACAATTTTGATCGTGTTGCTCTACAACCCCGACATCCATGATTAGCAGCTCGAAATAAGCTGACGACAGTCGCCAATCCGGTTTTTAAGTCAGCCGAAACGTCATTAGGAAGTTGCAGGATTGCCTTTGAGTTTAGCTTTATTAACTCTCCAAGTACGAGCGAAGCGGATGCAGCTGATAAAAACGGTAAGGAGGCTCGTACAAGGGTAATTTCCACTTCTGATTCAATTTCTCCTTCCGCACATGGACCGCGAAAAACGGCTTCTGGTCGCGGCATGCGGCATAAAGTGCAATCATCACGGCGCGGAATATGTCTTCCTGCACTAAAGCCCCAGCCGCTTGTAGTCGTACCGTGAACTACGATGGGAGGCAGTTGAAAAGGAACCTCCGCCCAGGCTCCGTCTTCATTGGTGAAGCTTATCCACACATCATAATGTTCTTGTGTTAATTTTGCTCCATTTTCGTGCCAAGTCCCGTTTATGACGCGTAAATCCAAATTGTGGTGGTTTAAGTATTGTGCGGCGATAGTTGTCTTGTATTCCTCCGAAAGAACATGAAACACATTAAATAAGGGTGAACGGTTCAAATTCGATAGTTCCACACGGTCGCGATCGAGCAAAGTTAAATGACCACTTAAATCATTCATATCGAGCAGGTAAACTAATGCCGAACCAATAGCTCCCACGCCCGCGAGCAACGTTCGTCCTAAATTTATCGAGTGGCTAAACAAGTGATTTTCGGTTCTTACGGGAAGTTCATTTGTATAGCTATGTGTCCATATATCCCAAGCGAAAGTAGGTATCCAATTTTCCGGCGAATGGTTGATGGCACGTTTAAATAAATCGGCAACACCGATTGCCGCCGCTAGCCCTGCGGTCGCCGTTAAAGCTTTCGTCTGGTTAATAAAATCAGATGTTAAATTATTGCTGCCACGGCGACCGCATACCGTCCAACCCTGCGCGTTCACAATAAAATCATCTGCCGTGAAATCTACCGAATTTGCAGATAAAGCGTTCCAAGAGCCGATAAATAGTCGGAGGGGAGTTTCACAACTCATTTCTTTTTTCGTATTTTTGGGAGCAATCGTTTGAAAATCCCCAAACGGATCGGACGACTGCATTTCCGCAATAATTCTTTGCTCTAAAAACTCAAAACGGTCGCGCCTGAGTTGCTCAATGAGACGAACGCCAAGGGGCATTATAATGCGAACGCGCCTCGCCCAGCGACTTGTCAGATTGCAAACCAGCAATGTGATCTGTTGAACCGTTGAAGTATGAGCCTCGGAAGGATCAATATGAATTTCGACAGGGCGCGAAGTATAACAGGCTAAATCTTCTACTTCAAGCATTGTTCGGTTATCGCGATCCTGATAAAAATCAGAAGCCGTTTTCCAGCGTTGAGCAAGGTTATCTTTATTTACAGTCATCTTTTTCCTCTTCATTCTCCGAATCAACATACGTACTCAAACTGCGTCGTAAATCCGCGTTACCGGGAACAACGACAAGATGCTTTTCAATTTCCTTAGGACTAATCAGCTTAAAAGAGCCACTCACGTGGCGGTGGATTCCGCACCGCCGCAGATTAATGCCTTTCTTGCCGAAATACGGAACGACGATTGAGATTGAGCCTTCAAAGCTAGCGAATGTTTGTCGGTTGTCAATGTCAGAGTGTCTAACTTTGTTACCCGGATGAGAGTGAGCCTGCCCCAGCAAAATGAGCGGCGTGCCGACAATCAACCTGAGAACTTCGGCGTTTGCTTCCGGCGAAGTAGAAATGCAACCCCAGCTTGTATCTGCATCAGGGACGATCAAACTCGTCACTACGGACTTTTCCTCCATCTCCAATCCGAACCAATAAACTATTCCTTCAAAGCGTTTCTTTTCAGCGAAACTGGCGAGTAAATTCCCTGTTTCAGCTAGAAGCGAATCTGTTATATGAAGAACCGGCAAAGCCGCCTCCCGCATTGTTTGATAGTTTTGTTCGTTTCCAGCTTTTTTGCTTTTACTAAACAGTTTATCCATCATCCGTTCATTCTCCCTGTCGAATCCAAAATTTTCGTGTGCATATCGCTGATAATCATCGCCAGCGTATTGATCGGACCGCCGCCCGGCGTCGCCAAATGCCAATCAATCAGCCGCCAATCGCCGTGCGGTCCGCCACGTTCGGTATAAGCCTTACGGTTGTAACGCATACAAACGCACGGGGTGGGATGAAAGACGTTCGGATAAAGCGAGTGATTTCCTTTTACAGTTCGCTTTTCGTCGGTAAATTCTATTGTTGGTGGGTAAAGCGGATAATCATGACAATCAAATTCCGCGAAAAATTCTGTCCCAGCGCGATTGCGAAATGTGGCAAAAAAACGCAGGTTTTGCTCAGTTATTTGTGATATCTCGAGTTTTACTCCAGCGGACGCGGCAAACTGACCCGCGTCCACTAGTTCTTCGATAATCGCCTCAAAAGAAACTGCACCCTCGACGCTCATTAGGCGTTTCCTCCCTGCACTGAAAGCACAAGCAGCGTATCGTCAGCGAAATGATAGCTGGCAAGCGGTCTTTCGGGTTCAAGTTGCGTCGTGTCGTGCAGTAGCACGTATTTGTTGTCGTTTTCCGTGAACTTGAAAACTTCACGAGCATCGGCGATGACCTGCGAGATTTTCGTTGAAATCTGATAAACGGGACGCTTATCTGCATTTTTCGGCGAGGTTTTGCTCCATAACCCGCGCGGAGTTTGGATTTGCAGCGCGACTCGCGGTTGATTGCCTTTATCTTTGTCTTCTTTTTCTTTTAACGTTTCCATCATTGTTTTCGACCTTTAAAATAAAAAAATGTAGAGGCACTGTTTCTACCTCTACATCTATATACGGACACAAATTTGCTGATGTGCGCTACATTTTGTATTTTTATTCGATAGCTTCCATCCAATGCGGACAAGGAACTCGGCACCCACATTTTGTGTCGCAAAAAAATTCGTTTATTGAAGCTTCAAAATTCCCGCCCGAGAAAGCCCTCAGCCGTTTTTCCGCCCAAGCAGCGTCTTCATTCATCGTTTCGGCGTTTCGATTCCACTTGTATCTGTAAATTTTCCCGTCTTCGCCGGAAAAAATCCAAGGTTGCAACTTAGGATCAATCTTCCGTAGCAAAACAAATGGCATTCGCTTGCTGGTCGTGCTTTCTAGATTGCTCCAAGCAAGCTCTCCGCTTTTTGCCTCGCCGAAAGATTCGGGGCGAAAAAGTATGGCGTGGGTTTGTTTGTTCTCATCTCTGAAATGAGCAATCAAATCTAAGCGCAGCGGCAATAATTCCTCGTCGCTTTCTCCAATGACGTTTTCTATTTCAATAAACTCTACAGCGCGAGGCTGAGGAACGCACTCCTCGGCGAGCCGTCCGGCGTAATTGATTCCACGGCGATTGTATGCAGCATAATGCGGATGGCTGAGAACTTCGTCGTCCGAAAACGATGCCTTAAACATTGCTTCAGCTTCAGTTATGGTCACTTTTTGATTGCTTTCGTGCGTTAGGCGAATGATTTTTTCCAGGGACGTGCGAACCGCAACGAAAAAGCGCGGATAAAGTGGTTTAACGAGCGTTGGAAATCTTGCACCGTAAAATTCTTCCAGATAAATGAGAATTCCGCATTTGCCTTTACTAAGACTCGACGAGGCAAGTTTTTTGTTCGACTGTTTTTTACCCCAAATTGGATTTAATACTACCGTTTCCTTCTCGGAGCCTGCGGATGGTAACTTCTCTACCTGAATACCGTGAACTTGTTGCCATTTTTCTAAAAGGGGCGTAATGGTTCTTTTCGGTGTTTTCGCATACGAAATGAACAAAGCTCGTTGCGCGCGGGTTACGCCGACGAAAAATAACGCATTGGCTTGGGCAATATCCTCATTTTTTTTTGGCTCGAAACGGGGCGGCAACCAATTCGTATCTTTAGCGAGCGAAAGAGTTTGCCCCGCAAGAATGACGCACGGAAATTCCAGCCCTTTGCTGGCGTGGCAAGTCATCACCTGAACGGCATTAGTTGCGGGACGTGGTGCCACCAAATTTGGCTTGCCTGAAGAAAGGTTGTTTCGGAAATATTGTCCAAATCCGATGCGCGACTCTTTAGGCGAAGTTTCGGGGTGGGAATAACGATAGCCAACCGCCCAGGAAAGAGTAGTCAGAATTTCGCTTAAAGCCAGCGAACGTTTGGCTTCGTCTTTCTCATTGAGTATCGAGCGCAAATAACTGCTGCCATCGAATAAAAAAGCGCAAATCACGGAAAATGCGTCGCCCGAATATTCCAATTCGCTCAAACAAACATCCAGCAACGCGACCTCTTGCACTAGTTCTTTGATTTCATCAGAAGGTTGCTGAACGTCTGTTTCGCTTAAATATTCAACCGCCGCATTTAAAACCGTTTTTTTAAATCTATCTTTTCCGAGCGCATAAACGATTTTTGGTAGCGAAGCCAAGCGCCCATCCAAATATGTCGCTACAGCTGCTAAATCGCCAGCCGCACCTTCTGGAGTAATCAATCCGGTGGTCGTCGCTTTAATGCCGCGGCGACCGAGCGCGAGAGAGATATTACGCACGTCTTTGTTGCGTCTGGCGAGAACAGCAATATCTTGCGGTTTGACTCCCTGCTTCAGCCAGCTTTTCACCTGCTGGGCAATGGCTTCGTATTCAGCGGTGTCCGAATCGGCTTGAGCGACTCTGATAACAGGTTTTTCGCCTTCCAGTGAAACGGTTTCCGTTCCTTTTGTCCATCGTTTGGAAAATGCCGCAGTCGCCTTTTCGAGTACAGGGCATTCCATCAGTTCCGCAAGTTGATTAGCAACCTCAATAATTTCATCGCACGAGCGATAATTTGTTCCTAGTTCAAAAATTTTCGCTTTTTCGAAATCGTCTGGGAAGCTGCTGACGTTTTCCTTTGCTGCGCCACAGAAAAGGTAAATCGCTTGACGCATATCGCCAACGACCCAGGGCGGATTTCCGCTGCCGCAGATTTTGCCCAAAAGCGCTGCGACAGCCCGACTGACATCTTGATATTCGTCAACCATTACCCACTTATATTTAGCTCGTATAGCTTTGACCAGCTCGGAATTGTTTTCCAGGAATTCAAGCGGTAGATTGATTAGATCGGCGAAATCAACGGTTGCGAGGTTTGTTTTAGCTTCTTCGTATGCGCGAAACAGCTTCAAAAACTCCGTTGTTTTTCTCTGTTCTGAGGATTTGACTGGTTCTTCAACCTCCCAATTTTTTATTTCTGCTTCAAGAATATCTGGGCTGATTCGGCGTTCTTTTAACCAACAAATCTGACGTACAGCATTGCGGGCTGTTTCTTCCGGTTTTTTCAAGTTGAAAATAGAATCGCATTCGATTTTACCAAGCAGATCTAGAATCAACTCTTCTTGCCTAGATTCATCGAGAATCTGGAAATCTTCGCTAAGAGGCGATTCCCAGCCGAGAAGTTGTGAGTGTCCAAAGCCGTGAAAAGTCGTAATCTCCATTTCTTCAGCAACTTCCGCTCCAAATTCTTCTTCGATGCGGCTGCGCAATTCATCCGCCGCTTCATTGCTAAATGTGAGAACGAGCATTTCATACGGTTTAGCTTCTATCGGCTTTCGCAGAAGATACTTCATTCTCATAATCAAAGTTGCGGTTTTGCCTGTTCCGGGTCCTGCGTTGACAAGCGCCGGGGTTCCGGTATGCGTTGCCGCTTCAATCTGGCTTGTGTCCTCTGTTTTCGGAGCCTCATCCTTTATATTCTCAACAACATCCATCAGCAGTTTTTCGTAAAGTCCTTCAGATAATCGAGCTTTAACGAAAGACTCAGTAAATCCGTATTTTTCGGCGAGAGTCCTAGACGTAGCAGAGTCGTCAGTCTCCCATTCGCCAAATAATTCTTCTGCTGGACAGACGAATTCATTGGCGAAAGCGTCTGCTTCTATTTCTTCGCGCGAAAAACGGTTGTACCTTGCCAGAGCCGGCGCGCCGGTATTGAGGTACGGCGACAGTGGATCAACCCGGGCGACTATATCCGTCAGCCTTTTATGTCTATCGAGATGACCCAGCTCATGGGCGACAACAAGCAGTCGCTCTATAGGATTTTTATCAAGAGCCTCATCATATTCCAGCGTTCGCTCCGAAACCGATAATTCCGCTTGGTTTTCGCCCAACTCATAAGATGGAACGGCGCGAACACGAATTTGATGTTTTTCAAAAACGTATTTGCAAATGCCCTGAAACAAATCTTCGCTTTGCGAAGCAATGAGAGAACGCAATTCACGGGCAGCTTTTTTTACGTTTTTGAGAGACTTCATTAATTTTCCTCGTCGTGGCTGAGTTTAATCCAATAGTCTTTTTCTTCATTGCTCATTTTGCTAACCGGTATTTGCTCGATTAATTCTTTGAACTGTTCGGTGACGGATTTTGACACTAAACTCTTTTTCTTTACGCCGCGCTTTGCCGCTCTTTGAATTTGGAAATTCAACGCTTCTTCGCCTTCGCTTTCTTCGATACCAATGCGTTTCCCGCGTTTGATAATTTCGCGGCGGATTGGACGCAATTTGTTCGAAGGCTGGCGTTGTGTGAATTTTATAACCAAAGCAGGAACGCCCATCCTTTTTTCTATTTCTTCAACCTCCAAGCCTGTCTGCTTTTGAGCCAACCCGATATATCCCAGCGGTTGAGACAGTTGATTCGTTTTATGTCGTTCTTCATTCTGGTTTTCGTTTTCGGATAATTGTGCCTCGCTCTCCGTCGACTGAATGGGTGTGGCTTTTAGCGTTTGATTGCGTTGTTCGCGGGCAATTTCCCGTGCAATTTCAAAACCTTCGCTTTGCAACCAATCCTTTATCTTTTCAGCCGATTGCCGAAATCCTTCCGACTCTGGGGCGGCTAATTCCGATTCAACTAAAAGGGCAAAAAAATCATACAAATCCGCCGAGTATTGCGGATATTCGGCTGCTATGAGTTCAACTAACGTCGCGTCGCGTCGCACACCCCAGGCAACTTCGATTTGAGCGCAAAGGCTTTCAAACAATTCGGTGCTAATCGGAAGGTAAATTCTGTTGTCATCTACAGGTCCGAAAATTCCTTGCAAAAGAGCCGGAACGCTCAAATCTTCATCAAGGCTTTCCCAATGCAAACCTGCTCCAGAGGGCGAAATTTCGATATTCGCTAAATCAGAAGGAGAAGCCATGCGCAACCCGGGAACCCATTCCGGCGAAAAAGAAAAGTTTTCTCCATTCCTCAAGCGAACAATAATTCGCTTTTTGCGTGAATCATAATAGGCTGACTCGGCGCGAGGCTCACTTTGATTAGCCTGCTCTCCAGCTCTTTTTGCATGTTCATATTGTTCTTCAAATGTTCTGCTGATCATATCTTTCTCCCCATTTTTCAAGCAGAAATTTCTGCTGTTTTTTCACAATCTCAAATGCCCTTCTAATTTCGTTTTTTTTCATTGGAGAGAGTACTTTATAAGTCGGTTCTTCAGATTCGGTTCCTAAAATAAACCTTAACTCGCCTCCTGCCTTGCTAACGTGCATGTGAGGAGGCTCGTGTTCATTGGAGTGATAAAAAAATCTGAATCCGTCTTGTTGCAAAACTGTTGGCATCTTCAACTGTTAAAAATCCTTTAATTGGTATTTACTTAATCCTTCAAAAATTTACGTAACCATTCGGTTTCGATTTCTTGTTCACGCTGCGTCAACAAAGCTGCCGCTAACCTAGCTTTAGCAGTTCTCCATGCTCTAGACACTTGAAATCGGCTTAATCCAAGCTGCGTGGTCAAAGGCGGTTTTCCGCCTGTTGAAGTTCCGACTGAAATAGGCGATGGATCGTCGCCAAATTGATCTTCGGCAACATAACGAATCACCGGCTCCACAATCTCGCTCGCTGTTTTCCGAATAAAATTTTCAAGCCAGAGCAATTTAGTTGGTTCGAAGCGAGTATGCCAAGGCGCAGATTGCCCTGTGGTCTCCTCCGCCGGATCAAAAACCTCGCCAGTTTCTTCGTCGATTGTTGGTTCGACACGCTTGCCTCTTAGTTTTTCACCGCGTCGACCGTTCAAATTTCGCCAAGCATCCTGAAATCGTTGTCTGCAAAATAAGACCCAAGCCTGCTCTGCCAATTCGCCGCGTTCAGTCGGCAATGTTTTTACTATTTCGGCAATTGTTTCTTGAATTAGATCCTCTTTGTCATATCTGTATTGCCCTTCTGCCACCATTTTGCTTGCCAATAGGCGAATCGCCGATAAGTAATTGTATTTTTTGCTGCTGACAAGCCGAGCTAATGTTGCGTCAGCGGCATCGCTTCCCGAAACTAATAATTGCCGATAAGCACGGACCAACACCTGAGCTGGCAACTCGCTTATTGAAGCTCTTTCAAGTAGCTCCAAATACTCAGGCGAATCAAGTGGCGGCAGCGCGGAAAATATTTCGTTGTAAATGTCCCCTGTCGAATTTGTTGTTCGCACAGACGATTTTTCATTACTCATAGATCACTGATTTTGAACTAGGCGTTCGCAACTAAATCTGCTTCCGCATTTTGTTTAACGGACAGAGTTTTAGAAATGTGCGGAAAATTTGACTATGATTTTAATTATTTAAGACTAGAAAACAAAAAGTGTGATGAGTTACTACATTTTTAACTACATCACACTTTTTATATAAGCTCAGAGTAACTCTAAGTTATTGATAATAAAGATGCACCCGGCACGACTCGAACGTGCGACCTTTTGATTCGTAGTCAAACGCTCTATCCAACTGAGCTACGGGTGCGCGTTAGAACGAAATAAAAGATTACGTTTCCACTTCGTTTGTGTCAAGTGTCTTAGGCTTTTGGGAGTAGCTAAAAGAGCGTTGTTAAGGTAATTTTTGCAAATGCAAAAGTGTGCTTTCTTGCTACAGGTATAAAAACAAATCAAATCCGGCAGTGGCTAAAAGTCTTACAAGGAAACATTTTTGATGTATCAGGATTTGAGTTATTAGGGCAATCACAAAATGCTCAGGGATAAAGCCAGTGTTTTTTTCATTGTGTCCTTAATTTTCTTGGATACAATGAAGGATATATTAAACTAAAAAGCACACCTTATTGAGATGTGCCTTGATGTGTAAGCTACTGGTTCTATTAAGCGGCGGCTGACCGGAGCAGGTTTGAATTCCCACGCTCTAACCATCTGAGACACCCAGCCGCATTAAAAACGTCAGGTTTAAGGTTCCGTTCAAACTATTGTTCTGGGATTTATGACAGATACTGCGAAAGTATCGGTTTCAAATCTTCCATATCAACTGGTTTGCGGACGACCATATTTGCTCCGGCTTGAATGGCTTCGTTGCGATATTTTTCGCTGTGCGCGGTGACGCAGACCACCGGCACATCGGACGATTCCTCCATTTCCCTAATAACCCTGGTTGCCGTTACGCCGTCCATAATCGGCAAGGCTAAATCCATCAAAATTAAATCCGGTCGGTCTTTTTTAACGCATTCGATAGCTTCGCGTCCATCGGTCGCCTCGACCACACGATGACCTAACATTTGCAGCATAAATTTAATTAAATAGCGCGCGTCATCGTAATCTTCAACTACAAGAATCGTCTTCGGCATATCGTTCGTGTAAGCAAATCAATAAAATTTAAAACATCTCTTTCCGGCAAAATAGCATAACACAAAATTTAAAAAGCGTTCACGCTCTTTTTTCGGCTCGATATTTGGTATGGTTTAAATTATACATTTATTCCGAGAGGTTTAGGAAATGCTCGATATAGTTCAACGCCCGCGCCGTCTTCGCCGCACCGCCGCGCTGCGCTCGCTCGTGCAGGAAACCCGTCTCGCGGCGGAGGATTTCATTTTGCCGCTTTTTGTTTGCGCCGGAAAAAGCGTTCGGCGCGCCGTTTCTTCAATGCCCGGCGTTTTTAATTTATCGGTTGACGAAGCCGTTCGCGAGACGGAGGCGGCATTCGCAGAAGGAATCAAAGCCGTCATTTTATTCGGTTTGCCGGAGACAAAGGATGTTGAAGGGACTGGCGCATTTGACGAAAACGGAGTTGTGCAGCAAGCCGCGCGCGCCATTAAAAGAGCGGTGCCGGAAATGATTGTCGTCGCTGATTGCTGTTTATGCGAATACACTGCGCATGGTCATTGCGGCGCGATTGACGAATCGGGCGAAGTTTTAAACGATCAAACTTTGCGGCTGCTCGCAAATACGGCTGTCAGCCAGGCGCAAGCCGGAGCCGACATTATTGCGCCTTCGGCGATGATGGACGGACAGGTTGCGGCGATCCGCCGGGCGCTTGACGAAAGCAGCTTCGCGCATATTCCGATAATGTCTTACGCCGTCAAATTCGCATCCGCCTTTTACGGACCGTTCCGCGAAGCCGCCGACAGCGCGCCCGCATTCGGCGACCGCAGGGCTTATCAAATGGATGCGGCGAATTTCCGCGAAGCGATGCGCGAAGCCGCGCTCGATGCGGCGGAAGGCGCGGATTTTTTGATGGTCAAACCTGCGACGGCGTATCTCGATCTGGTTTACGCTTTGCGGCAAAAATACGACTTGCCGATTGCGGCTTATCATGTTTCGGGCGAATACGCGATGATTAAAGCGGCGGCAGAAAGAGGTTGGATTGATGAAAAACGAGTGATGCTCGAAACTCTGACCGCGATAAAGCGCGCCGGAGCCGATTTAATCATTACTTATTTCGCCTGCGAAGCCGCCCGCGCTTTAAACGAAAAAAGCTGACACGGGCTTTTCTGAATAAAAGATATTTCAATAATACTAAGGAATACTTAGAACACTGGTTGAATTGTTAGAAAGAGGACAATTTAGACAGTCTTGGCTGACAACTCGATTCGTTGATTTTAAATCAGAAGATTGAGGTCTTAGGAAAATTATGCGCGCGAAAATTGTGTTACAAATCGTTTCCGTAGTTTTGTCGCTTTTTGTTTCAACAAATGTTTTTTCGCAAAAACGACCTGCGCCGGCTGCGGCATCCGCTCGCTCAATAGTTGTTGTGACCGAGCCGAAAGCCGTTGTTTGGATTGACGAAAATCGGCGCGGCGCGACCGATGAAAAAGGTCAGCTAAAAATTGATCGAATCGCAGCCGGGACTCGCAAAATTCGGGTTCGGGCGGTCGGATTTGCCGAAAAAACTCAAACGCTGCTTCCGGCGCAAAAAGGCGAGATTAAAATCGCGCTGGTCAAAACAAACGACGAAGCCGAGATTGCTTTTCAACAAGCCGAAGAATTGCGCGAATCGGGCAAAGAGGAAAATAAACAAAAGGCAATCGAGCTTTACAAAAAAGCTCTCCAATTGCGCCCGAAATTTGCCGAAGCGCGCATCGGCTGGGCGCGGGCGATTGAAAAAGCAGACCCGGACGCGGCTTTGGAGCAAATCGGCGAAGCCAGAAAAGCGCGTCCCGCTTTCGCCGAAGCCTCGACGGTCGAAGGCAGAATCTACCGCGAAAGCTCTGATTTGGAAAACGCCGTCAAATCTTTTAAACGTGCGCTGCGGGAAGCAAAAAATTTTCAGCCCGAAGCGCACACTGGTCTGGCTTTAACCTACAAAGATCAGGGAAATCACACCGCCGCGATTGCCGAATTCAAAATCGCCGTCGCGCAGCTTGCCGATTCCGAACCGATTTTGTACCAGCTTTTGGGCGAAACTTACGAACAAGCCGGGCGCAAAAAGGAAGCTGTCGCCGCTTATGAAAAATATTTGCAGCTCGCGCCGACGAGCAATATGGCGGCTGCTATTCGCTCAATCATCGAACAGCTTAAAAATCAACAAAATCAAGGCGACACGCTTGAGTTAATGCCGCAGTAACAATTACGAATTTCAAATTACGAATTACGAATGTCGGAATTTATTTTTTAATTGCTGCATCAGCCGCCGATAATAACAGTTGGGCAGCCCGTTGAAATTGTGTTCGGCGGTCCGATTGCTTCAAGAATTGTGTCGCCTTGGCGTGCAGCGGGCATATTAGCAATTATGACTGTTGCCGAAGGCGTAATAACGACGCCCGGTCCGTGTGGCGGGAGCGGCGAGGGAGTTGCGCAAACGTGAATGTCAGTGCCTGCTCCGGCGCTGGCAATTGCACTGCTCATCGAAGCCAAAGCCGCTGTTTTGGTCGCCTGCTCCGCAGCATATGCAGTCGCTTTGCTAATCGGATCGGGAGCCGCGAGCGTTGCTGCTTCCGCCGTTTTAATCGCGGTGTCGGCGGCTGTTTTCGCTGATTGCAGAGCGGCTACGGCGGCAAGCGGTATTCCGCGCCAAGCAGGTTTAAAACCGATAATTACGGTTACTGCCGTCGGTCCGCCCGTCAAGACGGGCGGTAATAGATGGGAAACAGGGTCTGCGATTCTGGCTGCTGGTCCTTGCGGCATAATTTTCTAAATTATTCGACTGAAATTTTAATGGTCTGAGATTCCAACTCATCTTTTAGATGCATCGCGTTTTCCGGCGCGGGAGGAATTTCCTTGTTGCCGTCCTGATAGTGCGCCTTGATTTGATAAGTTCCTTTTTCCTGCATATCAAAGCAGCCTGAAATTTTTATTTCGGCTTTGACGCTTCCGCCCGGCGGAAGCAGCGCGTAATGTTCCTCGCGCGCGTAGCCGGCTTTGATCCTGCATCTAAACTCCAGCATTTTACCGTTTGGCGCTTTCACATCGAGCCAGATTTCTCGAAATGGTTTCGGAGAGTGAACAGTATTTAAGAGAAACCTTTTGTTGACCCACAAAGGAGACGACCCGGTATTGCTCAAAACGGCGTTGACGCCTACTTCCTGAGCGTTGGGCGTTTTCCCGATGGTCGGCGAAATTTCTAACCTTGCACTGACTGTTGCCTGCGTCATAATTACCTCTCTCGATGTTCGATTTTCATATTGGGAAATTTCCGGGCTAAACGCACATCCGACGCCTTCGGAAAACAGAAGAAAGCAGGAAAATGCGTAAAAGAAAAATTTGCTATTTATTTTCATCGCCCGGTTTCATATCGTAATTAGGCGGATTGCCGTCAACGCGCTGTTTGTATTCATCGCTCAGCTTGTCGTGATGCTCCTGTCGTCGTTTTTTGAGTTCTTCAACGTCTTCAGGGCTGGTGCCGTATCTCTCGGCATTCGCAATTTCATAATCATACGCCTCAACCTCTCCGATTGTGGTTCCTTCCGGTCCCGGATACTTCCAGTTGCCGTCTTTGGTTTGTTTATTAAGATGAGCCTCGCTTTCGTGACCGATGGTCGAGCCAAGCCAAGCCGGATTGCGGAAGCCGTCGTCTCCAATAGTGACATCTCCGCCGGGTGACGTAGCGCCGTCGCCGGCACCGCCGTATTTGATGCTTTTAACGTTGCTGGTATCAATATTGTAAACCTTAATGGCTTCATCAATTGCTTCCTGCTTTTTCGCCGCTGATTCGGCATCCTTACCTTCGGCTTTTAATTGTTTCGCATCTTTAAGAAGCTTATCAAGCTTAGTAACATCCGGCGCGTGCTGCCCGTTTAAAGTGCGGCGTTTTCTGCCTTTTCCGCCGCCGGTTCGCGGTTTATCCAAATACCCCGGCTCGCCCGTATCCGCCGGTTCGGCATCAAGCGGTTCATCAATAACAGCCGGACCGGTCGGAACGGCTGCGCCGCCGGAGTTGATCTTGACCATCAAACCGACAATGGTCACGCCGGATTGGTCAACGGTGATAAAGTTTCCGCCCACTTTGAGCGTAATTTTCGTAAAAGCCTCAAGCGTTATTTCTCTGGCGTTAAGCTCGGCTTTAGCTTTAACGACGGTTTGCAGATTGCTTTGATAATCTTCGACGACATCGCCTTTGACGTATTCGTTTAATTTGCCGTCAACGCCGATGTATTGACTGTCTTTGATATGAAAATCGTGGTTGCCGCCGACCGTAACGGTCAAATTTCCGCCCGGTTCGTTGTCGGCGCGAACGCCGATAATTTCGTGCCGATTTCCGCCGACGGTTTTGTAATATGAACCGCGCGCACGCACGTCCATTCGTTTTTGTGAACGAACGAAAACCTGCTCTTTGCCGGCTTTGTCTTCAAAACGCAGCTCGTTAAAACCTTTGCCGTCGTAGGGCGAAGTTTGCGTTTTGATATAGCTCAGAGTTTTGAATTTCGGCAGCTCGTAATGCGGCATCTGTTCGGCATTGTAAACCGAGCCGGTGACGATTGGCTGATCCGGGTCGCCTTCGATAAAATCAACGATAACTTCCTGACCGACGCGCGGAATATACATCGTTCCCCATTTTTTTCCGGCGATGTCGCGCCCGACGCGAACCCAGCAAGAGCTGTCGGGCGATGGAGTCGTCAATCTGTCCCAGTGGAAATGGACTTTGATGCGCCCGTATTTATCGGTAAAAATCTCTTCTCCCGGAGGTCCGACGACTGTTGCAGTTTGCGAGCCGCGGACAATCGGTTTTTCGGTGCGGCGCGGCGGGCGATAGGGCGTTTTGAACGGAATACAGATAAAACTGTTTGCGTAAGCGCGCGCCAAATCTCCGCCGGTGGCATAAGCCGGGCTTTGATGACCTTCGTGCGTTACCGAGGTTAAAACGTATTGAGCGTTTTGATCTCCGTTCGGGTGATTAAAAAGCCGAAAACGATGTCCGGCAGTGATCGAACAGCAGTCGGAAACTCCTGTAATAGTTTGAACCTTGGCGTCCGATTCCTGTTGCCGCAAACCGACGGTTCGCTGATTGTCCTCAAAAACTTTCGGCACATCGTCCGGGCGTTCGCCGCCCATTTTGTCAACTCCGTCAAAACGCTTGGCATAACCGCCCGGAAAATCATAAAACTCCAGCTCTTGATTTCCGCCGATGTTAAAACGCGATTTTTGCTTGGCTTCAAGATTGCGATGGGGAAGCTCAAAGTGATGATCCCAGAGCGTAAACTCGCCGCTCTGAAGCTGATGCTCGACGCGCCACAATTCTATGCTGCTGACGAAATCGTCTTTCGGCTGCGTGACCAGAAAATACGGAATGTCGGCTTTAGACGGACAATCAACGTGCGATTGCGGCGTGTTGGCGATTATCATTTTATGCGAGCCGTCCTGATGCTCGAAATAATAATAAATGCCTTCTTCTTCCATCAAACGCGAAGCGAAAGCAAAATCCGACTCGCGGTATTGGACAATATAATTTCGCGGATGAAAAGTGCCTTGGATTTCAAACGAAACGTTAATTTTCTCCAAAACCTTCTTGAGAAGATCGGGAACGGAAATATTTTGAAAAACGCGGCTTTGCGAAATCTGCGTCAGCAGCCAAACTTCCGGCACAACGAGCATTCGATAATGCGAAAAACGGTCGTCGCGCTTGCCTTGGGCAAACCGAATGCAGACGCCGTTGAAAAAGCGCTCCGTATCTTCTCCGCGAGTGCGGACGGCGAGCGTGCAGTTTTTGCCCAAAATATTATTCGGGTCAATTGCCGTCAACTCGTCGCCCGATTCGGTTTCTTCATGGACGACATCCATTTCAAGCTGAAAAAGCTGCGAAAGACCTTCTTTAGCTCGAAAGCTTTGAATCAGCAAAAAATCTTCGCCGAGCGGTGTGCCTAATCGAAGTACTCTGTTTCCCTGCGTAATAGCCATAATTTCCCGACGCTTCGTTATTTAAAATTTTGCTGAGGAAGCACCAGCCAGGCGTTAATTTCTTCCAGCCACTTTTGCAGATAAAGCGGATTTGAAAAACCCAGCGGCGCGCCGTAATCGGAAGCCGTAAACGGATTATATTCCGGCGCGTCCATTCGCTTAGGCGGCATCCCGCTTTGAATCGCATTTGCGACCGCGTTGGAGCTGTTAAAACCGCGATGATAATATTCGAGCGATTGATTAATCAACGAATTCCAGTATTCGTAAATAAGAGTTTCGTTTAAGCCTTCGGCGAGTGTAATCGTATTATGCGGATGATAACCGTATTCCGCAGCAACATCTTGTTCGAGCGCCATTGCTACTCTGCCGAGCGAATGCTGCGACCAATCCGAGTTGCTCGTCCAAAAGGAGCGATAACCGTTGTAAACGAATCTGCCGTTCTGCGACGGCACTTCAACAAACTCCATTCCGGCGTGACCCCAGCTAAATTGATGAATCGGAATCAGCGATTGAACGTCCTGAATTTCCTCAGCGCCGTCTGTCAGCCAATCCCACGTATCAAAACCGGGAACGTTATACGGATACCAGATATGAACTTTAATCATAACGCTTGTTAGAGACTGTTGCGGCGGGCTGCTTTTTAACTTCACCCGCCGTTTGTCTTTAATCCTTCAACCTCATAAACGCTTCATTCAATTTTGTAAGCGAAATTTCCGTCATCGCCGACAGCAACATAAACGCTGCTGATTCCGTCGCCGCTCGCCATTCTTCCCAATACTTCGCCGCTCATTTCGGGCAGCAGGCTTCCGGTCAGAATGTTATAAACGTTGCGCGCGCCGGATTCGACTTCGGTGCAGCGCTTGGCGACCGCTTCAATGACGGAATCGTCGTAGGAAAATTGCGCACGATGATTTTCAAAGATACGATTTTTGATTTTGCCGAGCTGCAATCGAATAATTTGACGTAAAACATCGTCGGAAATCGGATAATACGGAACGACGACCATTCGCCCCAAAAGAGCTGGTTTGAAAACTTTTATCAATTCCGGTCTGATCGCTTCAATCATACCTTCAGGTTCGGGCGTCGTATCGGGGTCGGCGCACAATTTCATAATCGTGTCGGTCGCCACGTTTGAAGTGAGCAAAATGACGCAGTTTTTAAAATCAATCTCGCGCCCTTCGCCGTCCTCCAAAACGCCTTTGTCAAAAACCTGATAAAACAACTCCATCACGTCCGGGTGCGCTTTTTCGACTTCATCGAGCAGCACGACCGAATACGGTTTTCTTCTCACGGCTTCGGTCAAAACGCCGCCTTCGCCGTAACCGACATAGCCCGGAGGCGAGCCTTTTAAACTGGAAACCGTGTGCGCTTCCTGATATTCGCTCATATTGATCGAAATCAAATTGCGCTCGCCGCCGTAAAGCGTGTCCGCCAGAGCCAGAGCTGTTTCGGTTTTTCCGACGCCCGAAGTTCCGACCAAAATGAACACGCCAATCGGGCGTTTCGGGTCGGTCAATCCGGCGCGCGCCGTGCGGATTCTTTGAGAAATGGCGTACAGCGCGTGGTTTTGCCCGATTACTCGTTCGGCTAATCTTTCCTGCAAATTCAAAATCGCGTTGATTTCATCCGAAACCATTTTGCCGACCGGAATTCCAGTCCAGCCGGAAATGACTTCGGCGACGGTTTGCCCGTTAACGACCGGCTGCATCAGCGGATTGTCGCCTTGAACTTCTTTTAATTCGGCGTTAAGTCCGGCGAGTTCATTTTTTAATGCTTCAACGTCAATTGTCGCCGTTGGCGCTGAAGGCAAAGCATCAGTGCTGTCCGCTGCCGCAATTGCCGGACTTCCTTCAGCGGCAACCGCCGGAGAAACAGCACCATTTCCGTTTGCTGAAACCGTTTCGGCAATATTTCCAGCGCCATTTCCTGC
This sequence comes from Pyrinomonadaceae bacterium, assembly GCA_036400075.1. Classification (GTDB taxonomy): domain Bacteria; phylum Acidobacteriota; class Blastocatellia; order Pyrinomonadales; family Pyrinomonadaceae; genus JALZCH01. The sequence continues at coordinate 54,577 of DASWLV010000173.1, forward strand.
CGCGTGCGATTCGAGCTGCATACGGATTTCACGAATCCGAGCGATTAAATCTTTTTCTTTGTCGTATTGCTCATCAAAGGCGGCGAGCCTTTCTTCTTCTTGAGATTTGGAGGCGTTTAATTCGCTGATTCGTTCGTCGTGTTTCGCGCCCGTCGCCAGCTCGCGGTTTAACGATGCGATTTCCGCTTCAAGTCTGGAAATCTTTCGGCGTGAATCTTCAATCGGCGGCGGCGTAGCGCCCTGACCGATGGCGACTTTGGCGCAAGCCGTGTCGAGAACCGAAACCGATTTATCGGGAAGTTGGCGACCGGAAATGTAACGATGAGAGAGTTTTACGGATTCGACAATTGCTTCGTCCAAAATGCGGACGTTGTGATGCGTCTCCATTTTTTCCAAAAGCCCGCGCATCATTCCAATGGCTTTTTCTTCGTCCGGTTCTTCGACTTTGACGACTTGGAAACGGCGGGCAAGCGCGGCGTCTTTTTCAAAATATTTTTTATATTCCGCCCAAGTCGTCGCCGCAATCGTTCGCAGCTCGCCGCGCGCCAGAGCCGGTTTGAGCAGATTCGCGGCGTCGTTTTGCCCGGCTTGTCCGCCCGCGCCGATCATCGTGTGCGCTTCATCAATAAATAAAATTATCGGCTGCGGCGACGATTTCACTTCGTCAATGACGGATTTCAGACGGTTTTCAAACTCGCCTTTAACACCCGCGCCTGCCTGCAAAAGCCCTAAATCCAAAGTTCGGACAGCCACATTTTTGAGCGGTTCGGGAACGTCGCCTTCGGCAATCCGCAAAGCAAAACCTTCGACGACGGCGGTTTTTCCGACGCCCGCTTCGCCAGTCAAGATAGGATTGTTCTGGCGGCGGCGCGTCAAAATATCAATCACCTGCCGAATCTCAAAATCGCGTCCCAAAATCGGATCAATTTTTCCGGCGCGCGCCTTCGCCGTCAAATCTTCTGTGTACTGATCGAGAGATTTCGTTTTTCCGGGAACGCCCGAAGCGACATCCGGCGAGCCGTCGCTCGAAACGTTTGGAGATTCGTTTAAGCTCATCGCTTCACGATCTTCGCTCGAACCTGCAACAATATCGCCGAAATCTTTTTTGAAGGCGTCGAGGCGCGTCGTCAATTCGGTAAATTCACGCGAAATCTCTCTGGCAAGCCGCGCCAAATCGTCGTTGAGCATCATCGCCAAAACGATATGACCTGAGCGCACGCGCGAAGCGCCGTGTTCGACCGAAGCGAGCAGCCAGGCGTCTTGAATGAGCTGCGGAATGCGCGGGCTGAGAGCCGGAGTGCGCGTGTTTCCTGTTTTCAGACGGTCGAGCGCCACAGTCAAATCGCGCGACAAGCGTTCCGGGTTCATCTCGAAATGACGCAAAATTTTTCGCAAATCAGAGTCGTCCGATTCGAGCAGTTTCACCAAAAGATGCTCGATCTCGACATCGTAATTCGTCCGCGACAAACACAATCCGGCTGCGCCTTCGAGCGCGCTGCGGCAAGTGTCGTTTAATCTGCCGATCAGAGATTTCAAATTGACGTTCATAAATTTCTCCAAGTTTTTTAGTGCGTTTGTAAAATCACCTGTTCATCATCACTCGTAAATTTTTGTGTTTTTAAAAACGAAGACCAGCCAAGCATCGGACGACGTTTGGCGCGAGTTGTCAGAACGGTTCCGGGAACTTCTTTTGCCAGTAAAATGAGCTGTAAATCGAAATCGTATTCGTCGCCCGCCAGGAATTTAATCATTCCAGTCGCTGCTCTGTAAGCCGAACCGTTGGGCAAAAACGCTTTGAAACGTTCAAACCCGACCGCGCCGACGCGGACGCGGAATTTCGATTGATTGTCGAAAACGCGCGAGCCGGCGACGGTTGAGACGCCTAAGCTGCTGTTTGCCGCGCCGAGCTTGGTGATGCTTTCGGCGTCAAGCGAGAGCCATTGCCCGGAAAATTGTTCGAGTTCGATTTTAACGCCGAAATAATCGGCGAGCGTTTGCTGAATCGCCGCAACCGAGCGCGGTTTGTTTGAAGCGAGTCCGGCATAAGGAATCAAAGACTCAGCCGGAAAATCCAGTTGCTCGCGCAAACCGCGCGTGCCGAGTCCCAGAAAATCCAACAAAAAGTTGGTAAAATCATCCTCTCCCCGCTCAAAAGAGACCGGAAAACGATATTTTTCCCAGGCTCGATAAAACAACGAAACCGAGCGATGCGTAAAAAGGTCTAGGAAATTCCAGAGCGCCGTGTCGCGGTAACGCGCTCGTTCGATAATTAATTCGGTGTAGTGCGGCGGCAAAACGCCGTTTGCTCCGAGCATTCCGAAGAAATTGACGAACATTTCCATTTTGCGCTCATCGGAAAACTCTTCACTGACTTCCTGCAAATCGTAAATCTGGCTCGCCGGAAATTCGAGCGAAGGGCGTGTGCGAAACCGGACGACTTCTTTTGTCGGCAAATGATCGCGACCGACCGCAGCGCGTTCGGGGAAAATACGTTCGAGCAGCCGCACCGCCTGAAAAAATTCAAACCGTTGCGGCTCGTCGAAAAAATCCTGATGAAGCGGTTTCTGATTCAAAATTAATTTAAACCGTCCGCTCCGCGACACAGAGACATATTGTAAAAACAAAGGTTTGAGAAATATTTTTGATTTATCTCTGTGCCTCTGTGTCGCGGAGCGGACGGTTTGTTTTCAAAGTAAAACTTGCTCGCCTGCGCGCGGCGGAAATCGTTTAACGATGCCTTCGCGCTGCTCGGTTTTGACGACGAGCTGATTAAACGAATTCAGCGAAACATACAAACCTAAAAATCTTTCGAGCACCGAAGCGAAAAGAAACGCGCCCGCGCCGACAAATTGCTCTTCGTCAAACGTCAGCGTGGTTTCCAAACCGCGCACAAAGCCCGCGCCGACGCGCTCGCCGATTCTGCGCACGACCTTTTGCGTTTCGATTCCCGTAATTCCCAAAATCTGTTTGCGCGTCGCCGACGAGTCGTTAAAATTATAAAGCTGCAAGATTTCCTGCAACGCTTCCGGCACGCCGCCGCTGTTTTGCGTCAGCGATAAATAATTTAAATTAAGGTGCGAAATCAAACGCCACTGCGCGCCGCGCCGGAGCGGCGGGCGAATGGTTTCGGTCGGTTTGGTCAAACATTTGACGCGCGACAGCAGCGCCGTGCCTTCGACTTCAAAATCGCCTTCGCGCCCTCCAAACGGCAAACGCGCGGGCAAATCGCGGTTCGTGCAGGTTGTTTTGAGGGTCAAAACTTCCGTCGTCGGAACGCGCGGGTTGAAGCTCATATCAACCAGACTCATATAAATTTCCGTGCCTTCATCTTCCGCGCGCTGTGATTGTCGTCTGGTCGCGTACCAGAAAACCTTTTCCTGCTGTTCGCCGTAGGCGTGACGCAATGAATAAAACGGCTGAAAATCGCGCACGATGCCGGTTCGCGGATCGGCAGATGTGACCGAATCAATCGAATAAATCTCGGTCGCCGATTGCCGGTGAACGTCCGGCAAAACGTGGTATTCGTATTTTTGCTGCGAAAGATAAACCGGATCGGCGGTTTGGGCAAAAAGATTGACAATCGGCGCGCACCCCATCCGAAAAGTGTCTTTCGTGACGGGCGCGTGCGGCGGCGTGACGTTTTTAAGGTGAATCAGAATCTCGAAATGACTCCCGAATTTGTTCTGGGCGGCTTGCTCCAAGCCCGTCACGTCGAAAAACAAAAATTTATACGGAAACGCGAAGTATTCGGTCAGCAAGCGATAACCCGCAAACGAACGCGCCGTGTAAGGCAGCATCGCTTCGTCCGCGTTAAAACCGACTTGTTTTAAAGATTCGGGCGGCAAAAAAACAGGCGCGGGCGGTTTTAAACTCAAAATTGATTTCGACATCATCGAAGTCGCCGAAGTGATCGGCGCTTCTTTGGGGCGCAATTCAACTCGCGTTGCCTGATTAAAAATCAATTCGTAAAGCGGAAAAACAAGCTGCGGATCGCCGTTTAAAAAGAAACGCAAACTGCGCAGCGGCTCTTGCGTGTCGCCGGTTTTCAATTCGTGCAGATTTGAATCGCCGTAACAGCGGAAACTTAAACGAATCTGAGCGTCAGCCCATTTTCCGCGCGCATCGGTCGGCGCGTTCGATTCGAGCGCGGCGTCAGTCATTTCAATCGGAACGAGCTGAACGGGATAACAAGTGCGAAAACGACAGGGCGTCCCATCAACCGGGCGCGAAGCGAGACGCACGCCGCGTTCGACGTTTTGAATCGCGGTCAGTTTATCGGTCGGCGAACCGTAAGAAAATTCGGCGATTGCAGCCGAAGGAATCGGCGCAAGATAATGCGGATAAAGAACATTGAGAAACGATTCGGTGATTTCCGGCAGCTCATCATCGAGCTTTAAGGTGATGCGCCCGGCGAGAAAAGCGAACGCTTCGATCAGGCGTTCAACGTGCGGGTCTTCCGCCGTCTCGCCTTCGATCAACAGCCGCGCGGCGATTTTCGGATATTTGCGGGCAAACTCCGCACCCATTCGCCGGAGGAAAATCAGCTCGCGTTCGTAATAACCTAAAAGCTCGTCGCGCATTGTTTAAATTGAGAATGAGAATTGATTTAAATCTCAATTTTCATTTCTTCATTTTTCATTAACCTTGTATTCGCCGCTGCCGAGTTGGAGAATCGTGTCGAAAGCGACCGGTTCGGGCGCAGGCTCGACTTTGAGACGCGCTTCGATGCGAAATTTTAAAAGGCGCTCAACGGCGGTCGGCGGTTCCAGGCTGACTCGCAAATCTATTAAACGCGGCTCAAACTGTTTCAGAGCCGTCTCGATTTCCTTTAATAATCTTTTTTGTTCCGAAGGGCTTTTCGCCGAGACGCCGGTAAAATCCGGCAAACCGTACATCACCAGCGAGCGAGTTGTTTCTTCGAGACTCGCGTCCACTTCAATCGGCGTCCGGCGCGTATTTAAAAGCCATTCGAGATCGCGCCTGACCGATTGTTTCAGCTCGCGCAAAGATTTGGCGCGCGATTTTGGTGCTTCGCTCGTTAATTCCGGTTCAAAATCGAGCAGCCGATCAAAAATCGACGGCGTAATGCGAACTTCGTTGTCCGTTCTTTTTTGCGCCACAAAACTCTCCTGCAAAAAGGCGATTGAAGCGCTGCCCGTTTCTTCTCAAATTCGAGCAGCGCTTCAACCCTTTTATTCGATTGATCAAGCCGTGTTAGGCTGCGGTATTTTTCTTCAAATCGTATTGGAACGTTCCCGCGTTAGCGACTTTACCTTTGTTGTCCTGCTCGAAGTATTCAACTTTAACTTTCGTGAAGTTGAACGAGCAGCTTTCAATCGGAATCTCGCCGCTGCCGCCGGTTTGATAAGAAGTAACCAGCAAATCCGTAAATTTGATTTTCAAGTAATCGTAGGGTTTGCCGCCAGCCTTGCGAACCGAAAGATTCGCTTCCGCAATGTGTTCGCCGGTGGCGCAAGCCTGCATCAATTTTGCGGTCGCTTTGCCGGTGTACATCGTAAAGTTAAAATCCTGCATACTGACTTTTCCCGCGCCCATACCTCCGCCGAGCGCTGCGGAGCCGACTTGCGATTCGCCCCAGGACCACGATAAAACTTCGATTTCGTTTTGGTGTGATTCGTCTTTGCTTTCTCCCTGAATTCCATCAATTTTCAAAAAAATATCAACAGCCATTTTCTTTCTCCTTTTATTTTGCTTCCTTTTTTGACAAATCCGCTCGTTTTGCGCGTTTTGTCAGTTTCGATTCTCCTGTTTTTTTGTGAAAGCCGGTGTTTGATTTCCGGCTTTCACTTTTATCGAGCCTCTTCGTCGCTCGTATGTTAAAGACGCCGCTTGAAATGGTTTTTGCAAAAGATTTTGCAAAAAAATTATTTATTGACCTGCTGCGGTAAATCCGCCACAAGGCGCAACGAAACCGAAAGCTCGTCGAGCTGGAAATGCGGTCGCAGGAAAGCGACGGCGCGATAAGCGCCCGGTTTGCCGGGGATTTCAGCGACATCAACGCGGGCTTCGCGCAGCGGATATTTCGCTTTGACCGAAGCCGGAGCGTCGTCGTCAAGCGTGACGTAATTGGAAATCCAGCGATTTAAGAAATCTTCGCAGTTTTTCCGCGACATAAACGAGCCGATCTTGTCGCGCATCATTGATTTCAGGTAATGCGCAAAACGCGAGACGGCGAAAATGTATTGAAGTTGAGCCGATAAACGCGCGTTGGCGTTTGCGGCGTCGGTGTCGTATTTCTTCGGTTTATTGCAGCTTTGCGCGCCGAAGAATGCGGCGTAATCGGTGTTTTTGCAATGCGAGAGCGGAATAAAACCGTTGTCGGCAAATTCTTTTTCGCGCCGGTCGGTGATGGCGATTTCGGTCGGGCATTTCATCGCGACTTCGCCTTCGTCGGTGCTGAAAGTATGCGTCGGCATTCCCTGCACCAATCCGCCGCCTTCGACGCCGCGAATCGCCACCGTCCAGCCGTGCAGCGCAAAGGCTTCGGTCAAACGAGTGCCGAAAGCGTAAGCGGCATTGCTCCACAAATATTTGCTGTGGTCTTTGCCGTCAACGTCTTCCTCGAAATTAAACGTTTCGGTCGGTCGCGTCGCCTGTCCGTAAGGCTCGCGCGCCAGCGTGCGCGGCAAGGTCAAACCGACGTAACGCGAATCTTCCGACTCGCGGAAGCTGCGCCATTTGACGTATTCAATGCGGTCGAAAATCTTCGACACATCGCGCACCTCAGCCATCTCGTTGTAATTGTCCCAACCGAAAAGCTGCGGAGCGGCGGCGGCGACAAACGGAGCGTGAGCGGCGGCGGCGACTTCCGAGATTTTCGACAACAGCGCCATATCCTGCGGATGATTGGAAAACTCGTAATCGCCGATCAAAGCGCCGAACGGCGCGCCGCCGAATGTTCCGTATTCGTCTTCGTACACTTTTTTGAAGAGCGCCGATTGGTCGAATTCGAGCGCGCGTTCGAGGTCTTTGAGCAGCTCGCTTTTCTTTGCGGTCATTACGCGAATCTTGAGCATTGTGCTGGTTTCGCTGTTATAAACCATATAATGCAGCCCGCGCCACGAGCCTTCGAGCTTTTGAAACTGCTCGTGGTGCATAATTTCGTTGAGCTGCTCGGACACGAGCCGGTCAATCTCGCTGATTCTGGCGTTGATTGTCGCGTCCATACTCTTGGACATTTTCATCTCGCCCGACATCACCTGATTGACGAATTCGGCAATCATATCTTTGGCTTGCTCTTTTTGATAGTCGTCGCGCGCCATACGCCCCTGCGTCAAAATCTGGTCGAGCAAGCCGCCGCCGTGTGTTTCGGTCGTTGTAGTAGTCGTCGGGGCTTGAGTTTGCAAAGTTTCTTCTTTAGCCATTCTCTTATTCCTCCTTCTTGTCGCCGCCCGGGTTAAGCGCGTCGCTCAATTGTTTTTGCGAGTCGGTATTGCTGAGAATATCGGTCAGCAAATTTTCGAGCTTTTCGTTGCCGTCCATTTTCGAGCGCAAATCCGACAATTTCCTTCTGGCTTCGACCAGTTTTCGGAGCGGTTCGACCTGCTGCACGACGTTGTCGGGATCAAAATCCTCGATGCTGTTAAAACGCAAATCGAGACCGAGCCGCGTGCCGTCGTTTTGCAGCTTGTTTTCAACCGCATACGAGATACGCGGTCTCATTCCAGCCATCACCTGATTAAAATTGTCGCGGTCAATTTCGACGAATTTGCGGTTTTTCAAACCCGGCAGCGGTTCTTCGGGGTTTCCGGCAAAATCGCCCAAAACGCCGACAACAAACGGCAGTTCTTTGAGTTCAATCGCGCCCCCGATTTCAACGTCGTAAGTGATTTGCACGCGCGGCGGTCGCACGCGGTCTAATTTATGTTGCAAACTTTCCTTGGTAGGCATTTTCTAACTCCTTTCAGTCAACTATTTTTATTTTATTAAGACTCGTCATCCGAATTTTGTTCGGCAAAACCGAGCGTTTCGCGGATTTGACTTAAAACCGATTCGTCCTTGACGACTTCCTGCAGCCAGGATTCGAGCGGCATATTGCCCCATTTCACGGCTCTTTGCACAAGATACGAAACAGGGCTGTGCGGCTCGGTAAGCCGGAAAAAGTCGGCGACTTCCGCCAATCGTTTGAGAGCGTCCTGACGGCTGCGAATCGCGCCCATTGTCGCCGCTCCTGCCGCCGCACCGCCGCCCGGAAATGATAAAACCGCGCCGTTTGAGCCGTTGGCGCTCGAACTATCTGCGGCATCCTCGCCGGGAACATAATCCGGCACGGCGTCCGGCTCAAGCTCGCGTTTTTCCTGCACAAGCCGTCGAACCAAATCCCGAACTCCATCGAGCGATTTTTTGAGCTGTCCCAAACCCGGCGTTTGATTGCCGAATCGCTCGTCAGTCGTCCGGTCGAGCTGTTCAAACTCGTTCCAGCATTCTTCGATTGTCAAATAAAGCTCTTCGTAAAAAGCGCGGTTTCCGGCGGCTTTCGCTTTTCGCCAGCGGTCGCCCGTAACGCGCTGTTCTTCTTCGGCTTGTGCCCGCAACGCCTGATATTTTTCCTGCTCGTTATATTCAAGGGCTTCAATGTTTTCGGGAATGTCGAAATCCTTCGATTCGCTCCATTGATTAAAACTGAGCCTTTCGCCGCCGGTCAGCGCGATTTCTTTGACTGCCAGCGCGGTGTTGCGATCTAAAGATTCGAGCGCGTTGGCGCGCGCTTCGAGATCGTTGTCTTCGTCAATTTCGGGAAACAGCGTCTCCCAAAAATCATCCTGCAACCGGCGCGCGATCATTAAACCGTCGCGCAAACCCGCAAAACCGTGCTGCTTGACGAGAGCTTCGGCGAGCCACGAAGCGATTTGCAAATCTTTGGTTTGATCCGAAAGCGCTGCGCTGGATAGCTCAATGACTTTCCGCCAATCGGCAACTTTCAACTCGAAAGCCCAATCTCCCAGCGAAAAGGCGTCATCGGCGCGGCGCGCTTCGCGTATTTCATCGTAAATGCCGCTGTAAACTACGCTTTCGCCCGCCGGATTATCTTCCGAAATCGGCGCGAGCAGGCGTTCAACGTCAATTGTTTGAGGAAGTGAAATTGTTTCAGTCATAACAAACCTGAACCGCTAATCTTGAAATTCGATTGTTTCGATTTCAAAAATCGGCAAATTCTCTCCGTCAATCCAAAAAAGTCTGGTTCCCGCGCCGACGTAAATTTCTTCGCCCGCGTCAATCCAATCGGTCGAGCGTCCGAGTCGAATCGTCTCGTCCTCGTTCTGAAATGAATTCGCATAAAGCGCGGGCAGAATAACCTCGCCGCTCGCTCCGCCGTCTTTTGTTTCAAGCGTGGCTTGCGCCCAACACAAATCGCGCAAATGCTTCGGTTTTTGAATTTCGAGCTTTTGAATGTTTGAAATCGGCAGCCAAACATAACCGCCTTTTAAGAAAACTTCAAGCACCGAAGCGGTTAAATCGTTGTAATCGCGGAAATCCTGAAACTCGCGCTCGCCGTTTAATTTTCCCGGATGAACGACTCGTTCGGTTTCGGCTTCGTCCAGCTTTTCGCGCGCTTCAGCCATTTTCCCATCGTTGACCAGCCGGATCGAATCGAGGAGCGCGTGAACATATTGCGGCGTTTCGCCGAGAATATGCGGCATCTCTTCACCTCTAAAAACCTTTTGCCGTTGGCGTTCCGCGTCGAGACACTGGCGATAAATCAGCGTTCCGAGAAGTGCGTTCGCGTCCTGCTGTCCGAGCGCGTCGAGCTGTTTTTCCGCCCGATCAAAATCACCCGCGAAAATCAGCAGCTCGAACAAAAAAGTTCTTGCGCTCGTGTCGGTCGGTTTTTGTTTGACGTGACTGATTGCGGCTTGAATCGCGCCGTTCAAATCGTTTGCGTGCAGTCTGACTTTTGCTTCTTCCATAAAAAAGTGAATCGTGAATCGTGAATCGTAAATCGTGAATCGAAAAAAACTAATTCCGATTTACAATTCCCGATTTACCTTAAAATTGACTGTGGCGCGCGGACAGACCGGAAAATTTCCCGGTTGAAAATGTCGCCGCCGGTCGGGCGAATCGTAACGACGGCATTTTTGCTGCCGACTTTTAAATTCAAAACGTATTCGCCGCTTTCCTTCTTTTGCGCGCCGCCGTTTTCGATCAGACGGAAAACGCCCCATTGACCGGGGAAGCGAAGCGGCGCGTTTGCCGCCGAATTGTTATCGTTCGTTTGCGCAAAATTCCTAATCGTATTTATATTCGCCGCGGTGCTGACGTTTGAATTGGAAACATTTGCCGAAGAATTTGTGTTTAAGTTGGAATTTGCCGCCGGAATTTGCGGCGTGGCGGTCGAAACAAGCTGCATAACCACGCCGGTTTCCTGTCCGGCGCGCGCCGGAAACGTGAATTTGCCTGAGCGCGTACCTTCGGAATCAATTTTGTTTCCGTCAATTGAAAGCTCGACAATTGCGTCTTTTACAGGCTGAAGCGTCACATCGTATTCAAAATTCGGCGTCGCGCCTTTGCCGTAAAGCGCTTCACGCAAGCGAAAAGCGTTGTTTAAATAATTGACGAATTCCGCGCTGAATTTAACTTCGCTATTTTCTTTCGGTTTTAATTGCCCGCCCGCATCGTCAAAATATTTTTGCAGTTTGGTTTCGTAAAATTTGGTCAAAGCGCCGTCGGCTTTGTTCAAATAAGCCGTTAATTTCGGCAAATCGGCTTCGCCCGCGTCGGTAAACGGAAAGCCTTTTTCGATTTCAGCAGCGCGCGGGAAAAGCTGGTCTTTCCAGGTTTTCTCGATTTGAGATTTCACGTCCGCGCCGAAAACCGCTTTTAAATTGTCCAAAGGCTGTTTGAGCAAATCGGCGACTTCTTTTGTTTCCGCAGTGTTCAAAGTGCTCAGATAACCTTCAATTTCGGTTTCCTTGCCTTTCAAACCGATTCCTTTGCCGTCTTTTTCGACTAAATCTTTTGAAACTTCATCCTGCGATCTTCTAGCCAAATCTCTGCCGAGATTGCCGAGCGAGCTTTGATAATTGCCGAGCGCGGTTTGCTGAGTTTCGCCCGGTTTGTCGGCTCCGACGAAAGTAAAGAGCGGTGTGTATTGCTTGACAACCATCGAGCTTACATCCGTTTTTTCCGCGCCCTTCGATGCGAACATACCGACAATCCAGTTCCACCAATCGTTCGGTTTGGCAGCCAAATTCGTGTTGCGCGCAGTTTCTTTTAAAATTAAATTAATCGGCGATTCCGCGCCCGCAAAAGCCTGTAAAGCCGCTTCTGCCTGTTCTTTGCTGTTGTTGTACGGCGCGACTTCGACGCTTTGAATCAATTTGCGCCATTGCTCGGTGTATTCGGTGAAATAACGATTTTTGAGCTTTTCAACATCGGCGTCGGTCGCCGCATCGTTTGCGGCGGTTTCGCCCATCACCCAATCCGGTTGAATCAAAACAGTGCGGGCGTTGGCGATTGCATTGGAAATTTCCTGGCGGTACCCGTTTAAAGTAAAGCTGCCGGGAACTTTGTAGCCGTCGCTTTGCAAAAAGCTCGCGTAACGATTTCCGACCAAAACGTTTTCCAAACTGATTGGATCAACCTTTTTGTTCGCATCGGAAATGATGTTGTTATATTGCTTAACCCACGCGGGCAGCGCGCGCAAACGAGCGCGAGCGGCGTTGACAAGCTGCTCGTCAGGCGCAATCGCTTCAAATTCCGGGCGGTCAACCTGCGCTGCGAAAAATGCGAGCTGCTGTTCGGAAGAAACTTCGAGACGCGGGGCGTTTTTGGAAAATTCTTTCCAGTAAGGCTTAAGCTGCTCGTTTAAAAACGTCGCTTCGGCTTTATTTTTGTATTGTGCCGTAAGCATCAAATAAGTCTTGAGCAGCTTATAATTTCGCTCCAATTCGGCTTCCTGCGTCTCGTTCGCACTGCTGGAAACAACGGGCGATTGCGAAAATTTCTGCAAATCCGCGACCAGCGCGGCGACCATCGGTTTTTTAAATCTTTGCTCGACTGCGTCGGCGTAAATACCGAAAAGACCTTTGTTCGTGCGGTCGCCGAGAAACAATCTGTCGCCGGAATACATTCCGAAACGCATATAAAGCGGCGCGCTGCTGCGGTTATAATCGTCGAGAGTTTTTAGACTTTTCCGCAAATCTTCGAGCGTGTTTAAATCAACTTCCTTTTCGTTGGCGTCTTTGGCGAGCGGATTTTTCCCGGCGTCTTTGCGGTTCATTTCGCGCACGCGCAAACCGCGCAATGTCGCATCGTTTACCAATTGCCGATTGAAATAAACCGAAACGCCGCTCATCGCCAGCAAAATGATGGTCAAAAGAGCGCCGAACCCAAGCAAGAGCCAGCCCAAAACCGGCTGTCTTTGTTTTTGCGATTGGAAGGCGGCAACCAAATCTTTGTCGCGGAGCAAAACATCACGGAAAAATCTTTCGCTGAAATAGCTCGCGCCGATTCCGTTGTTGTTTGGCAGATTCGCCGTGAAATAAAAACCGCGAAAGAGCGGGCTTTCCGAAAACGGATTCGGGCGAAACAGCGTCGCCACAAAATGACCGAGTTTTTTGCGCGAAGCCGTAAAATGAGCCGGAAAATTAAAAATGCGAAGCTGGCGAACCGGCGGAAAAGGCGCGGATAAACGCAGCAAGCGGCGGCGCAGCAGAGCGCTTTGCAGAGCTTCAAATTCGGCGTCGAAAAGCGTATGCGCGCCGTTCATCGCTTTTTCGAGCGGAAACGTCGCGCCGAGCATCAGATTTTTCCCTTCGCGCTGAGAAACCGAAAACGAATCGCGGAAACCTTCAATCGCGTCGGCGTTGGAAAAAACGAGATAAACAGGGAAACGCACCTTGGCGCGCAGCATCGCGTCGTCCAGACGCGCGCGGAGCAATTTCGCCTGCTGCTCGATTTCTGTTTCGTCGGCGTTAATCAGTTTTTCCGCGTTCGCCACCAAAACCAAACCGTCAAACGGTCGAAGCCCCCGCTGTTTTTTCAAAATTTCGAGTAGCGCTGTCCATTCGTCCGAGTCGGCTTCGGTTTCAGTTTGATAACGTCCGGCGGTATCAACCAAAACCGCTTCGCTCGACACGCGCCAATCGGCGTGACGAGTCGGGCGCAAAAAGTTCTGCTCGGATTGACGCTGATTCGGCAGCGTTTGAAAATTGAAATTCGACGATAAAACAAGCGACGATTTGCCGCTGCGCGGAGTTCCGGCAAACAGAAAAAACGGCAGAGCGTAAATCGCATCCTTGCCTTTGGCATCCCCCGCGAGATTTGAGGTTTGCAAAAACTGAAACGCTGTGTTTGCCGAGGTGTTTAATTCTTCGTAGCGCCCGGAAGGTGATGTAATCTTTTGTGGCGGCTGCGCGCCGTTTTCCTCGACCGATTTTTTGCTTTCTTCCTCTTTCTGCGCTGCAAGCTCTCTTTTTCTTTTACGCCGCGAGGCGACCAGGCTGATGACGAGCGCAAACGGCAAAGTCAGCAAAACGAGGGCGACGATAACGATCTGATAGCTTAAATCAACACCGAAACGACTTCCGGCGACAAAGATGATTAGCGTGACCAACCCGTAAAAAGTTACGAGTCCGCCTAAGCCCAATGCGTATCTAAGTTGGTCGGTATGCCAAGACATTCATTAGTAATTAGTAATTAGTAATTAGTAATTAGTGAAAAATCGGTTAATCACTAATTACTAATTACTAATTACTAAAACAGCAGTTTTTCGAGCGCGTCGTTTAAAAAGCTGCGCGACAAGAGAAGCAAAGAAAAATAAACTAACAACGCCAAACCGAGACCAGCTCCGGCTGTGATTTTTGCCCAAAGAGGCAAAAAAGGATATTTTTTCGGCGGCTCCGGTTGATCTGCTGCAATCCCGTGCGGCGAAAGATCAATGTTTTTAAGCCGCCCGATTCGCTGTAAAGCCGCGCCTGTGCGTTGAATTACATCCAAAAGCTCGTTTTCGAGATAAACCGCGTATTTGCCTTTGAAACCGAGCAGCAAACAAACGTAATAAACTTCAATCGCGTCCGCCGCGGCTTCCGTTTGTCTGAGCATTGATTCGAGTCGCTCGAAAAATTTATTGCCCGCCAGATGCTCGCCAAAATATTCGAGCTGCAAAGGATATTTTTCCCACTCTTCTTTGAGCGGAAAATCGTTGGTCAAAACTGTTTCGTCAACAAAAGCGGCAAGCGCAAACTTTGCCAAACGCACGATTTTTTCCGAAAAACGATGACGCAAAGCACGCTCTTCGAATTTTTGCAGCATCGCTGCAACTTGCGGGCGCAGCTCGGTCGAAGGCGTGACGATTCCGGCTTTGACGCGCAAAATCAAATCAAAAACCGGGGCGGCAAGCGAAACCAAATCGGTCGGCGCGTTCTGCGCTTGACGACGGCTGGCTGGCTGGCTTCTTTCGACAACGCTGCTCATTGCGATTTATTTTCGACAAATTAAGAATCAAAATTTGGAGTGACGCTCAGGCGCATCTTACTCCACTTTTGACCGGGAAAGCAATTAAATTTTGCTTAATAATTTTAGTAATTACCAGCAAATCTCTGTGTTTTAAGGTTTAACAGCGTACATTTCGAGCCGCTCGTCCGGTAATTCCTCCGGCACGTAAACGGCGATGGTTTTCGCGCCCTTGATTCCGTCCCAATACGGATTTTTTACGGTGTCCAGCCCGAAATAATGAAAACCGACGCGCGTCGGAATTGCGGCGGGCGGCGGCGATTGATGCGTTAACGGAACGCCCGGCAAAGCCGAGCCGATAACGGCTTCAACCACGTCGCGCGAGGCGATTTTAATCACGCGCGGGACGCTTTCGATGAGCTTGCTTTCCCGCATCTCGGCGCGCACAGCCAGATAAAACGCCGCTTCTTTTAACAGACGGTCATCGGTAATTCGTCCGACGTAAAGCGTATCGCGCACTTTTTCGAGCGGAATCGGAACGCAGCGCGTCGGAATGACGGTTTCGAGCAGCCCGCGAAGCTGCGCGGAAAGCT
>DASWLV010000174.1:0-12702 GCA_036400075.1 Pyrinomonadaceae bacterium
CCGCCTGAAAAAGTGATGACTTTTTCGCGCCCGGTCGCAAAGCGCGCCATTCGCATTGCGTTTTCGTTGGCTTCGGTGCCGGAATTGCAGAAAAACGCTTTCGTCAAAGATTCCGGCGCGATGGAAACGAGCTTTTCGGCGGCGCGCGCGCGAATCTCTGAATAAACCAGATTTGAATAAAACAATAATTTTCCGCTTTGCTCCTGCAAGGCTCTGACGACATTCGGATGGCAATGCCCGGTTGCGCAAACCGCGTGACCGCCGTATAAATCGAGATATTTTTCGCCTTCGCTAGTATAAATCCAGGCTCCTTCGCCGCGCTCAACGGCAATGTTCATTTTGGCGTAAGTCGCAAGCTGAAATTGTTCTTCGCTCGCCGCGATGTCGGCAAAATTAGTTTTTTCTGAAACAGCAATCATCTAAAATTCCCTTTAATTCCCTTTTTAATATGCGGCGTCAAACTCGCGCGCCAGATTTTGTAGCCTTCGGCGTTCAAATGTAATTTGTCGCCCTGAAAAATTTCCGGTTTCGGCTCGCCTCGCTCGTTCAGCATCGGCTCCCAAACGTCAACAAACCTTTGTCGCTTGTCTTTTTCGGTTTCGGCTTTTATCAAATTGTTCGCAAGTTGAAATTTTTCTCTTTGTTCCCAACGCGCGGGACTCGGTTTGAGCGAGATGAAAATCAACCGGGATTTCGGCAATTTTTCCCGAACTAACGCGACAAATTTCTTGTAATCGGCAACAAGTCGCTCGATTGTTTTGCCCGCCGTAACGTCGTTTTCGCCCGCGTACAAAACAATCAGTTTCGGTTTATAGGGCAACACAATTTCCGTGAAATAATAATTTACGTCTTCGAGATGCGAGCCGCCGAAACCGCGATTCAAAACCTGAAATTCGGCGAAATCGGCTTGAACCGTTTTCCAGCCGCGAATGCTCGAACTGCCGACAAACAAAACTCCTCCGGTTTTCGGAAACTCTTTTTTGTCGGCTGCGGCAAACGCGGCAATTTCTTTTTCCCACAAATCGGCGCGTTTGTAAGATTCCTGCGCAGCCGCCGCAAACGACAAAACAGCGAGCAAAATCAAGCTGAAAAACAGTTTTTTCATCGCTTTTTTACGGATTGCTGCCCGTGAAAATCAGAGCCGTTTTCTCATCCAAACCGAACATCAAATTCATATTTTGCACTGCCTGTCCCGCCGCGCCTTTGACTAGATTGTCAATCGCCGAGAAAATCACCGCCGATTTTCCTTTTGCCGCAAATCCCAAATCGCAAAAATTCGTCGTTTTCACCCAATTTATATCAGGCGAGCCGTCAATTAATCGGACGAAAAAAGAATCCCGGTAAAACTCTGCATAAACCTCATGAAGATTTTCCGCAATCATTTCCTTTTTTAATTCAACATAAATCGAAGCAAAAATACCGCGCGCAACCGGAAGGCTGTGCGTCATAAAAACCAGCTCGCTCGTAAAATCGCCGACTGATCTCAGGCATTGTTCGATTTCGGGAACGTGTTGATGCGCGAAAGGCTTGTAGGCGTAAAACGAATTTGAGCGCTGGGGATGATGCGTATTCGCCGCCGCTTTTGCACCCGAACCGGACGATCCGGTTTTCGCGTCAACAATGACGCGCCCTGAAATCAACAGATTGGAAACAAGCGGCGCTAAACCGAGCAAAGTCGCGGTCGCAAAACAACCAGGATTTGCAATGTAATTTGCCGTTTTGATTGCTTCGCGGTTTGTTTCGGTCAATCCGTAAACGAAATCGCTTTGACGAACCGATTTTTCGAGCTTGTAAAACTGCCGAAAAGCATCGGCGTCGCTCAAACGAAAATCCCCCGAAAGATCAATCGCTTTGACGTTTGCGGGAAGCTGCGGAATCAAATTCAATGCCTGTCCGTGCGGCAGCGCGAAAAACGCGACATCAATATTTTTGAGAATGGACAAATCTTCCAGCGATTTTTCAAACCGTAAATCGGTCAAACCAAACAGATTTTTATGCACTTCGCCGACAGCTTTTCCAGCGTGTTCGTTTGCAGTTACTAAAATGATTTCGGCATTTGGATGAAACAACAGAATCCGTAAAAGTTCTGCGCCACCATAACCCGAACCACCGAAGATGGCAATTTTTATTTTACTCGATTTAAAATCAGACATTTCGATACCAAACTAATTGAATTTCGTTCATCATTTCAGGGTAACAATATCGGTTTATTGTACCTAGTTCACAGCCTTGCCCGACATAAAACCGGCACGCAGGAACATTGATGTTTTGTGTTTCGACTTTAAATTGCCGACAATTTCTTTCGCGCGCCCATGCGACCGCAGCGAAAAACAATGCGCGTCCGATTCCTTTGCTGCGATATTCCGGCGAAACGCGCAAGTCCCACAAACAAGCCAAATCCTCGCGCCCTTCGAGCATTAAAACCTCCGGCGTTTTCCACGCTATTGCCGCGCCGCCAACCCGCTGCTCGCCGTCAAAGGCTGATAAAATCCCCCAATTCGAAATGTCAAATCGTGCCGCCCATCCCGAAGGTCTTTCGTCCGGGTTTGCATCGTAATCTTTGACAAACGGAGTTTGCAATATTTCTTCAGTCATCTTGATGCCGCCCAAACCGGACTCCAACAATTCGACGCAAAAACGGGTTTCGACTAAAAACGCTATCGAAACCTTTTCATATTGGGACAAATCTTTAGGCGTTTCTTCAATTATACTGATTTCCATAAACTGAGATTTGCAGCGAAAAAATATTACTCAAGCAAACGCAAATTCTTTTTTCTTAGCAAAATCTATTAATTCAAACAACCGCAAACCGTTTCGACGAGCATTTCCGGCGTTAATGCCGAATTGGTTTTGCACAAAATCTTCGCCCATTTGCGAATCAGTCACCGAACCGGCAATCACGTCAATTTCGATTCCGAGATTTTTCAAAACAGCGATGCCGCCGATTACGCCGACATAATCCGAAGCGCAAAAGACAAATGCTGAAGTCGCCGATTTGATTTCCGCGTCCTGCAAAACCGAATCAACCGCATAGCCGCCGACAATTCCGTCGCCTAGTTCGACGACGATTAAATCAGGTTCAAATGAATTCAGATGATTTAAAATCGCTTTGGCGACGGGCGACAAATCGCCCGCGTCAACCGTCGAAGGCAAACCGCAATCTAAAAAGCTCGCTGTCGCAATCGCGCCGTGATCCTGCATATTCAGCGTGTCGCGCAGACAAGCCACGCCCGACATTTTTGCGCCCGCAACTTTTAATCCGGCGTGCGCGGCTTGTTTGATAATCTCGGTCGCGGCAACGGTTTTGCCCGAATTCATACAAGTCCCGGCGACAATCACGACGGGCGCGCTTTTTTCCAGAAAATCGGTCGGCGGCAAAGCATTGTCGGCGATGTTCAAAACCGTCCCGATTTCGTCGCACGCGACGCCCAAAACCTCGACTTCAATCGCGTCCGAGAGCGAAGAATGATGACCTTTGCAAATCCCGATCACGCCGCCCATGTTGAGCAGATGCAGTTTGTCGCCCGCTTTGACGGATTCGGGAACGTCGCCGACAAAACCTTTGAGCGCGCGGCGTTTGCCCAGCACGCCGAGTAAAACGTCGTTGCGATTGATTTTCGCAAGCCGTCCCGACGGCAGTTCAAGATTGCCGTAAGTCACGCTCTCGCTCAAAGCGCGCACGACAACCGCATCACCAACTCGCGGCTCGCTCAAATCTTTAACAATCGCCACTTTTTTCGTTAATCTTAGCAGCGAAGCTGCTGAACCGATTTTGTCAACTTCTTGAATAATCATTTCTTCAAACCTCAATCAAACTTCTGCAAACGCAAACGCAATGCTTGCAATTTAATAAAACCTTCCGCGTCGTGCTGGTCATAAGCGCCCGCGTCGTCTTCAAAGGTGACGATGCGCTCTTTGTAGAGCGAATTTGGCGAGCGTCTGCCCGTCACGGTGACGTTGCCTTTGTAGAGCTTCAAACGCACGTCGCCCGAAACCGTTTTCTGCGTGTCGTCAATCATCGAACGCAAAATTTCAAATTCCGGCGCAAACCAGAAGCCGTAATAAATTGATTCGGCAAATTTGGTCGAAAGCGAATCGCGCAGTCGTCCCACTTCCCTGTCCATCGTGATTGATTCGAGCGCTCGGTGCGCCGTCTGCAAAATCGTGACTCCGGGTGTTTCGTAAACTCCTCGCGATTTCATCCCGACAAAGCGGTTTTCAACCAGATCAACGCGCCCGATACCGTGTTCGCCGCCGATAAAATTCAAAGTCGAAAGCAAATCAACCGCTCCGTATGTTTCGCCGTTAATCGCCACAGGCTCGCCTTTTTCAAACGTTAGAATGATTTCTTCGGCTTTGTCTTTGGCGTTTTCGGGCGATTTGGTCAATAGAAAAATGTCTTCCGGCGGCGCAGCCCAAGGGTCTTCCAAAATGCCGCCTTCATAGGAAATGTGCATCAAGTTTCTGTCAGTGGAATAAGGCTTTTCTGCGGTTGCCGTGACCGGAATTCCCTTTTCGGCGCAATACGCAATCAAATCCGCGCGCCCTTTAAATTCCCAATGCCGCCACGGCGCAATGACTTTCACGTCCGGTTTCAAAGCGTAATAAGTCAACTCAAAACGCACCTGATCGTTGCCTTTGCCGGTCGCTCCATGCGCCACAGCGTCCGCGCCCTCTTTGATCGCGATTTCGATTTGCTTTTTGGCGATTACGGGGCGCGCAAGGCTTGTTCCTAAAAGATAAACGCCTTCATAAAGCGCGTTGGCTTTAACGGCTGTCCAGACATAATCGCGGACAAATTCTTCGCGTAAATCTTCAACATACAATTTGCTTGCGCCTGTAGCTTTTGCCTTTTCCTCCAAACCCGATAATTCTTCGCCCTGCCCGACATCGGCGCAAAAACATACGACTTCGCAGCCGTATTTTTCTTTAATCCACAGCAGCATCGCCGACGTATCAAGCCCGCCCGAATATGCCAAGACAACTTTGTTAATTTTCTTTTCCATTAGCTTTCAAATAATTCCCAAATGTTTTTAATCGCTTTTTTCTGTTCTCTGAAATCTTTTACCGCAATAAAAATTGTGTCATCACCGGCGATTGTGCCGACAATTTCACGGATTTTTGCCCGATCAATCTGAACCGCTACAGCCGAAGCCAATCCTGATTCGCACTTTGCGACAATTAAATTTTCTCCCGCTGTTTCGAGACTGATTAAACCGAAGTTTTTTTTATTTTCAGCTCGCGGCAGAGCGTAAAAACCGTTTGCTTTAATAATCCCAAGCTCGACCAGATCGCGCGAAACGCTGGATTGAGTTACGGCAAAACCGGCTTTTGACAAATGTTCGGTCAGCTCTTCCTGCTTCCCGATATTTTTCGCCCGAATCAAATTTAAAATTGTTTCCTGACGCTTTTCTTTGTACATTCAATTCTTGCTTTCCGAAATCGCTTATGCAAATATTTCGCATAACCTTTGCATAGATGCATAAAATAGAAATTAGAGTTGTTATTGTCAAATGAGCGAATCTAAAAAATTATGGGGCGGCAGATTCACCGAAACCGCAAACGAGGTTTTTGTAAGGTTTAATCAGTCTTTTCACTTCGACAGAAAATTATTTTTGTTTGACGTTCAGGCGAGTCTGGCTCACGCCGGAGATTTAAAAAACGCGGGTGTTTTGAGCGAAAACGAATTTTCCGAAATCTCGCGCGGCTTGCAAATTATGCAAGAGCGTTTTGCGGAAAACGGCGAGAAATATTTCGACGAGTTTGCCGATGCCGAAGACGTGCATTCGTTTATCGAAGCGAAGTTAATCGAATTGATTGGCGACGCCGGGCGAAAACTGCACACCGGGCGCAGCCGCAACGATCAGGTTGCGACGGCGATGCGTTTGTGGACGCGCGACGCGATTGACCAATTACAAGCTGTTTTGCTTCAAACACAAAATGCTTTGCTCGATTTGGCTGAGAAAAATGGAGACGCGGTTTTCCCCGGCTATACGCATTTGCAGCGCGCTCAGCCTGTTTTGTTCGCTCATTGGTGTCTGGCTTATTTTGAGATGTTCGAGCGCGATGCAATTCGTTTTTCTCATGCGCGGGAAAGCTCGAACGTTTCGCCGCTGGGCAGCGCGGCTCTTGCCGGAACGAGTTATCCGATTGACCGCGAATCGGTGGCGAAAGAATTGGGCTTTGCCGAAATAAGCCGCAACAGTCTCGATGCGGTCAGCGACCGTGATTTTTTGCTTGATTTTACGCACGCTTGCTCGCTCGTAATGATGCATCTTTCCAGACTTGCCGAGGATGTGATTCTATATTCTTCAACTGAATTCGGCTTTTTTGAATTAAGCGACCGGATTGCGTCCGGTTCGAGCCTAATGCCGCAAAAGAAAAATCCCGACGCGATGGAATTGGTGCGTGGAAAATCAGCCCGCGTTTTCGGGCATCACGCGGCGCTGCTGACTTTGTTGAAAGGCTTGCCGCTCGCTTATAACAAAGATTTGCAGGAAGACAAAGAAGCTGTTTTCGACTCGTATGAAACCGCATTTGCCGCGCTCGAAGCGACGGAAATCGTTTTCAGAAACATTTCGTTAAAAACAGAAAATATGCGGAGCGCGGCGCAAACCGGATTTATGAACGCCACCGAATTGGCTGATTATCTCGCCCGGCGCGGAGTCCCGTTTCGCACGGCTCACGAATTAACCGGGCAAATCGTGCTTTTTGCCGTTTCGCAAAAACGCGAGCTGCACGAGCTTGATTTAACCGAATTGAAAAAATTTGCGAGCGAAATTGAAGCTGATGTTTTTGACGCTTTGTCGCTCGAAGCGACGCTTGATTCAAAAAATCAAATTGGCGGAACTTCGCGTCTGCAAGTTCAACAGGCTTTGAAACAAGCGCGCGAAAAATGGCAAATTAAATCAATTGACGAACCAAAACAATGAACTTTGACGAATATCAGCAGGCAATCGAGAATTTTGCGGTTTATCCGCGCGAACCGGAATTAACGGCAATCGGTTATCTGGCTCTGGGTTTAAACGGAGAAGCGGGCGAAGTCGCCGAGCAGGTGAAAAAAGCAATTCGCAATGACGGGCAAATAACCGACGAGCGGCGGGCAAAGATTTTGGACGAAATCGGCGATGTTTTATGGTACGTTTCGCGCATTGCCAGCGAATTTAACTGCTCGCTCAGCGATGTCGCCGAAAAAAATGTTGCCAAGCTGGAGGAGCGCAGAAAATTTAAAAATCTTAAGCACGAATAAAATGCAATCGCCGAAACCGCATTTCTCGCGCTGATTTTTGACTCAATATTTCCGCAACAAAAGCCGGAGACGCGCGTCTCCGGCTTTTGTTTATGGGAAAAGATGAATGTGCGGCGGTTTATTCGAGAGCCGTAAAGTTGATTTCTTCGGCTTCGGCAAAAATCTTCCTCATTTGCGATGCTGAGTTGAACCGGAAACGCTTTGAGCTGACGCTGATGGTATAAGTTTCGCCAGCCTGAACATCCGTAAAATGATACTCGCCGCCTGCTCCGGTCATAACCGTGCGCATTTCACCGTTTGCGCCGGCGAGCGTCACCGAAACATTGCGAATGCCTCGTCCTTCCGCAGTTGTTACTTGACCTGAAACCGTCGTTACCGATTTACCCGCACCGCCCGCAGAAACTCTGACTGAACCGTTCGCACTTTTAACAGTTAACGCTGCACCGAACTCATTTTCAATGATCGGCTGCCGATGAAATGTTAAAGCCGTTGCCGTGTTTTTCAAATCATTTGCCGTTCCGATCACTCGAAAGCGCAGCTTTAACAGCACATCGCCTTTTGCAATCCGCTCATTGGAATTGCCGCCGCTTGCTGCAATGCCGATTCGCCCGGTTTGCGACGTATTGTGAACAACCGTCATTTCCCGACTCAGAGTTGCGCTCGTCTCAATCGGCATCGTCGAATCGGGCTGCAAAACATTCGGATCAAATACAACTTCGAAGTTGTAACCCGAAATTGATTTCCCGCTTTTGTTGGCGAATGCGACCGGAACAACGATAATGCTTCCGCTCGCAGCCGATGCGTTGTCGGGAAGCGAGATTTCCGCTTCCGTTTCTTCAAAGGTTGCAGCGATTTCGTCAAAATTATCGGTCGGAGCAAGAGAACCGGGAGCAGGCGGAGTCCAATTGCCGTTGATTTCACCAATCAAAACCGCTTCGTAATCTTCACCCGATAACGAATTGTCCAGCGATTGATAATTCTGTGTTCCCGGCAGAAACTTCCAATTACCTGTTTGTCCGGTATTGGCAGTCGGTCCGTTTGCCGCGACATATCTTAAAATCAGCGTTGCATCAAAAGGAGAAATGTTTCCATCGCCGCTTGTATCGGCTGCTTTTTGTTGATTTAGAGATAAAACGTTCGGACCTTGTCCATTAGCCGCGACGTGTTTTAAGACAAGAGTTGCATCAAATGGAGAAATGCCGTTTCTGTCTCCTGTTTTGGAGGCAGCAACCGTATAATTTCCGCCCGCCGTTAGATTATTAATCTGGTAAGCTCCATCAGAATCTGACGTAGCAGCACCGTTGCCAGGTCCCGTAGCATATACGAGCACACCTGGAACTTTTTTCTGCGATTGATTGATCGGTGTAATAGCGTAATTAACAACTCCGCTGATTGACGTTGCGGAAGCTGTATCATTATCGTCAATGTTAATCACCGCATTTCCCCCGGTGATGGCTGCCCCGCCCGTAACATTCGACAACACCAGATTAATCCATTCGGTTTGCTCGACGATTTGATCATCGGTAATTGAGACCGAAAAAGTTTTCGTCGCTTCACCGTCAAGGAAAGTCAAAGTCCCGGACGCGGGCGTGAAGTCCGGGAACGATGTCGTGCCGGTGTTTGTCGTCGCATAATCTACCGTCACGGTTCCGACTGTTCCGGTCGTCCGCGTGACAGTCACGGTTGCAGCTCCGACTCCTTCGTTTACGTTGTAAACCGCTGGCGAAAATTGAAGCTCGCCCGGATTATCTTCATCAAGAATCGTTCCGTTGGCTAGGTTGTCGTCAAGCGTGACATTGACCGGCTGGTAAATATTGACCTGAAAATATTCGTTGGGTTCGGAAACCGCATCGCCGTTAACCAGTACCGTAATTTGCTTGGAAGTTTCGCCGGGGGCGAAATTCAAAGTGCCGTCTGCCGCCGTATAATCACTTCCCGGAGTCGCCGTCCCACCGCTCAAAGTTTTCCATTTGACTGAAACGGGAAAGCCTGATGCCTCGGACAAGGTGACATTGAAGGTAAAAGCAGTCGTGCCGCTGTTTCCTTCTTGGGCTGAAAAATTATTGATCGAAACTGTCGGCGGATTGTCGTTGTCCGTAATGGTTAAAACTGCGGTTGACGGATTAACTAAAATCGCATTCACGGACGGACTGGAAAGCGCCAGGTTGATGGTTTCGTCCGGCTCGTCCGTTGTATCATTCACAATTGGGACGGTAAAAGTTTTGCTTATCTGACCGGGAGTGAAAGTCAGGGTTCCGCTAGTGACGGAAAAATCCTGCGTGTGGGTTGTCGTGCCGCCGATTACGGTCGCGTAATTGATGCTGGCTGTGCTTAATGCGCCGGTGCGCGTAACTGTGATCGTCGCGGTTGAGCCGTTTTCGTTGACTGAATAAGTCGCGGCGCTAAAGCTGAATTTAGACAAAAACTGCCCTGTCGAGGCTACGCATTGGGAAAATTCCGATGTACTCCCGTATGCGTTGCCGGAAGCTGGCGGCGCTGTCGCAGTCGCCGTGATTACTGCGCCGCTCGAAGCGCCAAAGCCGGTGACAAAGCTCGCATTGCCGTTGGCGTCGGTCGTGACGCTGATTGAATCGAGATAGGTTTGTCCTTCGCCTCTGCCCGAATTGTCGCAGGTCGGGCTGGAAAAGAAATCGAGATTAAAAGTCTTTCCCGGCGTGCTGTGCAGCGTGCCGGCAATTGCATCGGCATACGCGCTGTTCAAGGCAGGAGCGTTTTGCAAATGATTTATCCCTTCGTCAGCGTCCTGCGAATCATTTCCCTGCCCGTCGTTTTCGTAAAAACCGATGCCGCGCAAGCCGTTTGAATAAATTTTGTTTGCTGTAATCTGCGCGTCCACCGGAATTGTGGTCATATTGGGATGTTCTGCTTTGACCAGCGCAACTCCTTCGCTATCGTTAAAGGCAATCGTGTTTTGGGAAACCTGACTGCCGCCGATGAGCGTATCGCTCACTTCGCCCAGAAGAAGAACACCGCGCAAGGTGTTTCCGAGGTCAGTTCCGGCGGGATTTGTTCCGATGAAATTATTCTCGATTTTATTGCCTTTTGATTTAGCGTGTTGCGGTCCCAAATTACCATACCACTGCCTCACATCGTGGATTGCGATACCGTTTTGCACATTTCCGGCAATGATATTTGCCGATGCTGCAACTCCGCCAAGTCCGATGCTGTTGTTATCGCCGACGATTGATATTCCGTCGTGACCATTGCCGACCGCTGCCGTCCCGGCGGCGTTTGTGCCTATTTTATTACCGTAAATAAGAGTGTTGTTGGGACCGAAGGCTCCTACTGTCTGGCTTTGCGGCAAATAATAAGCCTCGGAGGAAAAATAGATTCCGTTTCCTATATTGCCGGAAATGACATTGCCTGTTCCCGGCTGCAAACCGCCGATTCGATTATGGTCGCTTCCGCCCACACTAATTCCGTCATGATGATTGCCCAATGCCGCCGTACCCGCTGCATTGGTTCCGATGTAATTGCCTTCGACGATATTGTAACCGTCGGCACTATTGTAGCCCCCAAGTGAAATTCCGTTGTAAGTATTACCGGAGATAACGTTGCGTTCGGCTGGAGCGTCACCGCCAATCGTGACTCCATTTCCATAGACCGAGATTCCATTACCACCGTTCGGCATCGCAGCCGTTCCTGCGAGGTTGGTGCCGATCATATTGTTAACGATTAAAAAACTTTTGTCCGACGATTGTTCGAGGCTGTTATAAATATTGATTCCGTGAAAACCGTTACCCGAAATTACGTTTCTCTCGTTTGCCCCGGTTCCGCCGATTTGCGACGAGGCGGCGGTTTCCGCAGAAAGATCAATTC
This sequence comes from Pyrinomonadaceae bacterium, assembly GCA_036400075.1. Lineage (GTDB taxonomy): Bacteria > Acidobacteriota > Blastocatellia > Pyrinomonadales > Pyrinomonadaceae > JALZCH01. The sequence continues at coordinate 11,090 of DASWLV010000174.1, forward strand.
CGTCATTCCCGTTTCCGGCGTCAATCGTGCCGTCCGAATTTGTTCCGATCCGGCTCCCGGTCAGATGCAGGCTCGGCGGTTTCGCGCCGCAATTAGCCACGCACTTGACGTAAATCCCGTCCCTTCCGAAATCACGAATAACGAGAGCTTTAATCACTACAGCGCCGTTTCTGACGGTTATTCCAGAAAGCTGCCCGGTTAAAGCGCTTCCGTTAATTTCTATCAAAGGATTGCCCGTATAACCGGGCTGCGTTGCGCCGTTGATTGTCAACGAATCGGTGATTTCGGGCAATTCGCCCATTTGCGGAAAAATTGACCGTACGCCGCTGCCCGGTAAGTTGAAATTGATTGTGTCGGCTCCGAAGCCGGCGTTGGCGTCGAGAATTGCCTGCCGGAGACTGCCCGCGCCGTTGTCGGCTAGGGTTGTAACGGTGTAGGTCGCCGCCTGAGCTGCGCCCGTTAAAAAAGCGATTGTAAGAATTAACTGAACTAAACCTAAGAAATAATTTTTCGATTGTATTTTGATTGCATTTTTCATTTCATTCATCTCCTCGGAAATAAATCCGAGAATGAAAGTAAACTAATGAATACGTGGTTTCACCGTGTATTTACACAGTTACTTTCAAGCCCTAAATTGCTTTGTAATAACAAAAAATCGCAGGTTTGAGTTCTTCAAACCTGCGATTCCAAGCCGTAATTGTCTACGGTGAAAAAAGGGACTACGTATTTAGACAGTAAAGTGAAAAAACAATGGCTGTTTTAGTTGAAAAAAATCAAAAGCGCCGTTCCGAAAACAATCGCCCCGATAGTGAAAAAAAGAAGCGGCAAAAACCACATTTCCCAAAATGAATGAATCTTGCCGCTGCCAGGTCTTTTGGGCAGAAATCGCACTGTCAACGTATCGCCGATTTGATAATCAGGCGGGTTTGATCCGACGGTCGCAGTGATTCTAATTTTATGATTGGAGGCGGGTTCAAATTCGACAACTGGTAAATATACGTTATGACTGCGACGACTTCTGACGCGCGCCGTCTTCAGATAAACGACCGTGCCGATTGCCTTCTGCGAAAAACGCAGAAAGAAAATGTTGCCGATTATTTTCATTAGCGCGCCAGTCGTTAAGACTAAACCGATTGCGCTGAAGATGATTGTTCCGATATACGCGTTCATTTTAATTTACGACCGCACCGTCAGCGCGAACAATAAAAGCAGCACCAAAACCGCTGCGAAAAAAAGATAATCGAATAGCTTGCTTTTCATAAATTTGGTTCCTTAATTTAAAAATCAAAAATTGCATAGGTTTAAAATATTTCGTCAATTCTTTGCAATAGAGTTTTGTTTCAGTTTCGTGAGTTCTTAGCGCTCGGCGGTGGTAATGAACTCTTTATCACCGCCGAGCGCTAAAAACCTGCTCTGGATTTCACAGAAAATTCAATCTTCAGCTTATTGCGAAAGCGTCGCCATTGATGAAGCAGGAATGTCTGTAGCTGCGCCCCATTGTTTGGGGAAGAATTGGTTGTCGCCGCTTCGCAAAATGTACCAAGCTCCCGCCGACGGTCGAAAAACGGCAAAGTCGGCTCGTCCGTCGCCGTCGTAATCAGCGGGCTGCGGTT
>DASWLV010000175.1:0-38578 GCA_036400075.1 Pyrinomonadaceae bacterium
ATTTAAGCTGAAATCGCCGTTTTCCCGCGCCGTTTGAATGTAGGCAGAGGTCAATTGATTGTACCCGTTTGCGGCTGACGGATTTTTTTCAATTAATTTTTGCGCCGCTTCAACGCGGGGATTGAGCGAATTGGCGATTGCCGCTTTTTCGATTTTTTCTGCGCTCTGTTGAGATTCCGAACTGCTGGCGGAAATCTGTTTTTGCGTGCTGCACGCGCCGCCGAGAAAAATCAGTGCCGTTAAACCGAGTACGGCAAAGCAATTTTTTGAGAATGATTGAAAGTTTCGCATTCTTTTGGATTTTGATTGAGATAAATCAAGCGGCATTGCCGCTTGATTTATCTCGTTAGCTGCGTCGAAAACGATTACTTCTTAGAGCCGTAGTCTTTCAGAAGATTACCGTTGTCATCCACGATTGGGGGAATGCCGCCTTCTTCCGTTGATTGCGCCGGAGAATTAGCCGGTCGCGGCTGATTTCCCTGATTCGGCGAAGCGAGATATGGAAAGCGGTTCAGGAATGGCAGTTCATTCATACTGACACCGTCGCCGACGGTGTTGTTCGGAGCAACGTTGGTCGCTGGTTGAAATGGCGTTCCGCCCAAAACCGCGCGAAGCGCAATATCAACCACGTCATCCTGCGGTCGGCGTCCGTTCGGAAAGCCTGCAACATCACCGCCGAGCAAGCCCAAACGATTAATGTTTGCAATTGGCGTAATCGGAATTGCTACGTTCAGACGCAGAAATTCGTGCGGCGTGCCGTCGGACAAAAAGGTCGTGTAATTCGGTCCGGTAACCGGATTAACCGGAATTCCGGTGGCGAAAATCTGCACCAAATCGTTGCGCGGCGCAGCCGGAATATTGATGTTTATGTTGCTGAATACGCTCAAAGCGGTGCGAATCAGTTTCGGCAATTCCGGGTCGAGAACAAACGGCGCGGCAATCGCATCGCCCGAAGGCGGGAGCGAGTTGAAAGCGTCTTTCAAACCGAGCGGAATTACGACTTCATTGACGAGCGGATTTCCGAGACGCGAAATCTGACGGAAGGGTCCTTCGTTAATGCGCTGACCGTTCGGTTGAATAACCTGCGTCGAGCGGCGGCTGGCGGTTGACCAGATGCCGACGACTGCATCAGGTGCGGTCGGAGCGGTCGGAACGGCGCGCGAGCGCGTCAAATCCTGAATCGGAACTTCGATGGCGATGGTTTTGATGTTCAATGTGCGAAGCGTGTCAACGCCGCCGCTCGCCGCGAGCGAACGGAAATTGAAAGCGTCGAAAACGCCGCCGACATCAATAAAGAAAGGCTCGTCGCGCTGTCCTGCGAAGACGCGCCCGCCGCTGCCCATATTGAAAACCGCAGGCTGCCCTAAATTCGCTTCGTAATTCGGCGTCACGCGCGGTCCGATGTTGTCGGGCGGAACGATGAAACCCGAACCGAGATTTCTGCCGCGTCTTCCCGAAAGACGATCAACGCGCGTCACCGTATAAGTTTGCACTTCGTTGTAATCCGGGTCGGTCAGTGTGCTTATCACGCCGTTTTCATTAACGGCGTTCATTCCCAAAACGGTGTTCGGATTAACAATTCTGGTGTTGAATTGGAATTGATAAGTAATGTCCTCAACTCCGTCGCCGGTGTTGTCTATTTTGATTTCATACAACACGGTCGGGTCGAACAAATAGAAATGCGGTCCGCCCGACGGGTCTTGAAATGGAATAAAGTTGGTCAGAATCGTCACAAAACCTTCGCGTCCCGCTTCCAGACTGCGAAAAGCGTAAACGTCGGTGTTGTCGGCGGGTCGGTCAAAACTGGTTAACGGCGCTTCGCGGTGGCTCGATGCCATCACGGGCAAAATCGAAACGGCGAATACGAGCGATAAAACCAGAATATTTCGCGCTAAATTAAAACAAATAGATTTTCTCTGCATCTTTTTCTTCCTCCTTGTCGGCGGGAACGGCGGATTTCCTGTTTTCGCCGTTCCCGCTTTTCACTGCATTAGTGTGTGTCGTAATTTGCAACCGGATAATCCTGGTTGTTTCCGTAACGAATGGAGACAAACGCATTATTCGAGCTTTGCAGAACGAAGAAATTGCCGCTCTGCGGATCAAACGTCGCAATGTCGGTACTGCCGTCGCCGTCGTAATCACCCTGCGCGGTAAACTGCGGTTTCACACCGAATTGAACGCTGCGCACCGTATTATTTGAGCTTTGCAGAATAAACCAGGTGAGAAACGTTCCCTGACGCACAACAGCAAAGTCGTATCTGCCGTCGCCGTCGTAATCGCCCGGCACGACTAAGTCGCTGCCCAAACCGAATTGTTGAGCGCGATCGCCGCCACCGCCGCTTGGTCGAACAAAGAATATCCCTTGTCCGCCCGGCAAGGTGCGGAACACGGCAAGATCGAATCTGCCATCACCGTCATAATCGCCCGGTGCAACAACGTCCGTATCCAGCCCGAATTGTTCGCCGCGGAAGCTGCGGTTTGAACTGTTTAGGATATACCAGAACAACTGTCCGTTCTGACGGCGAACAACCGCCAAATCGGTTCTGCCGTCGCCGTCATAATCGCGCGCTACCGGTTCGTCCGTTCCGAAACCGAATTGTTCGGAGCGAATAGTGCCGGTCGAGCTTTGCAAAATATAGAAAAAGCCGTTGGTCGTGCGGAAAACGGCAATATCGGTGCGGTTGTCACCGTCGTAATCGCCCGGCACTTGAATATCAGTTCCGGCGATACCGAAAGGTTGAATGATTGAAGTTCCGTTGGAGCTGCGGCGAATAAAGAAAGTGTTTGTAGCTGTGCGGAAAACGGCGGGATCGGTTCGCATATCGCCGTCGTAATCAAGCACGGTTTTGATTCTATTGCCGCCGCCCTGAGTATTGGCGAGAGCAACGGCAAATCCGTTTAAAGTAAGGCTTCCATCACCGATATTGCCGACCAGGGAAGCCGCGCCGGTTGTCAAATCTATCCGGTAGAGACGAAGCGTGTTATTGATCGTCAGAGCTGCAAATGCGGTTCCGTCCTGAGCAATATCAAAACCGTTGGCAGTGGATGCCTGCGTTCCGAACGGTCCGATGGGAACAAGCGTCCCGTTGTTCGGCGGATTTTGAACGAAGAGCATTCCGAAATTGACCGGATCAATAACGTAAAGCGTTGTTGACGGTGCGCCGACGAAGTTGTTTGTGTAAGCCGCCGCCGAAACCGCAGGCGTTCCCGGATTAAGCGGACCGTCGGTCGCCGTTAAAGTTCCGTTATCAGGATTGAGCCGCAAGTTTTGACCCGTGTTCGACACGACGCGAATCCGGTCAACGGTCGGATTAAAATCAAAACCGAAATTGCTGCCCTGCAGCGAAAAAGCGCCGGCTGCGCCGACCTGAGTCGCCGCACGGGTAGTTAGGTTGATGGTGTAAAGCCGGCTTGAGCTTCCGAGCGCGTAAAGCTGTCCGTTTGCCGGGCGAAAATCAATTCCTACGATATTTTCGCCGGGCTGCAAGCCCGTAATAGCGCCGATACTCGTAATGTTGTTTGGCGTTTCCGTATCAAAACGAATGAGCTGGTTCGTTGTGGTAACACCGTAAGCCGGTACGGCGTAAGCCGCGCTGGAAAAACCGCCGATTGTTAAAACGATAAGCAGCCAAAAATGTAGCCGCCGCAGATTTCTTTGCATATTCGATTCCCTCCTTAAAACTGAAAAAAGAACTTGAAAAACTGATGTGAAAAGCGGCGGTACAACATCTGCGCCGCCAGCGTTAGTTAATGATCGAAGCGAATAAGTGGGGAGCGGCTTCAACCGCGAACTCGGCAAAAAGTCCAAATCGAAAAACATTCCCGTTTAACCGCCTAAAAATAAAATTTCGCCTCGATAACGCACAAAAAACCTTCGCGCCGTTTTCAGATGTCACAAAACTTTACAAACCAATCTACGGACGCCGCCGGAAAACGGATTTATTCGTTACGAGAAACGGTCAAACCTATTTCTGTAGAAACGCCGACGTGATAAACTGAAAAATATGGACGAATTACGAAAACAGGACGCGGGAAAATCAGGCTCGCAAACCAGCCGGGAAGGTTTTAACGCCGACGAAATCGCCGAGCAATCAACTTACACGGATTCGACCGAAGTCGCGCAGCAGATGCGGCGCGGCAACGCGGAAGATAAAGAAACGGCGGACGACCGCGACGCCGTCGGCAAAGCCGATATTTCCGAATGGGATCAAAGACAGGTCACGGAACAAAAAATCAAGGAATAGCGGCGGTGAAATAAAATTTAAAACCCGAAAAGTCGTTGCTCTGAAATTACCGAGCGGCGGCTTTTTCAATTTTGATTGATTCCGATTTTTGCTGTGAAAAGCGGGCGAGACAATTATTCGACGATTGGGGCGACAATTTGGCGCTTTGAAAAAGACGCGCCCGCCAGCCGTCAAAACGACTCGCTCGCCGTGGAAGAACCGCTCGAAATCCGGCTCGGGTTTTATGAAAACGGCAAACTCGTTACCCGCGCGATTTCCATCACAATGCGGACACCCGGAAATGATTTTGAACTCGCTGCCGGATTTCTATTCACCGAAGGAATCGTCAAATCGCCCGCCGAGATTGCCGACATCAAATTTTGCGGCGCGGAAACAAATGGATCGGCGACAAACACAGTGCGCGTTGATTTGTGCAAAGGCATTCCGGTTGATTTGGAAAAATTAAAACGGCATTTTTATACAAGCTCAAGCTGCGGTGTCTGCGGCAAAAGCTCGATTGCGGCTTTAAATACGGGCGCGAAAAAGCTCGAATCGAAAGAACATCCGGTTTTTGAAGCCGCTTTGATTCACAATTTGCCGGAAACAGCGCGCGCGGCGCAAAGCGTTTTTGCTTCTACCGGCGGATTACACGCCGCCGCGCTTTTTGATGAAAACGGGCGACTTGAAATTTTGCGCGAAGATGTCGGGCGGCACAACGCGGTTGACAAGCTAGTCGGCGCAAAATTTCTCGCGGGCGAATTGCCGCTTGCCGATAAAATCCTGCTCGTCAGCGGGCGCGCGAGCTTTGAATTAATCCAAAAGGCTTTGATGGCGCAGATTCCGGTTTTGGCGGCGGTCGGCGCGCCTTCGAGTCTGGCGGTTGAATCGGCGAAAGAATTCGGAATGACTTTGCTCGGTTTCGTCCGCGACAATCGTTTTAACATTTACGCGGGCGCGGAAAGATTTGTCAGTACCGCGAACGGTAGTGAGCGGGTCAATTAACAAACCCGCTCACTACCGTTCGCGGTACTGACGTTGCGTGACGATTTTTATGTGGAACGACACAAATGTTCCCTTGGCATACTTGATTACGTTTCGCACCTATGGAAGCTGGCTTCACGGCGACAAGCGCGGTTCGATTGATCGTTTTCACAACCAATATCAATCTCCCTATATTGCTTCTAATGAGCGCTGGCGTGAATACAGCAAGCAATTGTTGAAAATAGAGCCGGTTATTTTTAATTCAAATCAGCGTGAGTGTATTGCGGAAGCGATTCAAGAAACTTGCAAGCTTCGCGATTGGTTACTGAAAGCATTGAATGTTCGAACGAATCACGTTCACCTTGTGGTATCAATCGGCGATTCAAAACCGGAACGAGCAATCTCAGCTTTCAAAGCAAATGCGACCAGAAAGATGAAAGAAAACGGCTATTGGCAAAATAAACAAAGTCCGTGGTCGGAAAACGGCAGCAAAAAATATTTGTGGAACGAACGCAACGTTGTACTCGCAATTGATTATGTAGTGAGTCGTCAGGATGACTAAAAATCAGTACCGCGAACGGTAGTGAGCAGGTAAGTTTACAAACCCGCTCACTACCGTTCGCGGTACTGATTTCGCCGCCTCAAATGAACAAACAGGAAACAAAAATCGAAGGCGCACACAAAGCTGCAAACAAAGCTGACACGCATCAACCGAGTCATTGGACTGCCGGAAAAGACAACCGTTCGGAAAACGAAATCGCGGGAAACTCCTTTGAAGAACGACCTTTGAGCATTCACGCAGAAAACGGCGAAATCATTCACGCCGAAACACCGGAAGAAAACGGCGATTTGCGGATTTCGGAAATCGAACACACGGCAGCCGGTTTGCCGTCGGTTGTTTCGACAATGCGGCATGCGCTCGGAAAAATGGGCGTTTCGCGCAGTTTCAAAACGCTGCTCAAAGTCAATCAAAAAGACGGTTTTGATTGTCCTTCGTGCGCCTGGGCAGACCCGGACGACGAGCGCAAAATCTCCGAATTCTGCGAAAACGGCGCGAAAGCCGTCGCCGACGAAGCGATGACCAAACGAGTCACGACCGAATTTTTTCAAAAATATTCGGTCGCAGAGCTTTCCCAAAAGTCCGATTACTGGCTCAACGCGCAAGGTCGAATCGCCGAGCCGATGATTTTGCGAAAAAACGCGGCGCATTATGAGCCGATTTCGTGGCAGGACGCTTTTCGACTGATAGCTTTTGAATTAAATTCTCTTGCCTCGCCCGATGAAGCGCTTTTTTACACTTCGGGCAGAACGTCGAACGAAGCCGCGTTTTTGTACCAGCTTTTCGTTCGCCAATTCGGGACGAACAATTTGCCCGACTGTTCAAATATGTGTCACGAATCGAGCGGAACGGCTTTGACCGAATCAATCGGAATCGGCAAAGGAACGGTCACACTCGAAGATTTTGAAAAAACGGATTTGATTCTGATTATGGGGCAAAATCCCGGCACGAATCATCCGCGAATGATGTCCTCCCTTGAACACGCCAAACAAAATGGCGCGCGCATTGTTTCGATAAATCCTCTGCCCGAAGCCGGTTTGATGTCGGTTGTCAATCCGAATCCCCAGGAATACAAAAATCCGCTCCAGTTTCCCTTTAAAATGCTCGCGCACAAAGGCACGCCGCTTTCGGATTTGCATCTGCCGATCAAAATTGGCGGTGATATGGCGTTTTTGAAAGGGGTGATGCGAATCCTTGTGGAAGAATTTCCCGCGTTACTTGACCGCGAGTTTTTGGAAAACAAGACAGCCGGATTTGATGAATTTCAGGCAAATCTCAAACAAGTTTCGTGGTCTGGCATCGAAGAACAAAGCGGTTTGCGGGGCGAACAGATCAGACAAGTCGCCGAAATTTATGCCAGCGCGAATCGCGTGATAACTTGCTGGGCGATGGGCTTGACGCAGCACAAACACGCGGTTGGGACGATTCAGGAAATTGCGAACCTGCATTTTTTGCGCGGGCAAATAGGAAAACCCGGCGCGGGACTTTGCCCCGTTCGCGGTCATTCAAATGTGCAGGGCGACCGGACGGTCGGAATTTGGGAACGACCGCGCGAAGAGTTTTTAAAAGCTCTCGATCAAGAATTCAATTTCACCGCGCCGCGTCATCACGGTTTCGATACGGTTGAAAGCATCAAGGCGATGCACGTTGGAAAAGCGAAAGTTTTTTTCGCAATGGGCGGCAATTTTCTCTCTGCGACGCCCGACACCGAATACACCGCCGAAGCTCTCAGAAAAACAAAACTGACAGGGCAGGTCGTCACGAAACTAAACCGCACGGCTTTGATTTGCGGCGAGCAGAGCCTGATTTTGCCTTGTTTGGGGCGGACGGAAATTGATGTGCAGGCGTCGGGCGAGCAGTTTGTTTCGTGCGAAAACTCAATGGGCGTCGTGCAAAAATCGAAAGGCGTTTTAAAACCCGCGTCAGAACATTTGCGAAGCGAGACTTGGATTGTTTGCGAATTGGCGAAAACGGTTTTGGGCGCGAAATCAACTGTTGATTGGAACAAATTCGCCGCCGATTACGATGAAATCCGCAACGCAATCGAACGCACAATTCCCGGTTTTGACAATTACAACGAGCGCGTACGGCAAGGCGGCGGTTTTTATCTGCCGAATCTGCCGCGCAATGGCGAGTTTCCGACTGCGACCGGAAAAGCAAATTTTACCTGTCACGAGTTACCGATTTTCAATTTAAAGGAAAACGAGTTGATTATGATGAGCATTCGCTCGCACGATCAATTTAATACGACGATTTACGGTTTAAGCGACCGTTATCGCGGAATCAAAAACGGGCGGCGAGTTGTTTTGTTAAATCCCCGGGACATTGAAAGATTGGGTTTGAAAAACGGTCAAGTTGTAGATTTAATCAGCCATTTTGAGGATGGCGAACGAACGGCGAGAAAATTCGTCGTTGTCGAATACGATATTCCCGGAAAATGCGCAGCGACATATTTTCCCGAAACCAACGTCCTTGTGCCAATCGGGAGCGCGGCAGAACGCAGCAACACGCCGACTTCAAAATTCGTGATTATTACCATTACGCCGCACGTTGATTAAACTTTTATAAAAATCCGTCTGCGATAAAGCAGCCACATCAAAAACAGCCACAGGAAAATATACGAAACGGCGTAAATCAGCGAAGCGTTAATCGGCGAGGCGAGCGGGGCGAAAAAGGTGTCGAAAATCCATTTTTGGAGATGAATTTGTTTGCCTTCGGCGTTTGCAAATTTAATGTTAATCAGAACACGCGCCAGCAAACTCGATAAAAAGTAGAGCGCGAGCGCGTTTGTGCCGAAAATGACAAAGGGTTTTGTCCAGCGGCGGTAATTTTTGATGTCAATCAGCCAATAGCAAAACGCGAGAAAACAAAGCGCGAGTCCGGCGGTGTAAACGACGTAAGAGCTTGTCCAGAGTGGTTTGTTGATGGGAAAAAAGAAATTCCAGCACCAGCCGAGCGCGGTTAAAACGACGCCGAAGAAAAACAGCGCCGAGACTTTATCCAGATCGGCGCGTTTGGTTTTAAGCCACGTTCCGGTTAAAACTCCGGCAAGCGCGGTCGAAATTGCGGGCAGAGTACTTAAAATACCTTCGGGATCGTAAAATTTAGACGCTTTCCAAATATGATTTTCGCCGATCACAACGCGGTCAATATAGCCTGCGAGATTGCATTCGATTGACAAATCGCCCGCGCCGCAACCGGGAACCGGGACGAGCATCATCAACGCCCAATAAATCAAAAGCAGCGCGGCGGCAATGATGGTTTGCTGTTTCCAATTTGTATGGAGAAAAATCAGCGAGGCGACGAGATAGCAAACCGCGATGCGCTGCAAAACGCCGGGAATTCGCAGATTCGCCAAATCGAAAAACGGAAACGCCATTTGAATCAAACCGAGCAGGAAAATCAGCCCGGAGCGGCGGAAGATTTTCAAATAAACATCCGACGTGATCCCGCCCTGCTCGACTCGTTTTCCCAGAGCCAGCGGAATTGCGATGCCGACGATAAAGACGAAAAACGGAAAGATAAAATCGGTCGGCGTCCAGCCATGCCACGGCGCGTGAGCGAGCGGCGAATACACGGCGCTCCAAGTGCCGGGATTATTGACTAAAACCATTCCCGCAACGGTCATCCCGCGAAAAACATCGAGAGAAATTAAACGTCCGCTTGTTTCCGCCGACATAGCGTTTTCGACTCCTTTTTTTCTCAGCGTGAAATTAACACATCATCGTTCCATTGTTAAATTTAGCGCCGAACAAATTTCTGGCGGGTAATTTTAATCCGCGAGGTTTTGAGATGACAACAGATGTGGATGGAAAACCGCGTTTTGCTTTATCCGGAAAATCCGGCACGCCGATTGACGATTTTGATAAACGGCTTTACCCGGCGTTGCCAATAATTCTTACGCTATTGCGGCAACTGTTAATCAAATCTTTCAAAATTTGGACTTTCGCAGTAAGATGACTGCCGACTCCGGTTACAGAAGTTCATTTCCACACGTCAAGGCTTTTCAAATGGTTGTCGAAACTGTCCTGGGATTTGGTTACAGCATATTGATGGCTGATTTGGCGCAGGGCGACAATTCCGTCACTCGCAAGATGCTGGGCGAAGGCGCTCGCTTTGTCGGAGCGGAAGCCTTGAAATCCGCTTTTTTCGGTCCCGCCGGAAATTTCACCTATGACAAAGCAAAAGAATTCTACGCCCGTTTTCGCAAGGGCGATGAGAAAAATCTCAATCACGATTTGCAGCGTGCGGCGCGAAAGGCGCAGTTGACCGCGACTTTGCTCGCCGTCCGGGCGTGTTTGCAGGAATTTGAGCGATTTGAAAACGGCAAAACTTTGATTTGGTCGCAGGCTTCGATTCAGAATTGGAGCGATAAAGATAAAATCCGGCTGAAAGCGTTAGCCGATAATTTGGAGAAAAAACTAAAAGAGCTTCCGAAAGCTCCAGCTCCGCCGTCGCCGATAGAGCAAACCGAAATCATCCGTTTGTTTGATCCGAAGGAAAACATCAACTCGGATGAAGCGCAAAAACAGCTTGTCACGCGGCTCAAGCGAATCACTATCGGAGAATTTGCAGGCGCGGACATTCCCGAACATGCCGCTAAGCTTTTGACCGAAGCAATCGAAACGGGCTGGAATGAAACCGAAAAGCCGCAGGCGTTTGCTTCGTCGAGCCTTTATCCGCTCGGTTTGAGACAAAATCTGATTAACGCGGAAAAAGAGTTTGACTGGTTCAGTTTGTTGTGCGGTTTGTTCAACGAGGAATACAAAAACAATCCGCAGGTCGAAGCGGCAATGCAGAAATATTTGCTGCTTGATATTCGCAGCAGTCAAGCAGGAGCGACAATTGACCCAAAAATAATTTCGGACATTTTCGCCGGACACTTCGCGCAGCTTGGAGATTCGTTTCTACGGTTGGAAATATTGCTGGAAAAAATCGAAGTAAAACAAGATGCGATTCTTGGTTTTGTAAAAGACTTTATCGAAGAAAATCGCCGTTTGCATCGGCAAACGCAGCAAGTCATTGTGGCGCGGGTTGATAATTTTGAAGAAAACGTCAAGCAAATACTTGCTAAAGTTGCGACGACAGAGAAGCTTCAGCAGCTTCAGGAAGCAATCGAAGGGCAACGGCAGGCGAATATTCGACAGGCTCAAGAACGCTATTTGCCAAAGCCTGTGAGCGGCTGGAAGCCGCAGCCGAATTTGATGTTTGTCAATCGGGACAAGCAGCGGCGGGATTTGCGCGAGCAAATGCGCAACGGCGGGTTTCCGGTGATTGTGGTCAAAGGTTCGGGCGGATACGGCAAAACTGCTTTGATAACCGATTTTCTCAACGAAACGGCATCGCGCGCGGAAATCACCGAGCCGAATCTGAACGGGCTGATTTACTGTTATTGCGACGCGGAAAAAGGCGACACGAAAACTTTGTACGACATTTTGAGTCGCGCCGAGCCGGTTGCGGCGCAGGCAGACGGCAGGCAGGAAACGCTGGTCGCTTTACACGCGCGTTACACCAAAAACGAGATAACTTTGCCCGCGTTGATTCAGAGATTTTACGAAGATTTGGCGGCGCTCGGAACAATTTGGCTGGCGCTGGACAATTTCGAGGATTTGATGAGCGGGCATGAAATTGCCGATGCGGAAATCCGCGAGCTGTTTGAACACGCGCGGCATTACGCCGACGCGATTAAAATTCTGGTCACGACGCGCAATGAGCCGGTTTTCGACGGCTGCGAGCATCCCGATTTCGAGCCGATTGCCCTCAGCGAAGGTTTGCCGGTTGAAGATGCGATTGATTATTTGCGGGCGGCTGGCAAAAAAGCCGGAATGGACACCGAATCCGACGGCGTTTTGCGTGATTTCGTCGAATACGTCCACCGCATTCCGGCGGCGCTCGTTTCGGTCATTAAATATTTGACTCAAATCAGCCGGATGACGCTGGCGGAATTGATGAACCCGCAAAATAAACATTTGCTGGCGGGCTTTCACGAATACGATTTACAAAAAGGCTTGCGCAGTTTGATTGCCGAACAGTTCGGGCAGCAATCGCCCGAAGAGCGTTTAATGGCGAGCGTTTTGTCGGTCTTCCGCGAACCCGTGCCGCTTGCCGCTTTACAGCTTGCGCTGCCCTCGCTCGACTGGCACAAATGGCGGCTGCGGCTCGAACACAACACTTTGTTTGACATTGACCGCAGCGCCGGGCTTTACGATTTGACGCGCGGCGTGCGCGAATATGTTTACGAGCAGATTCCGACGGAAAACGATTCCGATTCGAGCTTCACCCGCGCGGCTCTCCACATGCTCACAGCGGATTATTACAAACAGACTCGCCTTCCACTGGAACAATGCAAAATGCTTGCTGATTTCAAGCCGCAGTTTGAGGAAATGCATCACTATTATGAAGCAAAAATGTACAGTAAGGCGGCAACGGCAATAATTGGCGATGAAGATTTAACAGTTCGTCGGTTGGGACATGCGCGGCTTTTAATTCAAGAACGATTAAAGTTGATTGGCAAGCCGATGTCATCATTTGCCAGGGCTAGTAATATTGGCAATCTAGGAGTTGCGTATTTAGATATTGGCGAATTACGAAAAGCAATTTTTTATTCCTTGGAAGCGTTGAGGACTTTTAAAGAAATTAAAGCATTAAAGAATGCAGGTGTTAGCCTTTACAACATTGGAATCGCTTATAAAAACTTGCGTAATCCTGAAATGGCACTTAAGTATCATGAACGCGCTTTGGAAATATTCCGCACTATTAAAGATATAGAGGAGGAAGCTACTGTTTTAATTAATATTGGCAACGTATTTTTATTAGAAGGTGATCTTCCAAAAAGCATGGAATATTATGAACAAGCTTTAAGTATTAGTGAAAAAAACAAAGATAAGAGAAATCTAAGCGCTAATGTTCATTCCAATATTGGAACAGCTCTTTCAATATCAAATTCCTACCATGAAGCATTAGGATATTATGAATCTGCATTAAAACATTATCAGGACTCTGGCTATAAAGTTTTTGAAGGTCGGATTTTAGGCGCAATTGGAAGAATTAAATTTAATTTAGGTGAGAAAGCAAAAGGCATTAAATTGGTTGAGCAAGCTCTTGAGATCGCTCGAACGGTTGAAGATGAAATGGCTAAAGAAAGCTGGTCGAAAACTCTGGAGTGGATGAAAAGCTCCTGAAGATTAGCGGCGGGCGGATAGTAGAAAGACAAATTTGTTCTTTTTTACGACGCAATAAACTTTTCAAAAAAGGTTGACGGGAGAGCGGTACAGGCGGCGGGAATTTTCGCCGGTTTTGGTTGTTTTCACGTTTTTATGCTTAAATCGGCGTGTTCTTTGTGAGGTGAAACGAATTGTCTTTAATGCTTCAGGAAATTGCCGAGCAGCCAGCAGCGCTTGAGCGGACGATTGCTGCCGAACGGCAAAAGATTGAAAAATTGGGAAAACATTTGCGCGACCGCGGAATTGATTTGATCGTTCTCGTCGCGCGCGGAAGCTCGGATAACGCCGCTTTGTTCGGGCGTTATTTGCTCGAAATCACGACCGGAATTCCGGTTTCGCTCGCCGCGCCTTCGGTTTACACGCTGTACGGCGGAAAACCGGATTTGAGCCGCGCCGTCGTGATCGGTGTTTCGCAATCGGGCGAAGGCACGGATATCAACGCCGTTCTCGAAACCGCCAAATCTTCGGGCGCTTTTACGGTCGGAATCACGAATGAAGCCGAATCCGCGATGGCGCAAATCGCCGATGAAATTTTGCTGACGCACGCCGGAAAAGAAAAATCGGTTGCCGCGACGAAAACTTACACCGGGCAAATGCTGCATTTTTATCTGCTCGCGGCGGCTTTGTCGGACGGGAAAATCGAGTTTGAAAAAATACCTGATTTCGCCGCTCTTGCGCTCGAAAAAGACGCTGAAATCAAACAACTCGTCGAACGCTACGTTTTTATGGAAAACTGTGTCGTCGTCGGGCGGGGTTTGAATTACGGAAATTCTTACGAGCTGGCTTTGAAATTGATGGAAACCTGCTACGTCGTCGCCGAGCGATTTTCCAGCGCCGATTTTTTTCACGGTCCGCTCGCGGTCGTCGAACGCCGTTTTCCGGTGATTTTGTTTGCTCCTGTGGGCGTCACGAAAACGGGAACGCTAGATTTATTGAAAAAACTGCACGAAGCCGGAGCCGACACTTTTTCGATTACAAATGACGACGAAACGGCTTTTCTCTCGTCGAGAAGTTTGCGAATGCCTGCCGAGATTGACGAATTTTTATCGCCGATTCCGTTTGTCATTCCGGCGCAGCTTTTCGCGGCGCATTTAGCCTCAGCCAAAGGCTTGAACCCGGACAAGCCGCGCTCGCTTTCAAAAGTTACGCAAACGCTCTGAAAAATTATGTATAATAAATTCAATTTTTGGAGGAGCGTTTATGAAAAAGTTTTATTTAACCGGAGCTTGTTTGTCCGCGTTGATTATGGCGGCGGGCTGTAATCAAGCGCCGACCACGACGGTAACGACAAACACAACCGCAAACACTGCGACCGCTAATACGGCAAATACAAATTCGGGAGCGACGAATGCAAATTCATCAACCGCTTCAACTGCAACAATCGAAGCGCGCGAACCGGAGCAATATCAGGCGACAGTTACGCTGAAGCTTGACACAACCGGCGCGCAGGGGCAAAACACAATGAATTTGCCGCCGCTGACCGCGCAAGTCGCCCGCAACGGCGCTGACAAGCGAATGGAGTTTTCAATGCCCGGCGGCGAAAAAGTCGTTTATCTCGACCGCGCCGATAAACGTTTATTGATTATGCCGAACCGCAAACAATATGCGGAAATCAACCGCGAGTCAGTCGGGATGGAAGTGCGCGATATTATGACGCCCGGACAGCTCGTCGAACGAGCGCGCGGATTGCGCGGCGTCGAGCGCGTCGGCGAAGAACAATTTAATGGGCGCACAGCCGTCCGCTATCGCTACGGCGCGGTAACCGACACGAAATCGCAAGCCGGTCAGGTGCAAACCGAATCTTTCGTTTTAGTTGATAAAGAAACCGGATTGCCGGTGCGTTCGGAAACGGTTTCCGAAGCGGGCACAACCGCCAATGTGCAGGGAAATCAAGTCAAAGGCTTGCGGCTGTTGACGGAAATGA
Organism: Pyrinomonadaceae bacterium; assembly: GCA_036400075.1. Classification (GTDB taxonomy): domain Bacteria; phylum Acidobacteriota; class Blastocatellia; order Pyrinomonadales; family Pyrinomonadaceae; genus JALZCH01. The sequence continues at coordinate 14,911 of DASWLV010000175.1, forward strand.
GCAACATTCAAACAACCGCGCCCGCCGACCTTTTCGCCGAACCGACAGAATTCGCCAAGATTCCGCCCGAACAGGTGCGCAATCAGGTGATGGGAATTTTCCAGGCGGCGGGTTTGATTCTCGGTCAATTAATTAAGAGCGCACCGGCAACTGTGTCAAGTCCCGGTGCCACTCCGCCGACTTTGAACACTCCGGCTAATACCGCGCCGCAGCAATAAGTCAAAAATCGTGTAGAAACACGAAGAAACCGTTTCGAGTCAAACGTTTCTTCGTGTTTCTACACGGTTGAATTTATTATGGGCAGAATCATCATTGGTTTTATTATCGGTTTGCTTTTGGGCGGCGCTCTGACATTTTTTCTTTTCGTCGGAACTCCGAAATCAATCAAAGCCCCCGGCTTGCCGATCAAAGCGCCGGACCCGGGCGGTCCGCCGCCGGGAACTGCAACGGTCGTTCTTAACCAACAGTTTTTCGACACCATTTTGCAGACGATTTTCCGCGACCTCAACGCTCCTTCGTTTCCGGTCGGCTTGTCGGAAAATAAATCGCAGCCGGACGCAAATTCAATGAGCTTTGCTTTGCAGCAAGACTGCGGCAACCAAATCACTCTTAAACCCGAAGGCAGCGGAACAACTACGAGCGTCAGGCTTGAAGAAGGACGAATTATCGCGCCGCTCGCTTTCGGCGGCAGGGCGAGCGTGCCGCTCGTCGGCTGCACCGATTTTAACGGCTGGGCGCAGGGGAATTTTGAACTGCGTTTTGATGAAGCGCAGCAAAACGTTTACGGGCAAATCAACGTCGAATCGGTTAATCTGGATGGCATCTCGCCGCTCGTCGGTCCCTTTATTACGCCGATTGTTCAATCAACGTTGAATCAGCGCGTCAACCCGATTCAGATTTTGCGCGGCGAACAAATTGCCCTGAATCTGCCGATTCAAGCCGCCAACGGCAATCTGCAAGCGCGAGTTAAAGACGTGCGTTCGGAAATCAAAGAAAACGCGCTGAATCTCTACATCACTTACAATTTCACGGGCGCAAAAGCGCAATAAAAAATTGTTTTCAGGAAAACTTAATGCGGGCGCTTTGCGGCGCCCGTTTTGTTTGTTGAATAATGAGCAAATGTTTCGCTCGATTTTTTCGCTTTTTCTCGTTTTTTGTTTTTACGATTTTGTGAACGCCCAAAATACGCCCTGTCAATTCGATAAAGAAACTTTACAGTTTGCCGGAACTCCGGTCGAACAAGCACGATGTTTGCTGCGTCCGGTTAAAATTGTCGGAAATCTAAGCGAACCGCTTCAACGCTTGCCCGCGCCGCTCGAAAAATTAATCGGCAAACCGTTTAAAATTAAAAAAGAAAAACTGCGGGTTTTTTTGCGGAAAAATAAAATCGAAGAAAGCACGCTCGGCGGCACGCTTGACCAATCGCTCTCAAAAGCCAAATTGCCGAAAGGTGCGGAAATCGAAGCGCTCTATTTTTTGATTCACGACACTTCGTCGCCTTATTTGAAGGACGAGCCGTTTCCGGCTGAAATCAATGACGCCGGATGGCGCGGCAACAATTTATCCATTTGGAAAACGCAGCCCGTCGCGCACGTTTTCGTCAATCGCGCCGGAGAATCGTTGACAGTTGTTGATTTCGGCGAGCCTGTCAAAAAAGGATTCGGGACGAAATTTGCGCGAGATTTTTTGAAACAGGAAGCCAAAGGTTTGCAAATTCACATCGAGCTAAATCAGCCGCGCCGACGCGACCCGAACCGCCAGCCGGAAAACAATGACGCGATTGCGCCTGTTCCGGGATTTACCGAACAGCAATATGAAAAATTGGCTTTATTGTATGTAGCTGCGTCGGCGCGTCGCGGCAGTTGGCTGATTCCCGCTTTTCACGCCGCAACCGACGCCGGAATCAAAGACGCGCACGATGACCCGCAAAATTTCGAGCTGGAAAGATTTGCCGAGAAATTAAAAATGATTTTGAAGAAGTTCTGAAAGGCATTAATATACTTGATTCAGCAGCACACTTTTACCGGCTAATCCTGCCATCTTTTATTTTGCAGAAGCGTTAAAAAAAATCTTGAAAAAAAAATATTTGAGTGATGATAGCTTTTTGTCCGTTTCGGTGCGTTAGTTAATGAAGGCAAAAAAACACGAAAGTGCAGGAATGCGATTGACTTAATTAATTCTTGTGAAGCAAAGAAGTGTCATCCCAATTTCAAATCATTTCTCTTGATAAAGAGAGATAAATTGGTAGCAGCGTTTTCTGAGTTAACTATATTAATGCCAAACCTATTTGCCGGTCTAAAGTTCTAAAACCATCTACAAAGGAGAAAAAACCATGAAAGAATTAGATCAACATTTGCGTCAGAGTTTAGACGTTTCGAATTTCAAGACACTACTTGCGAACGCCGAGAAGCCCGTACCGGACGAAGCTCAGCTTAAAGCCGCACACGAGACAGCTCTGCGCGCGCAGATTGATCAGATCAAGGAATACGCCAAAATCAATGCCGACGGAGAGCTGGTGCATGCAAACAGGGATCTCCTAGACCAAGGCGCCGCAGTGGAAACTTGGACTGCTGGTCCGGGTAATTTCAGCATAAGTTCCACTTACAAGTGGGCGATCGGCGGAGGTGTTCCGTTCCCGGGTCAAGTCCCCTTATCTTTCTTGTTTGGCGGCACAGGGGAAAGCTGGAAAGCGTGGGCAACGGGTACGACTGTGATCTTGGGGTCATTTGTCCAAGACCCGAACAAGATTTGTTTGTCGAATGAGTTTCACACTGAGGACAGCCCCATTGGCAAGGTCAGAAAGGGTAAGTGCAATTTCACGGCTAGCGGAGGCGGGGTCGGAGTATCTGGGATTACCATCTCGTTCTACTCAACCAGTGGAGCCTTCTGGGGGACATTAGGTGGCTCAGGCGCTATTTTGGGAGGTTTCAGCGTTGAAGGTCAACTTGAATTGGTCTGGCAGGGCTGGAGGTAATTCGTCCGCGGAAGCGGCGTGCAGTGGACACTGACGAAGTGTTTACTGCACACGCTGTGCCTACGGCTTCAGCGGAGTGTAACGACCGGTGGAGACGAAATAGAAATAGTCGGTGCCACCGATGAATTTTGAGGTAGTCTCCCCAAGCCAACCCGTTACGCCTGATATAAACCTCTATCCTGTTAAGCTTTGTGATTTACTTGGCAACTCGAAGGCTTATGACCGGAAACTTGTTAAAATACAAGCTACCTTCCGCTCATATGATGACCTTCCTGCAATCTTCTCTGATCCGACTGGCTTTGCCTCAAAAGTCGGATTAGTGCCTATTAGTTGCTTCTTTCTAGGTTAGCTTGCGTGAGTTTCGCGCCACGTCAACGCCGCCGCTACACAAAACAATTAAAAACGCACAATGCTAAATTAAAAATTTTGTGCCTTTCGCTTTCTCAAGCTTGCTTTATTTATTCTCGTAAATTTTTAAATCCGAAAATGCGACGACGGGCGTGCCGCTTGTGTAAAGTCCCACTATTCCTAAATTTGTGATGTTGTCGGTGATACTCGTCGCGTATTGCCCGTTAATGTAGAACTGAAGCGTTTTTCCGTCGGAACGCACTTCCAATTCGTTTGGCTGTGTTCCGGTGCGGATTTGGGGAGCGGATGTCCATTTTACGATGTCGGTTTCGGTTCTGTTATCGTGTTTGGCGATTCGATACGCCGGGTCTTTGTCTGTACGAATGACAAAGGCGTAATCGCTCTTGAGAGCCACAGTGTCGCTGTGAATGAGTAAGCCGTAACCGAGATAAGGCGATGCTCCCGAAATGCTGCGCGCGGTGATTTTCGTAATCGCGTTTTTCGTCACATATTCGTCTTTGACCGTCGTACCGACAATTATAACGTAATAACTATCGGCTTTTTTACAATTAACATGATATTCACCCGCGATATATTCACCGTGTCCGAACGCCGAATCGAGCTTGCCCCAATCCATCGTGCTGTATTTCAAGCGTCCGAGCGTAGTTGATGAATTAGAGTTCGGGTTAAGACCGGAATTTGAATTTAGCGAACGGTTCGCATTCGAGTTAACGTTAGGATTTGAGCCGCGATTTGAATTGATGTTCGAGTTGTAATTAATCCGATTATTATTGTTGTTGTTATTGTCTGCCAGACTGCCGATCAGGGCTAACAACCCGAACAATCCAACGAAGCCCAAAACGCCGACGACGCCCAAAATTCCCAGAATCCAAAGCCACGCTTTCGATTTTTTGCGCGGCGGCGCGACGTTCTGAATTTGCGGCTGCCAGCTTTGGCTCGGTTGATTCTGCTGCGGCATCGAGCCGAAACCCGACGCGGCGGAAGCCACAAGCGTCGTGCCGTCTTCGAGACAAAAATTCAGAGTTTCATCTGTATAAGTGCGATTGCAAACGGGACATCTTTTCATAAACCGGGAAGGACTGTCTTTTTATCAGTATTTGCGCGGTGGCGGCATTATTATACGTTAATCGCGCGGCAATTCAAAAACTTAAATGCCGCTGCCGCACCGTCCGCAAAAACGCACTCCGGCTGGATAACGCGAACCGCATTTGCGGCAAACCGCTTCGGTCGCGGTCGGTATGTTAGGCGCAACAGAATTGTGAAGCTGACCTGTGGAAGGAACATAACCGGCAAGATTTAAACCACAACCCCCGCAAAAACGCGCATTTACGGGCAGAACTTTATTGCAGCGCGGGCAGTTAAAATGAGTCGCTTGACTGGTGTTGACGACGAAGCGGTACGGCGGCGCGTTTCCCGGTTGATTTGATTGACTCTGATTGTTTAGCCGCGCCGATTCGTTTTCGGATTGCGGATGCAAAAAGCGAAAGCTCGCGCTGCCGCAGCGCCCGCAGAAACGGACTCCGGCGGCGAAACGCGAGCCGCAATTGGTGCAAACGACGACATCCGGCACCGATTCCGCGCCCGAACGCATTCCGCCGCTGCCCGCCTGCGACGGCGAAGACTGACTGCCAGTTTCCTGTTTCAAAACCGCTTGAATCACCTGTTCGGCGGAATCTTCGCGGATTTCAATCACCCGCTCGTCGTCGCGCTCGCCGCGCCGTGCGACGCGCAAAACGTGGCGACCGGGCGGAACCGAAGCCAGAATCATTCTGCCCGAACTGCCGATGCTTCCTTTTCGCTCATCGTCAACATAAACTTCAGCGCCGATGGGCGCGAGAATTACTAATCTGCCGCCGCCTTTGTTTTCTTCTTCGTCATCGGGATTGGCGCGGACGGCGGTTGATAATTCTTTGAGCCAATCCGAAACGGTTGTCGGACGTTTTGCCGGTTCGCGTTCGAGCGCATGCATCACGGCTCGCTCGATTTCGGGCGCGAGATCGGTGCGAAGCTGCGAGAGCGGCGGCGGGTCTTGCGTGAATTTCGACGAAATAATTTTCATCAAATCGCCGGTGAAAGGCACGCGCCCGCCAAGCATTAAATACGCGATTGTACCGAGCGCATAAACATCGGCGCGGGCGTCAACCGGATTTTCCGATTCCATTTGCTCCGGCGCCATAAATTCGGGCGTTCCGATAATTCCGCGCGAAGCCGGACCTTGTTTAGCGCTGATTTGCGAAACGGCTTGATCAACGATTTTCGCCAGACCGAAATCGCCGACTTTGATAAAGCCGTCGTCTTCTTCGTTTCCGGTTTTTAAAAGAAAAATATTCGCGGGTTTTAAATCGCGGTGCAAAATGCTGCTTTGATGCGCGGCTTCGACGCCGTCGCCGATTTGTTTGAGCAGGTTGAGCGCGCGTTTTGTCGTCAAAGTCCCTTCGCGGCGCAAAAGATCGTGGAGCGTTTCGCCTTTGACGTATTCCATCACGAGATAGAAAACGCCTTCTTCGGTTTTGCCGAAATCCGTTGTGGCGACGACGTGCGGATGCTGAATTGAAGCCGCTGCTCGCGCTTCGCGTTCAAAACGCGCAATCGCCTCGCCTTCCTGCAAATCTTCGCTCGCAAGCAAATCCGGGCGGACGGTTTTAACGGCGACTTTGCGCGTGCCGAAATTTTCATCCGTTCCGACATAAACCTGCCCCATTGCCCCGCGCCCAAGACGGCTTTTGAGGCAATAGCGTCCGGCGAGCAAAGGAGTTCCGGGCAAAGTTTGTTTGGTTTCAGCGGGATGATGCTCGCAGAAAAGAACCTTATCTTCGTAGCAAGTTCCGCATTTTGGGCATTCGCGCATCGTTTTGTTCGTTGTCCGTTGTTCGTTGTTCGTTGCAAAAGCGATCTGCGACGGACGATGAACAGTGAACTAATTAAATTTACAACGAACAACGAACAACGAACAACGAACAGTGAAAAAAAGACAAAAAAATGCCCGCCGAGTCCCTCATCTCGGCGGGCTTAGTCAACAGGAGGAATCGAAAGACTTTGAGCCGTGTTCCCGTTTTTACGACTCAACCTTTAGCCCGATTTTGAGATGAGTTGACTATTTAGAGCGTTGCCCGAAAAATCGGAAATTCGTTTTTCGTTCATAACAAAGTCGAATTTGCCCGGCAAAATCAGCGTTCGTATTTTAAAATCAATCCTTTACCGCCGACCGCCCAATTCGCTTTTTTTCCGGCGAAGAGCGCGAACAAATTATCTTTGGTTTGCGAATCCTGACGAATCCACGTCCGCCCGCCGTCATCCGAGCGCAAAACCACACCGGCGCGACCCACCGCCCAGCCGTTTTTATCATTAACGAATTCGACGCTGAGCAAAGAACCCGTCACGCCCGAAGGAGCTTTCGTCCAATTAACTCCACCGTCGGTCGTCAGCAAAATCGTGCCTTTGCCGCCGACCGCCCAGCCTTTTTCGGAATTTCTAAAATCAACGTGATAAAGCGTCACGGTTATGCCGGTCAATTGTTTGCGCCAGCTTTCGCCGCCATCGTCGGTCATTAAAATCGTCCCGTTTGCGCCGACAATCCAGCCGCGTTCGTCATTAACGAAATCGAGATGAATCAATTCTTCGTTCGTCGGAACGCGCACTTTGCGCCAGAGCTGTCCGCCGTCCGAAGAATGCAGGACGAGACTTTCGACAACCGCATCGCCTTCGCTGACCGAGCCGACAATCCAGCCGTTCTTTTTATTGGGAAAACGGATGCTGTAAAGCTCCGGTTTCGCTCGCCCGTAATCTGCGGCGCGCAAGATTCGCTCTTCGCGCCAACTTCCACCGCCGTCGGTCGTGGAAAAAACCCGCTCGCCCGCCAGAGCATAGCCTTTTTCTTCGCCGCGAAAATAAACGTCGTTAACTGCGTCTTTTGTGCCGAGCGAAGTTTGCGTCCAGCTTCGCCCGCCGTCGGTCGTCCGCGCGATAAAACCATTATCGCCGCCGATCCAGCCGTCGTCGTTATTGGCGAAAAAAACCGTGTTGTAATCGCCTTTCGATTTATTTTGCTGCGCGATCATCCAACCCGATTGCGCGAAAACGGCGAGCGTAGAAAAAACACCGAAAATTAAAATTTGGAAAAACCGATTTATAATAAATTTGTACTGCATCGTTTTGCTTCAAAAAAGGAGAGCATAAATAAAATAAACCGCGCGCCGCCGATTGTCACCTTTGCGCGTTACGGCAGTTTTTAGTTACGCTCTTGTTTTTGTATTTGTTCAGGAAAGGATTTTATGAGCACGGAACCAAACAAAGTTATTTATTCGATGGTCGGCGTGTCGAAGTTTTACGACAAAAAGCCGATTATAAAAGACATTTATCTTTCATATTTTTACGGCGCGAAAATCGGCGTTCTCGGTTTAAACGGATCGGGCAAATCAACTTTGCTCAAAATACTGGCGGGCGTTGACAAAGATTTCGTCGGCGAAACTCACGTCTCGCCCGGTTTTACAATCGGTTATTTGGAGCAGGAGCCGCAGCTTGACGAATCGAAAACCGTGCGGCAAACAGTCGAAGAAGCGGTCGCGGAAACCGTTAATCTTTTGCAGGAATACGACGAAATTAACGCCAAATTCGGCGAAGAAATGTCGGATGACGAAATGAACGCTCTGCTCGAACGGCAAGGCGAAGTTCAGGAGCGACTCGACGCGCTTGACGCATGGGAGTTGGATTCACGGCTGGAAATGGCGATGGACGCGCTGCGCTGCCCGCCGGGCGAAACATCGGTAAAAGTTTTGTCCGGCGGCGAAAAACGCCGCGTTGCGCTCTGCCGTTTGCTGCTGCAAAAACCCGACATTTTATTGCTCGACGAGCCAACAAATCATTTGGACGCCGAAACCGTTGCATGGCTCGAACATCATTTGCAGCAATACGAAGGCACAATTATCGCCGTCACGCACGACCGTTATTTTCTCGATAACGTTGCCGGATGGATTTTAGAACTCGACCGCGGTCAGGGAATCCCGTGGAAAGGCAATTATTCGTCGTGGCTCGAACAAAAAGAAGCGCGTTTGAAGCTCGAAGAAAAAGGCGAAGACAAACGCGCCAAAACTTTGCAGCGCGAATTGGAATGGATTCGGATGTCGCCGAAAGGCAGACACGCGAAATCGAAAGCTCGCATCAACGATTACGAGCAGATGGTTTCGCAGGAATCGGAAAAACGCGCCGAAGATTTGGAAATCTATATTCCGCCGGGCGAGCGGCTCGGAAATCTGGTTATCGAAGCGCAATCGGTTGCCAAAGCCTACGATGACAAATTGTTGTTTGAAAACCTCGAATTCAGTTTGCCGCCGGGCGGAATCGTCGGCGTTATAGGTCCGAACGGCGCGGGCAAAACTACGCTGTTTCGCTTGATTACCAAACAGGAAACGCCCGACGCCGGAGATTTTCGAGTCGGCGAAACCGTACAGCTCGGCTACGTTGACCAAAACCGAACGCTCAACGCCGATAAAACGATTTGGGAAGAAATCTCCGAAGGTTTAGATGTCGTTCAACTCGGAAAACGCGAAGTGCAGTCGCGCGCCTACGTTGCGCGTTTTAACTTTTCGGGAACAGACCAGCAAAAGCGCGTCGGACAGCTTTCCGGCGGCGAGCGCAATCGCGTTCATCTCGCAAAAATGCTGAAAAGCGGCGCAAACGTGATTTTGCTCGACGAGCCGACCAACGATTTGGACGTGAATACGATGCGCGCGTTGGAAGAAGCTCTCGAAAATTTCGCGGGCTGCGCCGTTGTCATCAGTCACGACCGCTGGTTTTTAGACCGCATTGCGACGCACATATTAGCTTTTGAAGGTGATTCGCGCGTCATCTGGTTTGACGGAAATTATTCCGAATACGAAGCCGACCGCAAACGTCGTCTCGGAGCCGAAGCCGATCAGCCGCACCGCGTTAAATATCGTCATTTAACCAGAGCTTAGTGATTTACAATGTGGCGGAAATCTGAACGTTTTTGCGCTTTTTCAATACGGACAAAGGTTTAGAAAACGATGATTCCAACTTGGATTGAAGCCGGATTGTGGGGACTTCTGGCGGGCGGCGCGCTCGTTATCGGAGCGGCAATCGGTTATTTTTTCAAGATTCCGCAGCGAGTCGTCGCCACTGTGATGGCGTTCGGCAGCGGCGTTTTGATTTCGGCTTTGTCGTTTGAATTAATGGAAGAAGCGTACCGGCGCGGCGGTTTCGGCTCGACCGCGCTCGGTTTCATCGGCGGCGCGGCGGTTTTTACCGTCGCCAACATCATTCTCGCCAAACAAGGCGCAAAACACCGCAAGCGTTCCGGCGAACACCAAAAAGAGGAAAACGAAGATTCGGGCGGAGGTTTGGCGATTGCCCTCGGCGCGCTACTTGACGGAATTCCCGAATCAATCGTCATCGGTTTGAGCTTGATCACGGGCGGCAGCGTATCGCTCGTGGCGGTCGTCGCAATTTTTCTCTCAAATCTGCCGGAAGGTCTTTCCAGTTCCGCCGGAATGAAAAAAGCCGGACGCTCCGCCGTTTATATTTTTGGCATTTGGACGAGCATCGCCCTCGCTTCCGGCATTTCGGCGGTTGTCGGATACACGGTTTTTAGCGGGTTTTCCGAAAATGTGATTGCCGCGACTACTGCCGTCGCCGCCGGAGCGATTTTAGCGATGCTGGTTGACACAATGATTCCCGAAGCGTTTGAAACCGCTCATAATTTCGCCGGATTGGCTACGGTTTTGGGTTTTCTAGCCGCCTTTGCGCTCGATAAGTTAGGCGGTTGATTTACGAAATTGAGTGCCGACATTAATAAAAGCGAAGCTTGAAAACTTCGCTTTTAAAATATCTTTTTGCTTTGCAATGCAAAGTTCTTGACAAAATCTAAAAACCGATTATTATTCAAACTGTAAGTAATTTAGAGCGGCAAGCAACTGCCGGAAATCGAACAAAAAATGTCGGTTCACCAATTTCCACTGCGAAACGAAGACGAAGAAACTGCGGATAATCCGCCGAGCTTGGGCGACCGGGCGATTGATAATTTGCGGTTTATCCGCGAGACGATGGAACGCGCCAATGCTTCGTTTACGGCGGTTCCGGGTTACGGCGGCGCTTTGATGGGCGCGACGGCAATCGGCGCGAGCATAGTTGCGGCAAATCAAAGCTCGACAAAATTTTGGTTAATAACCTGGATGGCGGAAGTTCTGTTAGCTTCCGCCATCGGTTTTTTGGCGATGTGGCAGAAATCAAGATTGATGGAAGATTCGCTTTTTAGCGCGCCTGCCAGAAAATTTGCTTTCGGTTTTGCGCCGCCGCTGTTTGCCGGACTTGTGTTGACGGTGCTGCTTTATAAAACGAATCAAACCGATGTTTTGCCGGTCGTCTGGCTGCTTTTATACGGAGCGGCGATTGTCACGGGCGGAATGTTTTCGGTCAAGCCGGTGCCTTTGATGGGCATTGGCTTTTTGATTTTGGGCGCGATTGCGGCGATTTTTCCGCCCGCATACGGCGATTATTTTATGGCAGCCGGATTCGGCGCGCTGCAAATCATTTTCGGAATCATCATTGCGAGAAAACACGGAGGGTGAAAATCAATTACGAATTTCAAATTACGAATTACGAATTGTAATTTGTCGTTCGCGGCTGATTGAAAAAGAAGTTAAAAATGGCGAGAAGAAATTTGGCTTTGGCGGAACAGCCTTTGGAAAACGAACCAAACGGAGATGTGAAACAACCGACGGCTCGGACTATAAAAAAGGTCGAGCGCGCGGCGGAATCGGTTTCCAACGATTTGGACAAAGTTATTCACGAGCGAATGAGGCTCGGAATTATCAGCGCGCTGGCGGCGAACGAGAGCCTGAGCTTTAACGATTTGAAAAAACTGTTGCAAACTACAGACGGCAACGTGAGCGTCCACGCCCGCAAGCTCGAAGACGCGGGCTATATTGAGTGCGTGAAATCATTTAAAGGCAGAACGCCGCTCACCGAATACAAAATCACCACCGATGGGCGCGCGTCTTTAGAAAAATATTTAAATCATATGGAAGCGCTGATAAAAGCTATGAAGGCTGTTTAGCAATTTTACGAAATTAAGGTGCAATTATGGGCGTTTTATTAATGCTTTTGACGATTGGCGGCTTGTTTTTGGCGGTTTTGCTGATGATTGTGGCGGGCGTGACGCGGCAGGTTTGGCTGGCGAAATTTGTTTTCGGCGCGGTCGGAGTTTGGTTCGGCGTTTATGCTGTTTTGCTGGTTACGGTTTCGCTTTTTAGCGCGGAAAAAACTTTGAATTTGAATGAGCCGAAGGCGTTTTGCGGTTTCTATCTCGACTGTCATATCCGCGCGGCTGTCACGGATGTGAGGAAAACCAAAACTTTTGGGAACAAAACTGCCGACGGCGAGTTTTATGTCGTGCGCGTGAAAATTTTCAGCGACGCGCGGCGAGCCGAACTCGGTTTGCACGCGCCGGAGCTTGAAGTTGTTGACGCCGACGGGCGCAGATTCAAACGACTTGCGGATTTGGAAAATCCCGAACCGTCCTGGGATACGAAAGTTTCGGCGGGCGGAATGTTTGAAAAAGAAACGGTTTTCGATTTACCCGAAAATGTGTCTAATCCGCGTCTCGATATTGCCGAAGGCGTCGGTGTGGACAAAGTTTTTGAAATGTTTTTAATCGGCGACGAAGACAGCCTCTGGCACAAACGCTCTTTGTTTCGTCTCGAACCGGAATCACAGACTGCTCTGAATTTTTAAATCAAATTTATGAATGAGAAAACTAAAACCGGACTCGAAATTTTGGAAGCGGCAATTCTTTTGGGAATTTTGGGAGACGCGCTGCTGCGCGCGACGCCATGGGGCTTGAATCTTTTGCTCTGGATCGCCTCGCTGGTCGCCGCGTTGATTGCTTTAACGCTCAGAAGAAAACGCGCGCTTTTACAGCGCGAAAATCTTGCTTTGCACGCGGCGCTCGTGGTATTTGCCGCAATGTTCGTCTGGCGCGATTCGCTGACGCTGCAATTTTTGGACATTTTGATAATGCTGGCGATTTTATCAATTCTGTCTTTGCCATCCCTGGGAATTCAAACCAAAGTCGCCGGATTCCTTCATTATGCGGCGGGCGCGATTTCCAGCGGTTTGAATGCGGCTTTCGCACCATTTTTTCTGGTTTTCGGCGATATTGAATGGGCTAAATTGCCGCAGCGCGGATGGATGAAACACGCCGCCGCCGTTTTGCGCGGGCTGGCGATTGCCGCCCCGATTCTGCTGGTTTTCGGCGCGCTGTTTATGGCTGCCGACGCCGTTTTTGAAGGAATTGTCAAAAACACTTTCAATATTGAACCGGCAACTGTGTTCGGACATCTTCTTCTTTTCGGTTTTCTGGCGTGGATAACCGCAGGTTATTTGCGCGGCGCGCTATTCGAAAATCTTTTTGCTCAGAATTTTACAAACAACACACCGACGCCGGAAATTTTAACAATCAAACCGGAAAAATCTGTGGTGGACATTTCCGAACAGCCGAACGCTGCTGAAGAAGCGAAAAGCGAAACAGCCGCAACGGAAAATGCGACCAACGAAACTCCCAAAAATAGTATTTTTTCGCTCGGCGCAATCGAAACCGGCGTTGTTCTGGGTTTGATAAATCTGCTGTTTCTAGGTTTTGTCATTATTCAGTTGCGTTATTTTTTCGGCGGAATGGATTTTGTTCAAACGACCGAAAATTTCAAGCTCGCCGAATACGCCCGGCGCGGATTTTTCGAGCTGTGCTGGGTTGCCGGTTTGACTCTGCCGATTTTGCTGACCGCGCACTGGCTCTTGCGTAAAGACGAACCTTTTGGGGAAAAGCTTTTCCGCGTTCTCGCCGGAATCAACATCGCTCTGCTGTTCGTCATAATGTTTTCCGCCGTTCAAAGAATGCTGCTTTACACGGGAAATCTCGGTTACGGATTGACGACGATGCGGCTTTATCCGACGGCGTTTATGTTCTGGCTGGCGCTTGTTTTTCTGTGGTTCGGCGCGACGGTTTTGCGCGGGCAGCCGAAATTTTTCGCTTGGGGCGCATTATGGACTGCGCTTTTAGTTGTCGGCGGATTGAACGTTTTGAACCCGGATGATTTGATAGTCCGTCATAACGTCAAATTGCTGCAGCGAGGTCGCTCTTTTGACGTGAATTATTTAGCTCATAATTTAAGCGACGATGCAATTCCATCTTTAGCAGACGGTTTTCCTGAAATGACTTTCGAGCAGCAATGCACGGTCAAAAAGGAGATTGTGAGGCGTTTGCAAAACAATCCAATGAACGACTTTCGCACGTTTAATTTATCGAGATGGAATATGCGGCGAACTTTTACGAATTTGGACGGCAGCGCTCGTGTAGAATACGAATCGGTTTTTGATTTATCCGGCTGCCCGCCCGCGCCGCGAAGATATTACGACGATTTTTAAATTTAATGAGCGGAAAACAACGCGATTTTGTCCGGGAATTTATCCATTATTTGCGCGTCGAAAAAGGTTTGGCGCGCAATTCGTGGGAAAGCTACGAGCGCGATTTAAACCGGCTGCAAATTTGGGCTGAGAAAAGCAATTTGGAAATTTTGAATCTGACTCGCGCCGAATTACGCGAATGGCAGGTTTCGCTCGCGCGCGAAGGTTTGTCGCCGACTTCAATCGGGCGGATGATTTCGACGGCGCGCGGTTTTTACAAATTTTTATTGCTTGATGGTCACCTTAAGAAAAATCCGGCGGAAGATTTGGTCGCGCCGCAAAAAGGCTTTTATCTGCCGCGTTTTTTGACTGAACAAGAAATTGACCGTTTGTTTGCGATGCCGGATGTCGAAACCGAAACTGGTTTGCGCGACCGTGTGATTCTCGAAGTTCTATATGCTTGCGGAATGAGAGTTTCAGAAATTATCAATCTGAAAATTTCCGATATTGACATTGATTCCGGCGTCTTAACTTGTCATGGCAAAGGCAATAAACAACGCGGCATACCACTCGGCAAAAGTGCGGTTCTGTGGTTGTTGGATTATTTCAACGCTCGGCGCAAAAACGAAAATCAAAACAGCCCGATTTTGTTCGTCAGCAAATTGGGCAAGCCGCTTTCCCGACAAGATGTTTATAATTTGGTCAGAGATTGCGCGGAAAAATGCGGTTTTGAAAATGTTTCGCCGCACACTTTGCGGCACAGTTTCGCCACTCATCTTTTACAGCGGGGCGCTGATTCGCGTTCGGTTCAAGCGATGCTCGGTCACGCGGATATTTCGACGACTCAGATTTACACGCACATTACTGACAATCATTTGAAAGCAACTTACGAGCAACATCATCCGCGCGCCCAGCGTCTCACGGTTCAAAAGAAAACGGACGCGCCCGACGAATTTTGAAAACACCATTTAGCGCGCTTGCAAAAGAGAAACCGAATCGGCTAATATCAGAGTTTTGCAACTGACAGCAGAGGTGTCAGTAGTAAGCAGTTGATAAAATTGCAGAGGTGGTCGAGTGGTTAAAGGCAACGGGCTGTAAACCCGTCGGGCTAACGCCCTACGTAGGTTCGAATCCTACCCTCTGCACCAGTCGGGCGGGAGTAGCTCAGTTGGTAGAGCGTCAGCCTTCCAAGCTGAATGTCGCGAGTTCGAGCCTCGTCTCCCGCTCCATAAAATTTTCTGATTTCTGCCCAAGTAGCTCAGTGGTAGAGCACTTCCTTGGTAAGGAAGAGGTCACGGGTTCAAGTCCCGTCTTGGGCTTATCAGTTTTTATTTACATCAAGTTATTAACAGAGGTTATTAAAAATGGCGAAAGAGAAATTTGATAGAAGCAAGCCGCACGTCAACATCGGAACCATCGGACACGTTGATCACGGCAAAACCACATTAACCGCTGCCATCACGAAAGTGATGAGCAAGAACAACCCGAAAATGGTGTTTCGCTCGTTCGATTCGATTGATAACGCGCCGGAAGAACGCGCCAGAGGAATCACGATTGCGACCGCTCACGTCGAATACGAATCGCCGAATCGTCATTACGCGCACGTAGATTGTCCTGGTCACGCCGATTATGTCAAAAACATGATCACGGGAGCGGCGCAAATGGACGGAGCGATTCTTGTGGTTGCAGCAACGGACGGACCGATGCCGCAGACCAGAGAACACATTTTGCTCGGACGTCAGGTCGGCATTCCGTCGATGGTCGTCTTTATGAACAAAGTCGATATGGTTGACGACGCGGAACTTCTCGAATTGGTCGAATTGGAAGTCAGAGAATTGCTTTCTTCTTATGAATTTCCCGGCGATGATATTCCGGTTATCCAAGGCTCTGCCTTAGGAGCATTAAACGGAGAAGCGCAGTGGGAAGCGAAGATCGATGAATTGATGGCGGCGGTTGACAGTTATATTCCGACTCCCGCACGCGAAACCGATAAACCTTTCCTGATGCCGGTAGAAGATATTTTTACGATTCAGGGACGCGGCACGGTTGCAACGGGAAGAATTGAACGCGGCATTGTTAAGGTCAACGAAACGGTGGAAATCATCGGAATTCGCGACACCCGTGCGACTGTCGTGACCGGAGTTGAAATGTTCAAAAAGCTTCTGGATGAAGGCGTTGCCGGAGATAACGTTGGATTACTCTTAAGAGGCGTTGATAGAAAAGACATCGAACGCGGACAGGTGATCGCCAAACCGGGAAGTATTACTCCGCATACGAAATTCAAGGCGGAAGCTTATGTCTTAACGAAAGAAGAAGGCGGCAGGCACACTCCTTTTTTCACCGGATACCGTCCGCAGTTTTATTTTAGAACAACGGACGTCACGGGAGTTGCACATCTTCCGGCAGGAGTAGAAATGGTGATGCCCGGTGATAACATTCAAATGGAGATCGAATTGATCGCTCCGATTGCAATGGAAAAAGGGTTGCGTTTCGCAATTCGTGAAGGCGGAAGAACAGTCGGAGCAGGTACTGTTACCGAAATCGTTGAGTAGTTAAGTTAAAGATATAACGGGTAATTAGTAATCGGTTTTTACTTATCGCTAATTACTCGTTATCATTTATAGAGAAATGCCGAGAGATAATGTTACGCTGCAATGTACGGTTTGTAAGCATCGCAACTATGTGACGACGAAAAACAAAAAGACAACTCCAGATCGTTTGGAGTTTAATAAGTTTTGTAACAACTGTCGCAAACATACGTCGCATAAAGAAAACAAGTAAGAGAGATAAGATTTCTCTTTCGCCAGAGGGGTATGGTGTCAATGGTTAGCATCGCGGTCTCCAAAACCGAAGGTTCGGGTTCGAGTCCTGATACCCCTGCCATTTTTATTTAAGTAGAGGAGTTACTTCAGTGGCGGAAGCTGTTGACACAATTAAATCGGACGAAAAAGGCGGCGTCGGGCAGTTTGTTCAGGAAACTCGCGAAGAACTGAACCGTGTCTCGTATCCTTCGCGCGAAGACGTGCAGGGGACGACGCTGATCGTCATTATTAACGTCATTTTCTTCGCAATCTTTTTGTTTTTAGTTGACTGGACTTGGGTTTACATTCTACAGGGAATTGAATGGCTGGTTAACAAGGCAGCGGGCGTTTGAGGTCTTTGAACAATGAAACAGTGGTTTTTTCTCCACACTTATTCGGGACACGAAAATAAGGTTCTTGAAAGTTTGAATGCTCGTATCCGAGATATGGAGCTTCGCGAACAGATTACTAACGTCCTGGTGCCGATGGAAACGGTTGTCGAAATGCGCGGAAGCAAGCGCATCGAATCGCGCCGGATGTTTTATCCGGGCTATGTTCTGGTTGAAATCGAATGCGACGAAGAACGCGGACGAATTCCCGACAACGTTTTTCACGTTATTAAATCAACGCCGAAGGTTACGGGCTTTATCGGCGGGCATAATCCGACTCCGCTGACGCAGGAAGAAGTTGATCAGATCGTTCACAACGTCGAAGTCGCGGCGGAAAAACCGAAACCGAAATTTACTTATGCAATCGGCGAGGTTGTCCGTATTAAATCGGGACCTTTCGCCAGCTTTACCGGAAAAGTCGAAGAAGTAAACGAAGAAAAATCAACGCTGAAAGTGACAGTGACGATTTTTGGACGCTCGACTCCGGTTGAATTAAACTTCCTCGACGTTGAAAAAGTGACGTTTGCGGAAGAAGAATAAAAGTTTTAATTTAAAAAAAAACAGAGGACATTTTTGGCTGACTTTTTTCGAGGTCAGCCAAAATCGTGAATCGAAATCGTATGGCTAAGAAAATTACAGGTTATATCAAATTGCAGGTTCCGGCGGGCAAAGCCAATCCGGCTCCGCCCATCGGTCCGGCGCTCGGTCAGCACGGCGTCAACATTATGGAGTTTTGCAAACAGTTCAACGCCAAAACCGCGCAAATGGACCCGGATATGAAAATCCCGGTCGTGATCACGGTTTACGGCGACCGTTCGTTCACGTTTGAAACGAAAACTCCGCCTGCGGCTGATCTTTTACGAAAAGCGTCGGGCATTCCCAAAGGTTCGGGCAAACCGAATCGGGAAAAAAGCGGCACTATTTCGCGCGCTCAAATTGAAGAGATCGCCAGAACAAAGATGCCGGATTTAAATACGACAAATTTGGAATCGGCGGTCAAAACAATCGAAGGCACGGCGAAAAGTATGGGCTTAACGATTGAATAATAAATTTTAAAGAAAGGGAGAATTCTTCGGAATTCGTTAAAACCTAAAATTATGAGAAAACACGGAAAAAAATTTAGAGCGGCTCTGGAAAAAGTCGAGCCGCATAAGCGTCACACAATGGAAGAAGGCATTGCGAAAGTCAAAGAAATCGCATTTGCCAAATTCGATGAAACCGTTGAACTGACGATGTGGCTCGGAGTTGATCCGCGCAAAGCCGATCAGATGGTTCGCGGAACGGTCGTTTTGCCGCACGGTTTGGGCGGCAAAGCGAAGAAAATCGTTGTCATTACGCAGGGCGACAAAGTGCGCGAAGCTCAGGAAGCCGGAGCCGATGAAGTCGGCGGTGAGGAAATCGTCAACCGTATCAAAGGCGGCTGGGTTGATTTCGACGCCGTAATTGCGACGCCCGATATGATGCGTCTCGTCGGCGCTTTGGGTAAAGTTCTCGGACCGCGCGGCTTGATGCCGAATCCGAAAACCGGAACCGTGACAAACGATGTTCGCACCGCAATTGAAGAAACCAAAGCCGGTAAAGTCGAATACCGCGTTGATAAAACCGGCGTGATTCACGTTCCGGTCGGCAAAGTTTCCTTCGATAACGATAAATTAAAAGACAATGCGCGCATTTTGATTGACGCCGTTATCAAAGCCAAGCCGTCAACGGCGAAAGGTCGTTACGTTAAAAAAGTTAATTTAGCCGCGACGATGAGTCCGGGCGTTTTGCTCGACGAACTCGCCTATGGCAGATAAAAAGTGAGGAGCGATTAAGAAGAAATGAAAACCAGAAAACAAAAACAAGAAGACCTGAACGCCCTCACGGAGCAATTTCAAAACTCGAACGCGGCGTTGGTTATCGGATTTAACAAATTAACGGTCGCCAAAGACCAGGAATTACGCAATCAACTGCGTGATGCGGGCGCGAAATACAAGGTCGTCAAAAACAAACTGGCGATCAAAGCCATCGAAGGCACGCCTTTTGAAGGCGCTACCGAACATTTTAAAGGCGTCTCGGCAATCGCTTTTTCCGAAGGCGATCCGGTTCAATTGTCGAAAACTTTGTCGAAAATCGTCAAAGACAACGGCGACATTTTCAACTTCAAAGTTGGCATCGTCGAAGGCAAAGTCGTTGATCTTAAGCAAGTGGAATCACTAGCGAATTTGCCTTCAAAAGAAGAGTTGATCGCAAAAATTATGTTTTTGATCAACGCTCAGGCACAGCGCCTTGCAACGGTCATCAGCGCCGTTCCGCGCAACTTGGCAGTTGTCGTTAATCAAGTTGCCGAGCAAAAAGGCGAGCAGTAAATTTTTGATTTTCGATTGCTGATTATTACTTTCGGCAATCGAAAATCTCGTAAGGTCGGGCGCTCAAGATGGAAAACGAGCGAAGCGACGGGTCAGGTCGCTTTCGGTTTCGGACGTTTCGAGTATTTGAGATGCAAGCAAAGAAACGAAATGTCCCATTGAGTTAGTACGGCTGCAAACAGAAAAACAGCAACCAAAAAACAAACTTAGAAACCGTAAAATTAAGGAGATTTAGAAAAATGGCAGTATCCAGAGAAGAAATTATTGATGCTTTAAAATCTATGACATTGCTTGACGCCGCTCAGCTCGTCAAAGACATCGAAGAAACTTTCGGCGTTTCGGCAGCGGCAGCAGCGGTCGCGGCGGCTCCGGCAGCAGGCGGCGGTGATGGCGCCGGCGCGGCTCCGGCTGCGGAAGAGCAAACCGAATTTGATGTTATTTTAACCGCTGCGGGAGCAGCCAAAATCAACGTCATTAAAGTCGTCCGCGAGATCACCGCTTTGGGATTGAAAGAAGCCAAAGATTTGGTTGACGGCGCGCCGAAGCCGGTCAAAGAAGGCGTCTCGAAAGACGAAGCCGAAGCGATCAAAACCAAATTGACCGAAGCGGGCGCATCGGTTGACGTAAAATAAACGATGAACGCGGAATGATGAACGATGAATTAAAAATACTTCATCGTTCATCATTCATAATTCATCATTTTTGATTTCGGGCAACTCGTTTTAAAGTTAATTTCATCATAAAGGCTTGACCTGAAAGGTTGAGTAATAATTATTTATATTGGCTTGACAGGTGGAAAAACCGTCAAGAAAGACGATTTTAGTAAACGATTTTAAACTGCAGTTAAAAGCGGTTCGGGCGATCTGTCGCCCTAACCGCATTTCTGTCTTTTAGTTGGGAATTTACGGTTGCAGCGCATCGTAGCAAAAATCGAAGGCTCTCGCAACCAAAAAAGAGACCACAGGGAAAATCACGCAAACAATTATGATTAACAATCCCCTTCAAACAAAAGTCGTCGGGCTGGGACGACGAACCAGTCAGGCACCGCAGCGTGTTGATTTTTCGCGGATCAGCACAGCCGTGCGAATTCCGAATTTAATCGAAGTTCAGAAAAAATCTTACGAACGCTTTCTGCAAATGGATTTGCTGCCCGAAGAGCGCGAACCCATCGGCTTGCAAGCGGTTTTCTCGTCCGTTTTCCCGGTTTCCGATTTCCGCGAAACGGCGAAACTTGATTTTGTCGAGTATCAAATCGGTAACTGGCAGTGCAAATGCGGAAATCTCGAAGGTTTAGGTTATTTGCGCGCCAACTGTAAAGAGTGCGGCACGAAAATCAAAGTTGACCCGCTCAATCCGGGCGAAACGATGTGCGGAAGTTGCGGCACATTTAACAACGTCCGCCCGCGTTTGTGCGACAACTGCGGCGAACCCGTAGGTTTAAAACACAAACACGAGCAACAGGAATGTCAGGAACGCGGAATGACCTACGGCGTTCCGCTGAAAGTAAAAATTCGCCTGACAGTTTTCGACATTGACGCGGAAACGCAAGCGCGCACTATCCGCGACATCAAAGAAGAAGAAGTGTTTTTCGGCGAGATTCCGCTGATGACCGAAAACGGGACTTTCGTTATCAACGGCACGGAGCGAGTTATCGTTTCGCAGCTTCACCGCTCGCCCGGCGTCTTTTTCAAAGCCGAGCGCGGAACGTTTATCGCCAAAGTTATTCCGTATCGAGGCTCGTGGGTCGAGTTTGAATACGACGCCAAAAATATTTTAAATGCTCGTCTCGGCAAGAAAAAAATGCTGGCGACGACGCTTCTCCGCGCGCTCGGTTTGTGGCTCAGCCCGAAATTCGATTTGAGCGGTTTGACTTCCGATTCGCTGATCGAAGAAGTCGTCAAAAACGCCAGTTTTTCAAATGCGGAAATTCTGCGGTTGTTTCACACCGCTGAAGACGTTCGCGTTGACAGAGGCAAACTGATGGTTCAGTTGCCGGAATCGGGCGATACAAATCTCGTCGGAATGCGCGCAGACGAAGACATTGCGGGCAAGGACGATGTTCTGGTTAAAGCCGGAAAGAAAATCACGCAATCAGCCGTGCGCGAATTGCGGAAAATGGGCACGGCGGAAGTCGAAGTGGGACCGGCGGAATTTGAAAACGCTTTTGCGCTCGAAGACATCGTAAATCTGGAAACCGGCGAAGTTCTGCTCGAAGCCAACAACGAAATCACGGCGGCGAAATTGCAGGAAATCGTCGAATCCGGCGTCGAGCGTTTTACGGTTTTCTTCCCGGAACGCGACGACATCGGCGGCATTTTGACCGCGACTTTGCGCAAAGACGCGATTACCAAACCGGTTGACGCGATGCTGGAGATTTACCGCAAAATGCGCCCGGGCGATCCGCCGACCGTTCCGACCGCTTATCGTTTAATGGAAGGAATGTTTTTCGATGCCCGCAAATTCGATTTGTCGCGCGTCGGACGCCTGAAATTTAACATTAAAATGGGCAGACCGGAAAAAGACCGGATTAACGATCCGCTTCTTTCCGCGCCGGATTTTGTCGAAGTCGTTAATTACCTGCTCAAAATGCGCCGCAAGCCGAATGAGTTTAAACCGGACGACATTGACCATTTAGGCAATCGCCGCGTCCGCGCCGTCGGCGAGCTGCTCGAAAATCAATTCCGAATTGGTCTGGAAAGAATGGAACGCGCCATCAAGGAAAAAATGTCCATTCAGCAGGAAATGCACACGACGATGCCGCGCGATTTGGTAAACGCAAAACCCGTCACCGCTGCTGTGCGCGAATTTTTCGGTTCGTCGCAATTGTCGCAGTTTATGGATCAGACGAATCCGCTGTCGGAAATCACGCACAAACGTCGTCTGTCGGCACTCGGACCGGGCGGATTGTCGCGCGAACGCGCGGGATTTGAAGTCCGCGACGTTCACCCGACGCACTACGGGCGCATTTGTCCGATTGAAACGCCGGAAGGTCCGAACATTGGTTTGATTTCGTCGTTGTCGTGCTTCGCCAGAATTAACGAATTCGGATTTATCGAATCGCCGTATCGCAAAGTCGAAGACGGTCGCGTTATCGAATACGTCAAAATTCTGAACGGCGGCGACACGAAATATAAACCGAACACTCACGCTCGACAGGACGAAGTAGATGCCGCAAACGCCGAAATCAAAGACGGCGGGCGCATCGCGCAGTATGAACCGTATCCGTTTTATCTGACTGCCTGGGAAGAAGATAAGTGGATTGTCGGACAGGCGAACATTGAGCTGGACAAAAACGGCTATATGATCAACGAGCGTAATCAGGCGCGCGAAGCCGGTGAATTTCTTCTCGCCCGACGCGAAGAAATCCAATATATGGACGTTTCGCCGAAACAGCTCGTTTCGGTCGCCGCGTCTCTGATTCCGTTTCTCGAAAACGATGACGCGAACCGCGCTTTGATGGGTTCTAATATGCAGCGTCAATCAGTTCCGCTGCTCCGCGCCGAAGCTCCGTTTGTCGGAACCGGAATGGAGCGAGTGACGGCGCAGGATTCGGGCGCGGTCGTTGTGGCAAAACGCGACGGAGTTGTTGATTACGTTGACTCGGAACGCATCATCGTCAAAGCCGATCACAACGTTGACGGCACGATTTCGCGCGAGGTGACGGCGGATATTTATTCGCTCGTCAAATTCACGCGCTCGAACCAAAACACTTGTATCAATCAGCGCCCGATTGTCCAAATCGGCGAGCGAATTAAAAAAGGTCAGGTTATAGCGGACGGACCTTGTACGGACAAAGGCGAGCTTGCTCTCGGCAGAAACGTGATGGTCGCGTTTATGCCCTGGCGCGGCTACAACTTCGAGGACGCAATCTTGGTTTCCGAGAAGCTCGTGAAAGAAGATTATTACACTTCGATTCACATTGAAGAACTCGAAATCGAAGCGCGAGACACCAAACTCGGACCCGAAGAAATCACGCGCGACATTCCAAACGTGGGCGAAAATATGCTCCGCGATTTGGACGAAAGCGGAATTATCCGAATCGGCGCGCAGGTCAAACCCGGCTCGATTCTCGTCGGAAAAGTGACGCCGAAAGGCGAAACTCAGTTGACGGCGGAAGAAAAGCTCTTGCGCGCAATCTTCGGCGAAAAAGCGGGCGACGTAAAAGACGCCAGCTTAACCGCGCCTCCGGGAATTGACGGAACGGTCGTTGACGTTCAGGTTTTCACCCGCAAGGGAACTGAAAAAGACGAGCGTTCGATGGACATCGAAGGAATGGAAGAAGAGCGTCTGCGCCGCGACCTCGAAGACGAAATTCGTATTTTGAGCGAACAGCGCGACCAGCGGATTTACGAGCTTTTGGAAAACCGCAAG